>CACHSP010000003.1 GCA_902582605.1 uncultured Pelagibacteraceae bacterium | reverse complement strand
AAGTACAAAAACTCTTGGAGGATTTAAGTATTTATAAATTAATTTTAAGTCTTCTTATAATTTTTATTTGATATTACAATAAAAAAAGATTTAGAAGTTTTAAGATCAAAAGGAACTTTTTTTTTAATTAGTAATGATTGGTTTTTTTTCAAATTAATTTTATTAATCCCAATTGAAAAGTTTAAAACACCACCCAAAGGGATAAATATAGTATCTGCTTTGTTTACTTTATTTTTAATTAAATGATTTTTTTTATAATCATGAAAATATATTCTTTTAGGTGTAAAATTAAATCTTTTTAAATTTTCCAGGATATGTAGATAAACAAATCTATTATTTAGTGTTTTTCTTTTTTTTAGTTTAATGATTCGATAAGTTTTTTTCATAAAAAAATTTTTAATTTAATTTAATTTTTAATATAATAAAATTTTTTCTAAAAAAAAGTATCTTAATGACAGAAAAATTACTTATTCTTCTAAATAAATTTTAGATACTATCTGACACGAATATAGGGTTTTCAGATTTCTTGTAATGAAATTGATATACACAAATATACAAAATATCTATTTTTGGAGAACTAATTATGATATTTTATCAACTTTATTAACTATTAATGAAAATTATAAAGAAATTGTTTAGGTTAATTATAGTGCCAAAAAAAATTTATACAAAAGCATGATAAAATTTTTTGATATTAAAAAACAAGATAAAAAATTCCATAATAAAATTTTAAGTAAGATTAATAATATAATCTTAAACTCAACTTTTATTGATGGAAAAGAAGTTAGTTCATTTGAAGAAAAATTTAAAAGATTCTGCAACGTAAAACATTGTATTACAGTCGGCAATGGAACAGATGCATTATTAATTGCTTTAAAATCTCTTAATTTAAAAAAGGACTCTGAAGTAATTGTTCCTGCAATGACATGGAAATCAACTGCATTGGCCCCATTAAACTTGGGCCTTAAAGTTAAATTGGTGGACACTGAGAAAAAGAGTTCAAATTTTGATTTAGATGATTTAAAAAAAAAAATCAGCAAGGATACAAGAGTTATCATTGTAGTTCATCTTTATGGCAATCCAGGAGATATCAAAGAAATTAAAAAGATTATCAAAGGAAAAAAAATTCATATCATTGAAGATGCTGCACAAGCTCATGGAGCATTTGATTTTAGTTTAAAAAAAAAAATTGGTTCAATTGGTGATATTGCTTGTTTTAGCTTTTACCCAGGTAAAAACTTGGGTGCTTATGGAGATGGGGGTTGTATAACTACGAATAATGATAGATTTAATAAAAATATTAGAATGATAAAAAATCTTGGTTCATTGGATAAATATGATTGTGAAGTCCCAGGTATTAATTCTCGGTTAGATACAATTCAGGCAGCAATACTTAATTTAAAATTAAAGGACTTAAATAAGAATAATAAAAAGAGAGTAAAAATTGCTAAGATATATAAAAGAAATATCGTAAATAATAAAATTGAAATTTTAAATTATAAAAGAGGATGTGTATACCATCAATTTATAATATTATCTAAAATTAAAAAAAAAATAATTGAGATTTTTAAAAAAGAAAAAATTCAATTTGCTCAACACTACCCTATATCAATTAATAAACTGAAAATTTTTAAAAAATATCAAAATAAAACATTCAAAAATTCTGAGTTTTTATCGAAATTTGGCTTGAGTCTTCCAATAGATCCAAATCTCAAACATCATCAAATATTAAAAGTTTGTCAGATTTTAAATAAACTTTAATTATTATGCCCAAACTATTACAAGACTCTTACACAAGAGATAATATTATATGCTTTTCATAATGAAAAAAATTTACTTATCCATCTTGTTCAATTATAAATATTAGCATAAACACTCATGAAATTCATTAATGCCCTCGTGGTGAAATTGGTAGACACAAAGGACTTAAAATCCAATGAATACTCAAATTATCAGTCTTATGAACTTAATTAGACTCTTTCAATTTAAAAGATTTTTTAAACAATTAGATAAAAATACTGATGGTTTTAGTCATAGCAAATATTTAATAGAGGAAGATATAAATAGAAATTTTTTAGAAAGAGAAAATAAAAAATTAAATTTTTATTTAGACAAAATATCTTTTCTAGAAAGTAACAATCGTTGGCTACAAACAAATTTGAATCAGTTTTTAAACATACTTGAGCCTTTGAAAAATAATAAAATGAATATACTGGAGCTTGGGTCATATCAGGGCGTTTCAGCTTTTTTCTTTTTAGATTATTTAGAAAACTCAAAGATTAAATGTGTAGATTGTTTTGATATACATCCAAATAATTTAGATATTTTTAAGAAAAATCTTAATAAATATTTTAATACAGAAAGATTGGAAGTCTATAATGAGTCAACACTAAGTTTTTTTTCCAAAGGTTTAAAAGAAAATTCTTATGATTTAATTTATGTTGATGCAGGACATGGATATCTTGATGTTATAACTGATTTATATTATTCATATTTGCAGTTAAAAATTAATGGTTTAATGTTATTGGATGACTATTTATGGTATGAAGGAAAAGTTGTTGATTTAAACAAAGGTGTTCGGTTAGCAATTAATGATTTTCTTGAGAGAGCAAATGGAACTTATAAGGTAATATATTTTGGATATTCTGTTGTAATCAAAAAAATTAAAAATTTTGAAGCAACTCAATTTAGAAATAATTTTAAAGAATAATATAAGTGAACTATAGCTTGTATAGATCAAATAAAAAAAATTTACTTATTTCTCTTGTTGAATTATAAATATTGGCATAAACACTCATGAAATTCATTAATGCCCTCGTGGTGAAATTGGTAGACACAAAGGACTTAAAATCCTTGCCGCTTGCGGAGTGCCAGTTCGAGTCTGGCCGAGGGCACCATTAAATGAGTAGAGTTCAAATCATATCTGATAAAAATCAAAGATCTTTAAAAATTAAATCAATAATCCAAAAAAAAATTAATCAAAATAAAGTTGAAAGATCTAACATTATTATTGTTATTGGTGGTGATGGTTTCATGCTACAAACATTAAAAAAGAATAGAAAATCAAAAAAATTTTTTTATGGTGTAAATTCTGGAAGTTATGGATTTTTGATGAATAAATTTTCATCAAAAAATATCATAAGCAATTTACATAAAGCAAGAATGATAACAATCTCTCCACTAGAGATGGTGGTTAAAAATAATAAGAACCAAATTAAAAAACATATTGCTATAAATGAAGTTTCGATTTTAAGACAGAGTAGACAAGCAGCCTCTTTATCTATCTATCATGGCTCAAAACAAGTTATAAAAAAACTAGTCTCTGATGGCGTACTTGTTTCAACTCCTGCAGGAAGCACTGCTTACAACTTATCAGTACACGGACCTATATTAAATCTAAACTCTAAAAAATTGTCAATATCACCGATTAGTCCTTTTAGACCTAGAAGATGGAAGGGCAGAATTGTAGGTGATAAATCGAAAATAGTTATTAAAAATTTTAATCCTAAAAAAAGACCAATTAGTGCAGTTGCAGATAATATAGAGGTAAGAAATGCAAAAAATATTATGGTAAAAACTAATCGAAAAATTAAATTTAATCTTTTATATGATAAGAATAATAGTCTTCAAAAAAAAATTAAGATCGAACAGCTAAGAAGAGAAACAACTTAGTAAAAATGCTTTTTATCTGATAACAATAGAATGACACAAAAAATAAGAATAAGATTTTTTCTACATTAGAGCCATAGATGCTCCAAGAATCATACCTACAATACCCCCGACAATACTTACTGTAAGTCCAATAGACCACATTTTTTCATTTTTAGTTTTTCCAATAACAGCCACGATAACTCCTGCTCCACCTAAAAAAGGTGGAAAAAATAAAAAAGCTAATCCTCCAAGGACAATAGCTATGATTGAGAATGTATTTTCTGTTTTTTTTCTACTCATTTAATATCTATTGATTTAAGTAAACATTCTAACTTATCATAATTAAAATTATTAATCACTTTAATTTTTTATCATAACAAAAGCAGTTTTGGCCTAAATAATTAGTATTGATTTTACTAATTGATGGTGCCAGGTACAGATTCGAACCGAGGATTTATTTATTACAAATCAATTGCTAAAGTTTAAATAAACATTTATTAACAACTTAATCTGTCAATATTTTTAGTTTGGAAACATTATATTAGCAATGGTAGAGTTTTAAAATGAAAAAACTTATGGGGATCGTGGTTCTGAGTTTGTTGTGGTGTAATATATCTAATGCCCAGATTTTTAATTTTAAAAAAGTATATATGTGTGGACCTAAAAAAATTTCATATGATGAGCAATATAAAGTTAGAAGCTGGTACTATACTATTCATTTTGATAAAGATGAAAGATTTATAATAAGAAACAACGAATACAATTATTCCTCTTTTGAAAAAACATATTATCATACTTTATGGGTTCAAAATGGTAAAATAACGTCAGCAGAACTCTCTAAAGACTCAACTATTTATTATTTTGAGCTTTTAAGTACATATTTGCCTGGAACCTCAGACTCTTATAAACGAGTAAGGTATCTAGATATCAATTTTGACTCGATGACTTATGTTTCTAAAGTTAAAGATATTAATGCTGATGGAACATCAAAAATGTTTGATCCTACTAGTGGAGTTTGTTGGTCAGAATGGGGATAAAATCAAATTTTTTTTATGAATTATAAACATTTATTAAAATCAAAAAAATATAAAATCGGAATTTGGGGCACCGGATATATTGGTTTATCGACAATGGTTTATTTTTCAAAGAAAAATATTAAATGTGTTGGATTTGATATTAACAAAGAAAAAGTTAGAAAAATAAATTCAGGAGTAATTCCTTTAAAGGACTTAGAGAAATGGTTTGGATTTAACATAAAAAAAATGGTTAAAAATGGTTCTTTGAAAGCTACTACAAATCCTAACGATTTAATTTCTGAAAAATTTATTGCTCATTTTATAGCTGTTCCAACTGAAAAAGATGGAAAACCTTATTACAAACCATTGATGAGTGTACTTAATAATATTGCAAAAATTGGAAATAAAAAAACAAAAGTACCACCATTGGTGATTGTGGAGTCAACTCTTGCTCCAAAAGTTTCAGATAAAAAAATTTTACCTTTTTTAAAAAGAAAAAAATTACAAATTGGTAAAAATATCTTGTTTTCAGTTGCCCCCAGAAGGGATTGGTTTATTGAGGGGGTAAAAAATTTAGAGAATCTTGATCGAGTTTATGGTTCAACCGATAACTATTCAGCTAAAGTTACAAAAGATATTTTATCGATAGTCTGTAAAAAATTGCATATTGCAAGTTCTTACAAAGTTTCCGAGATGGTTAAAAGTGTTGAAAATGCTTATCGTCATATGGACATTACCCTGGCAAATCAACTCTCAGTCGCTTTTCCTAAAGACAATATGAGAGAAGTATTACAATTAGTTGGAACAAAATGGAATCTAGAAACCTTTCATCCAGGAATTGGAGCGGGTGGTTATTGTATACCTTTGTCGAGTAGGTATGTTTTATCACAAATCAAAAATAGCAATAAACTTACTTTATTAAGAGAAACTATAAAAACTGATGATAATATGGGTTCGATTATTGCAAACTCGATCGCCAAAAAAAAATTAAAGAAAATCGGTATTCTAGGTTTATCTTACAAGGGTGATTTAAAAGTTAGTGTTTTATCTAAAGTTATTCCACTAGTAAAATCTTTAAAAAAAAAAAAGTTAAATGTAAAACTTTTTGACCCATATTTTACTAAAGAGGAGATTAAAAAAGCTACTGGTGTTGAAACATTTAAATTTCCAAGTCAACTAAGAAAATTTGATTGTATTATTATTTCTGTTAATCATAGACAATTTAGAATATCTCCGAATAGATTAAAAAAATATGTAAAAAATTGTAAACTTATTGTAGATCATGAGGGAGCATGGCAAAATTATAGATTAGCTGATAATTATTATTTAACTGGTGCTGGAGGATGGCTTTAAATCTTGATATGTAATAATGAAAATAATTAAATCTATAGTTACTGGTGGAGCTGGTTTTATAGGAAGCAACTTGGTTGATAGATTAGTAAAAGAGGGCCATAAAGTAATTGTCTTAGATAATTTTGTCTCAGGTAAAAAAAAAAATTTATCACATCATTCGAAAGATAATATTAAAATTATAAGGTTAGATATTTCAAATAATCAAAAAATTGATAAATACTTTAAAGGTGTGAAATATGTTTTTCATTTAGCTGGTTTAGCAGAAATTGTTCCAAGCATTAAAAATCCAAAAAAATATTTTATCAATAATGTTCTTGGAACTTTGAATGTACTTGAGGCTGCTAAAAAAATGAGGGTAAAAAAGTTTATTTATGCAGCATCATCAAGTTGTTATGGATCACCTAAAAAAATTCCGACCTCTGAAACTGAGAGAATAGACACAAAACATCCTTATGCATTTACAAAGTTTTTAGGAGAAGAAGCGGTAATTAATTATGCCAAATTTTTTAAAATGCCAAATATTTCTTGTCGATTTTTTAATGTTTATGGTCCAAGATTGAATACAACTGGTCAATATGGTGCTGTGTTTAGTAATTTTTTAACTCAAAAAAAAAAGAAAAGATCTTTGACAATAGTTGGTAATGGGAAACAAACTAGAGATTTTATACATGTGGAAGATTTAACCAGTGCATTTATTAAGCTTGCTAGAAGTAATTTAAAAAATAAGATTTATAATTTAGGTTCAGGTAAAGAAACATCAATCAATAAAATTGCAGATATCATAGGTGGAAAAAAAATTTTTATTCCTAAAAGGCCGGGAGATCCTAATAGATCATGCGCAAATATTTCAAAAATCAAAAAAGATATTAAATGGAAACCGAAAATTTCAATAATTGAGGGTATTGAAAGATTGTTCCAAAGTTAATTGTTTTTAACAACATTGGATATTTCTTGAAACATATCTTTTTCAAGAGGAAAATCATTTTGTTCAATATCTTTTTGTATTTTTGAATAGTTATTCATAATAAATTTTGTTGTTTCAATAAATGAGGTAGCGTTCCTTTTAGCAACAAAAATTCCTTTTCTACCTTTAATAATTTGAGCAATATCCTCAAATATTAAAACTGGTCTTCTACGAACTAATGACTCATCAACCACATATGGTTGACCTTCGGTGAATGATGGTAAAATGAATATATTATGATTATCATACGTATCAATTAGTTCTTGTCTGCTAGATATATATCCAGGAAATTTTATATTTTTCGAATTTTCAATTAAACTTTTAAATTTTTTTTGATGTCTTAAATTATTTGTTTTTCCAATTATTGATAATTCAGCCTCCATTTCAAGATTGTTAAACATTTCTAAAAATTCATTTATTCCTTTAACTGGATTAATTCTTGCCACATATAAAAATCTTACCTTGTCAATTCTTGCTTCCTTAAAATTCTTAAACCATTTGTCATCCAATGTAGAAGAATTTATTACGTGGAAATTTTTTTTATCATAAAGCCTATCGTGCAGTGCTATAACAATAGCGTTGGATGTAACTATCTTGAACATTAGATCATAGATCCATACAGACCAATTACCTAATAAATTTGCCCATTCTTCATGACCACTGCTGATTAAGTATACATAAACTTTTTTTCTGAAAATGAACAAAAATAAAGACGCAATAAAAGTATAAGGTGTAATACAGATCAAATAATATTTTGATTTTTTATTTTTGAAAGTTGATAATACATGAAAAATAAATTGAATAATATTAGATGCAATTTTGATTTTATCCAAGTTTAACTCATGATTTTCGTTAACTTCAGATTTTCTAACTATATATTCAACTTTAAAATACCTATTTAAACCTTCAGGTAATATTTTAAAGTTATAATTTCTTGAAAAAAATTTACCATTATGTTTTGAAACTTTTTCATTGTTCAATACAATCAAATTTTCCATTTTACTTTATAACTTAGATTATTAAAAAAACCAAAAGACTTTAATTATGAAGTGGTGCCCCCGCACGGATTCGAACCGCGGACCTATTGATTACAAATCAATTGCTCTACCAGCTGAGCTACAAGGGCATGCGCAATAATTATTAATTATTCATTAATTAATCAACTCTTTTTTTTTAAATAACTTAAATGATGAAATACAATTGCGGCACTATTTGATATATTTAGGCTCTCAATTTTTTTATTAATCTCAATCTTAACTAAAAAATCTGCATATTTGGATGTGTGTTTATGCATCCCTGATCCTTCAGATCCAAATAATAATATATTATTTCCCTTCCATTCAATATCAGTAAAGTCTTTTTTTCCTTTACCATCAAAGCCATATACCCAAAAATTTTTTTCTTTTAGATTTTTAAGTGTTGAATTGATATTAGAAACTTCAAAAATATTAATATATTCAATTGCACCACTTGCTGCTTTATACATAAGTTTACTCTCACTAGGGAAGTTTCTTTCCTTAATAATCACTCCATTAATGTTAAAAGAGGCAGCACTTCTTATTAACGATCCTATATTTCTTGGATCAGTTACACCATCTAGACAAATTAATGTAAGATTATTCTTTTCTTTTATATATTCTTTAAGGATTGGTTTTTGAATATGCTCAATTTCTGCAACATAGCCTTGATGTTGCAAATTTTCTCTAGTGCTATACTTATCAAGTTCTTTTTTTGTTTTAAAATAAACTTTGACATCATTTAACAAGTTTTTATTAGGATTTTTTTTATGAATATTTTTCTTACTTTCCTCAGTTAAGAATATCCTCAAAACGTTTCTTTTTGGATTTCTGAGTGCCTCAATTACTGCATGTTGACCAATGATAAAAAAAGACGATTTATTCATAAAATTACCTTCGTTTTACACGTTTTTTTAAATATTTTCCTATTAAATCACGTGTTGCATTTGGACAAATAAAATATATAAAACGCTTGTTGTTTGAAGCTTTATTGAACAAGGGGACACTTCCCCTAAGGGAGGGGTTCCAGAGCGGTCAAATGGGGCGGGCTGTAAACCCGTTGACTTCGGTCTTCGAAAGTTCGAATCTTTCCCCCTCCACCATTCAATAATTTTCTGCAATACTGGAGTGTTACTCTTGGGGTTGTGCGGGTGTAGTTCAATGGTAGAACGCTAGCCTTCCAAGCTGGATGTAAGGGTTCGATTCCCTTTACCCGCTCCAAGAAAAAATAGTTTATAAAAAAATAAAAGTGAGGAAATAAGGAATGTCGAAAGAAAAATTTGTAAGAAATAAACCGCATTGTAACATTGGAACAATCGGTCATGTCGATCATGGTAAAACAACTTTAACTGCTGCGATCACAAAAGTTTTATCTGAAACTGGCGGAGCTCAGGCTGTAGCATATGATCAAATTGATAAAGCGCCAGAGGAAAAGGAAAGAGGAATTACTATTTCAACAGCACACGTTGAATATGAAACTGAAAAGAGACACTATGCGCACGTTGATTGTCCAGGTCACGCGGACTACGTGAAGAATATGATAACTGGTGCAGCACAAATGGATGGTGCAATTTTGGTTGTTAACGCTGCTGATGGTCCTATGCCTCAAACAAGAGAGCACATTCTTTTAGCAAGACAAGTTGGAGTTCCTGCAATTTGTGTTTATTTAAATAAAGTAGATCAAGTTGATGATAAAGAAATGATTGATCTAGTCGAGGAAGAGATTAAAGAATTGTTAACTTCTTATAAATTTCCAGGTGACAAAACTCCTATCGCAAAAGGTTCTGCACTTGCAGCAGTTGAGGGAAGAGATGATGAAATTGGAAAAAATTCAATTTTAGAATTAATGAAAAATGTTGATGAATTTATTCCGCAACCAGACAGACCTAAAGACAAAGATTTCTTGATGCCTGTTGAAGATGTTTTTTCAATCTCAGGAAGAGGTACTGTTGCAACTGGAAGAGTTGAATCAGGTGTGCTTAAAACTGGAGACGAGCTTGAAATCGTTGGTATTAGAGAAACTAAAAAATCAGTTTGTACTGGTGTCGAAATGTTTAGAAAACTTTTAGATTCTGGTGAAGCAGGAGATAACGTTGGAGTGCTTTTAAGAGGTGTAGAAAGAACAGATATTGAAAGAGGACAAGTTCTATGTAAGCCAGGTTCTGTTACACCACATACTAAATTTGAAGCTCAAGCGTATGTACTTAAAAAAGAAGAAGGTGGAAGACATACACCTTTTTTTACAAAGTACAGACCACAATTCTATTTTAGAACTACAGATGTAACTGGAGAGGTAGAGCTACCAGCTGGTACTGAAATGGTTATGCCTGGTGATGATGCTAAATTTACAGTTAAACTAATTACACCGATTGCGATGTCAGAAAAATTAAACTTTGCTATTCGTGAAGGTGGTAGAACTGTTGGAGCTGGAGTAGTAACTAAAATTATAGAGTAAACTCTATATAGGAGTGTAGCTCAATTGGTAGAGCGCCGGTCTCCAAAACCGGAGGCTGAGGGTTCGAGTCCCTCCGCTCCTGCCAATGTAATTTAAATGATTATGAAAAACCCTATTAAATTTATACAAGAAGTAAAACAGGAAGCATTTAAGGTTTCTTGGCCCACAGGAAAAGAAACACTTCAAGGTGCGTTAATGGTTTTTGCAATGGCAGTAGTTATGTCATTGTTTTTTCTTTTATTAGATCAGGTTTTAAAATTTTTCTTAGAGTTATTACTTAAGGTGAGTATTTAATGAAAAATTGGTACATAGTTCAATCTCATTCTAGTTTTGAAAATAAAGTAGCGGGACTGATTAAAGAAGAAGCTGATAAGGCTAAAATTTCTGAAAAGTTTGAGGAAATTATTGTTCCAACACATGATGTAACCGAAGTTAAAAGAGGCAAAAGGATACAAAGAAAAAAAAAATATTTTCCAGGTTATGTTTTGATTAAAAGTGAAATGGATAATGATATTTATCACATGATCAAAAATATAAAACGTGTCAGTGGTTTTTTAGGCACAAAGGGTATGCCTGTGCCTGTATCTGATAAAGAAATTGATAAAATTTTAGGTCAAATAAAAGATGGGGTAGCTCAACCAAAATCAGCTGTAGAATATGCGGTTGGTGAAAAAGTACAGGTAATTGATGGACCTTTTGCGTCATTTAGTGGAATGGTTGAGGAAATTGACGAAGAAAAGTCTAGACTTAAGGTGTCAGTTTCTATATTTGGAAGACCGACACCAGTTGATTTAGAATATAATCAAGTGGAGAAAGTAAGTTAGGTTTATGGCGGCTAAAAAAGAAATTAGTGGATTTATAAAATTACAAATTAAAGGTGGTCAAGCAAATCCTGCTCCACCAGTTGGACCTGCATTAGGGCAACGTGGTGTAAATATAATGGAATTCTGTAAAGCCTTTAATGATAAAACAAAAAAGTTAGCTGGCAAACCTGTACCAGTCGAAATAACAGTTTATAAAGATAAAAAGTTTGATTTTAAAATTAAATCACCACCAGCATCTTTCTTTATAAGAGAGGCTGCAAAATTAAAAAGTGGTTCCCAAGAACCTGGTAGAAATATTGTTGCATCAATAACGAAAAAACAAGCTGAAGAAATAGCTAAACAAAAAATGGAGGATTTGAATGCTCTTGATTTAGATCAAGCGGTCAAAATAATTGCTGGTTCAGCAAGATCAATGGGTATTGAGGTAAAAGATTAGTTATGTCTTCAAAAAGATTTAAAAAACTTCCTGAAAAAACTACAGAGCTTCCTTCTGAAGCTATTGAAAAATTACTTCCTGTAGTTAAAAAAAATTGCACAACTAAATTCGATGAGTCAGTTGATTTAAGTTTTCAGATTAACAATAAACAAAAAAAAAATGAGATAAACATTAGGACTGTAGTCAATCTTCCTGGTGGAACTGGTAAAAAAATAAAAGTTGCTGTCGTATGTGAAGATACAAAAGCTGACGAAGCAAAAAGTGCTGGTGCAGATATTGTGGGTAGTGATGAATTTATTGAGAAAATTAAAAATGGTGAAATTAATTTTGAAAAATTAATTTGTACTCCATCCATGATGATTAAATTATCAAAATTAGGAAAAGTATTGGGACCAAAAGGTTTAATGCCAAACCCAAAGCTAGGAACTGTGACTGAAAATTTAAAAACAGCAATTTCAGATGCAAAATCTGGTCAAGCAGAAATTAGAAATGATAAAGATGGAAATATTGGTGTAAGTATAGGAAAAAAATCTTTTAGTGATGAAAAGTTAATTAAAAATTTTAATGCTGTTATAGATACACTCGAGAAAGAAAAATCGAATAATACAGTTAAAGGAGATTTAATTAGAACCGCATTTGTGACATCAACAATGGGTGTTTCATATAAATTAAAATTGGGGAAAAATATTTAAGTTATGATGAATAAAGAGCAAAAGAAAAACTACATTGCTGAAATGACAACGCAATTTGAGAATAGTAAAGCGGTTATGGTTACTCATTATCAAGGTCTGACAATGACTCAATTAGATGAATTAAGATCAAAAATGAGAGAACATGGAATAATATTTAAAATTACAAAGAACAGAATTACAAAATTAGCATTGGAAAAAACTAAGTGTAAAGATTTATCAAATTTATTTACTGGTCCAACAGCCGTTGCATTTGGAGAAGATGCAATTATATCAGCACGAATTTTATCTAAGTTTGCAAAAGATAATGAGAATCTGAAACTGATCGGTGGGATGATGGAAAATGAAATACTTGATCAAGCTGGAGTAATGAATGTCGCAAATTTACCTACTTTAGACGAAGCAAGGGCTAATATTGTGGGTATTTTGAATGCATCCGCATCAAAATTAGTAAGTATTTTGCTTGCACGATCGGAAAAAATGAGTAGTTTACCACCAGAAAATTCTGAAACACAACCTAAAGAGTAAATTATGCCAGACCTAAATAAAATTATCGAAGACTTATCAAGTTTAACTGTTGCTGAAGCAGCAGATCTTTCAAAACAACTAGAAGAAAAATGGGGTGTTACGCCAATGGCAGCAGCAGCTCCAGCAGCAGCAGGTGCTGCAGCAGCAGCAGAAGAAAAGGATGACTTTTCAATCATGCTTGTTTCTGCAGGAGATAAAAAAATTAATGTAATAAAAGAAGTAAGAGCAGCAACTTCTCTTGGTCTAAAAGAAGCAAAAGACTTGGTAGAGGGCGCACCTAAAGAAGTAAAAGCTGGTGTACCAAAAAAAGAAGCAGAGGAAATAAAAGCTAAGTTAGAAGCTGCAGGGGCAAAAGTAGAACTTAAGTAAATTAACAGGAAATTTTTAAGTACTGATTAATTAAATTTAATCAGTATTAAAACATAGATGCAAATATCTTTTACTGAAAAGAAAAATATTAGAAAGAGTTTCGGAAAACTTAAAGAAAGTTTATCTATTCCTAATCTAATAGAAGTTCAAAAAAATTCCTACGACGAATTAACAATTTTTAACCCTGAAGCAGGTGACTTAACTAAAGGATTTGATAGAGTATTTAAAAGTATTTTTCCTATTGAAGATCTAAATGATAAAGCAACTTTAGAATATGTATCATACAGACTTGAAAAACCAAAATTTGATGTAGAAGAATGTATTGCTAGAGGCTTAACGTATTCCTCAGCTTTAAAATGTACATTGCGTTTAGTTGTTTATGAAATAAACCAAGAAACAAATACAAAAGATATTTTATCAGCGAAAGAACAAGAAGTTTATATGGGGGAAGTTCCCATGATGACTAATAGTGGAACATTTATAACTAATGGTGTTCAAAGAGTTGTTGTCAATCAAATGCATAGAAGCCCAGGGGTATTTTTTGATCATGATAAAGGTAAAACACATGCGAGTGGGAAGCTTTTATTTAATTGCAGGGTAATACCTAATCGAGGATCTTGGTTAGATTTTGAATATGACGTAAAAGATTTTTTATATTTTAAAATCGATAGAAAGAAAAAAATTCTTGCGTCTACATTATTGCTTGCTCTTGGTTATTCAAAAAGTGAAATTGTAAATGAATTTTATGAGTCAGAAAAATTTATCTTTGATACAAAATCAGAAAAGTGGAAAACAAAATTTAACCCTGAAAATTATAAAGCTAAAAATTTCTCTGAAGAAGTTGTTGATGCTAAATCAGGAAAAGTTGTAATTAAATTAGGAGAAAAAATAAACTACTTAAATGCTAAAAAATTATCTAATGATGGATTAAAAGATATACTAGTTGCGAAAGAATCATTATTTGGAAAGTTTTTACATAAAGATATTAAATTAAATGATCAAGAGGATGGATTATTAAAAATTGGTACTGAGTTAAATGAGACAATCATTCAACAAATTTTAGATGCAAATATTACAAGTCTAGATATTTCTGTAACAAATTCTATAAACAAAGGTCCTTATTTACTCACCACAATTTTGAATGACAAAAATAATACTAAAGATGAGGCAATTACTGAAATTTATAAGATGTTAAGACCCGGTGAACCTCCAACAATTGAAATAGCAACTCAAATTTTCAATAATTTATTCTTTAGCTCAGACCGATATGACTTGTCTGACGTTGGAAGAGTCAAAATGAATTCTAGATTAGATTTAGAATGCTCAGATAAAATAACAATATTAAGAAATGATGATATTTTAGCAATTATTCGTAAAATGTTGGACTTAAGGGATGGTAAAGATGAAGTTGATGACATTGACCATCTTGGAAATAGAAGAGTTAGATCTGTAGGTGAATTAGTTGAAAATCAAGCTCGTATCGGTGTTTATAGAATGGAAAGGGCTATAAAAGAAAAAATGACCACTTTAGATATCGAGTCAGCAATGCCACAAGATTTGATAAATGCAAAACCACTTACAATTTCACTAAAAGATTTTTTTGCAAGTTCTCAACTTTCTCAATTTATGGATCAAACAAACCCACTTTCAGAAATTACTCATAAAAGAAGAGTTTCTGCTTTAGGTCCTGGTGGACTAACAAGGGAGAGAGCTGGATTTGAGGTTAGAGACGTTCATCCAACTCATTATGGAAGAATCTGTCCTATTGAGACTCCAGAAGGTCCAAATATTGGTTTGATCAATAGTTTATCTACTTATGCAAAAATTAATAAATATGGTTTTATTGAGAGTCCTTATAAGAGAGTAAAAGAGGGCGTTGTTCAGGATAAAGTAGAATATTTGTCAGCAATGGAAGAAACAAAATTTACCATAGCCCAAGCAAATACTAAAATTGATAAAAATGGAAAGATAGTTGAGGAATTAGTCTCTTGTAGACAAAACTTAAACTTCCTTTTGGCAAAACCTGAAACGATAGATTATATTGACGTATCGCCTAAACAATTGGTTTCGGTAGCTGCTTCATTAATACCTTTCTTAGAGAATGATGATGCGAACAGGGCACTAATGGGTTCTAACATGATGAGACAAGCTGTTCCATTATTAAAACCTGAGGCACCTTTGGTTGGAACTGGAATAGAAAGTGATGTTGCATTAGACTCGGGAGTTACAATTGTTGCTAAAAGAGATGGAGTAGTAGATAAAATTGATGGTAAAAGAATTGTAATAAAAGTTACAGAAGAAACTGATTTCTCAAAATCTGGTGTTGATATTTACAATTTACAAAAATTTAAAAGATCTAACCAAAACACATGTATTAATCAAAGACCTTTAGTTAGAGTAGGGGATAAAGTAAAAACTGGTGATATTATTGCAGATGGTCCTTCGACCAAATTAGGCGAGTTAGCTTTAGGTAAAAATGTTACTGTAGCATTTATGCCTTGGCAAGGATACAATTTTGAGGACTCTATTTTAATTTCAGAAAGATGCGTAACTGATGATGTATTTACCTCAGTACATATTGTTGAGTATGAGATTATGGCAAGAGATACAAAACTTGGTGAAGAAGAAATAACACGAGACATCCCTAATGTTAATGAAGAAGCTCTAAAAAATTTAGATGAGTCAGGAATAGTATATATCGGTGCAGAGGTAAATGCAGGCGATATACTGGTAGGAAAAGTAACTCCTAAAGGAGATTCAGCATCAGGTCCAGAGGAAAAATTGTTAAGATCAATTTTTGGAGAAAAAGCAATTGATGTGACAGATACATCTTTAAGGATGTCTAGAGGAAGCAGTGGTACTGTAGTCGATGTAAGAGTGTTTAATAGACATGGAATAGAAAAAGATGAAAGATCTATCACAATTGAAAGAGCTGAAATTGATCAAGTGCAACAAGATAAAATTGTTGAGGAAGAAATTTTGGAGAGAAGTATTAAACAAAGAGCTGCTCAAATTTTATCAGGAGAAACCCTTTCAAAGAAAATAAAAGATGTTGAAGCTGGTTCTAAATTAGATTTCGAAACTATTAATAAAATATCTATTAATGATCTTTTTAAATTAACTATTTCAAATCCAAAAAATGAAAATGCATTTTTACAACTAAAAGATCAGTATAACAAAGCAAAACAAGATATTACTGAAAGATTTGAAGATAAAGTTTTAAAAATAAGAAGTGGTGATGATTTATTACCTAGTGTGATGAAAATGGTAAAAGTTTTTGTTGCAATCAAAAGAAGATTAAGACCAGGTGATAAAATGTCAGGAAGACATGGCAATAAAGGTGTTGTCAGTAAGATTGTACCAGTTGAAGACATGCCTTACAGAGAGGATGGACGACCAGTGGACATAGTTTTAAATCCTTTAGGTGTACCTAGTCGTATGAATGTAGGGCAAATACTTGAAACTCACTTAGGATGGGCATGTAAAGAATTTGGTGAGCAAATAAAGAATTTAGTTAATGAAAATAATAAAAAAATTGAGAGGAATGAAAAAATAGAAAGTTTTTTAAAATCTGTTTACGGTGAAGAAATATTTGATCAAAAAGTAGATAAATTAAGTAAAACAGAATTTAAGGATTTATGTGAAAATTTACAAAATGGTATAGCTATATCCACTCCAGTCTTTGATGGAGCTAAGGAAAAAAATGTAACAGAAATGTTAGAGTTAGCAAATTTACCTAAATCAGGACAAACTTATTTATGGGATGGAAGAACTGGTGAAAAATTTGACAGACCAGTTACTGTTGGAATAATTTACATGCTTAAACTTCATCATTTAGTGGAAGACAAAATTCATGCTAGATCTACTGGTCCTTATAGTTTAGTAACTCAACAACCATTGGGTGGAAAAGCTCAATTAGGTGGACAAAGGTTTGGTGAAATGGAGGTATGGGCACTTGAGGCATATGGTGCATCATACACACTTCAAGAAATACTTACTGTAAAATCTGATGATGTTGCCGGAAGAGTAAAAGTTTATGAGACTATTGTTAAGGGTGAAGAAAACTTTGAGTCTGGAATACCAGAATCATTTAACGTACTTGTTAAAGAAATTAAATCTTTGGCATTAAATGTGGAATTAAATTAATTATGAAAAAAGAACTTACAGATCTATTTAAAAATTCGGAAATATCTGAAGCTCAAAATTTTAATAGTATCAAGATCTCACTAGCTAGCCCAGAGAAAATAAAATCTTGGACCTATGGTGAAATTAAAAAACCAGAAACTATTAATTATAGAACTTTTAGACCAGAGAAAGACGGTCTTTTCTGTGCAAGAATATTTGGTCCAATTAAAGATTACGAGTGTTTGTGTGGAAAATATAAAAGAATGAAATTTAGAGGCATCATCTGTGAAAAATGTGGTGTTGAAGTAACAAAATCAAATGTTCGAAGAGAACGAATGGGTCATATTAATTTAGCAACACCTGTTGCACATATATGGTTTTTAAAATCACTACCAAGTAGAATAGCACTTGCTGTTGATATGAAGCTCAAAGAAGTCGAAAGGGTTTTGTATTTTGAAAATTTTATTGTCATTGAACCAGGTTTAACAGGTCTGCAAAAAAATCAGCTTTTAAATGAAGAGGAACTAGCAAAATATCAAGATGAATATGGTGAGGAGGCTTTTACAGCTGGAATTGGAGCTGAAGCAGTTCTGGAAATGCTTAAAAATCTTGATTTAGATTTAGAGAGAAAAAATCTTGTTGATTATATCAAAGAGACGAAATCAAAAGTTAATGAAGAAAGAGCTATTAAGAGATTAAAATTAATTGAGTCTTTTATTGAAACTGGTCAAAAACCTGAGTGGATGATCATGACTGTTGTTCCAGTTATTCCACCAGAATTAAGACCATTAGTTCCTTTAGATGGCGGAAGATTTGCAACATCAGATCTAAATGATCTTTATAGAAGGGTTATTAATAGAAATAATCGTTTAAAGAGACTAATGGATCTAAAGGCACCTGATATTATCATCAGAAATGAAAAAAGAATGTTACAAGAGTCTGTTGATGCACTTTTTGATAACGGAAGAAGAGGTAGAGTAATTACTGGAACAGGTAAAAGACCATTAAAATCTTTAGCTGAGATGTTAAAAGGAAAACAAGGAAGATTTAGACAAAATCTTCTTGGTAAAAGAGTTGATTACTCTGGTCGTTCAGTCATCGTAGTAGGTCCAGACCTAAAATTACACGAATGTGGATTGCCAAAAAAAATGGCGTTAGAGTTATTTAAACCATTTTTATATGCTAGACTTAATAAACTAGGTTTAGCATCAACAATTAAACAAGCAAAAAAACTAGTTGAGAAAGAAACCAACGCTGTCTGGGATGCACTTGAATTAATTGTTAGAGAACATCCAGTTTTACTTAACAGAGCTCCAACACTTCACAGGTTGGGAGTTCAAGCTTTTGAACCAAAATTAATTGAGGGAGATGCGATTGAATTACACCCTTTAACATGTGCTGCGTTTAATGCAGATTTTGATGGTGATCAAATGGCTGTTCACGTTCCTTTAAGTTTGGAGGCACAACTTGAGGCTAGAATATTAATGCTATCAACTAACAATATTCTTTCTCCATCTAACGGGAAGCCAATAATTGTCCCAAGTCAGGATATGATTTTAGGAATTTATTATTTATCTCAAGAACCAGTCACTGATAAGCCAGCTGGATATTTTTTAAATGCAGATCAAATTGAATTTGCGCTTTCTTCTGGTCAAATAAAAGTCCATAGCACGATTATTTCTAGATTTGAGACAATTGATGAAAAAGGTAATCAAAAATTTGAGAAGTACACTTCTACTGCAGGAAGATTTTTACTAGCTAACTTATTGCCAAAAAATAATAATATTAAGTTTTCTTTGATAGATAGAATTTTACCAAAGAAAACAGTTTCGGAAATTATTGATATTGTCTTTAGATTTTGTGGTCAAAAAACAACAGTTATTTTCTGTGATAAATTAAAAGATCTAGGCTTTAAACATGCATTTAAAGCTGGGATTTCTTTTGGTAAAGATGACTTAGTTATCCCCGAAAATAAAACCCAATTAATCGATGACACAAAAAAATTAATTGCTGATTATGAGACACAATATGCAGAAGGTTTAATCACTAGGGGTGAAAAATATAATAAAGTCGTTGATGCTTGGTCAAAATGTACAGATAAAGTTGCAGGTGAGATGATGAAAGGAATTTCCGCAACAGAAAAAACTTCAGAAGGATTGAAAATAAATTCAGTATTTATGATGGCAGATAGTGGAGCAAGAGGATCTGCAGCACAAATGAAACAATTAGCTGGAATGAGAGGACTTATTGCAAAACCATCAGGTGAAATTATTGAAAGCCCAATAACCTCGAATTTTAAAGAAGGTTTAACTGCATTAGAATATTTTAATTCTACACATGGTGCTAGAAAAGGTCTAGCTGATACAGCCCTTAAAACTGCAAGTTCAGGTTATTTAACGAGAAGACTTTGCGATGTTGCTCAAGATTTAACAATTACTAAAAAAAATTGTGATAATCCTGGTTTTATAGAATTATCAGAAATTTTAGAAGGTGGTAATGTCGTTGTGAGTTTATCTGAAAGAGCTTTAGGTAGAGTTGTTGCAACTGATGTAAAACATCCTATAACCGGTGAAGTAATAATCAAGAAATCATCAATGATTGATGAATTTGGTTGTGATAAAATTGATTCTGCTGGAATAAAATCATTAAAAGTTTTTTCAGTTATGACGTGTAGTTCTAAAGAAGGTGTTTGTGCAACTTGTTACGGACGAGACTTATCAAGAGGTCAAATGGTACATGTTGGTGAGGCTATTGGAATGATTTCTGCACAATCGATTGGAGAACCAGGGACGCAATTAACAATGAGAACTTTCCACGTAGGTGGTACTGCTTCAGTTAAACAAGACTCACAAATAGTAACAAAAAATGAGGGCACTTTAAAAATTATTAATTCAAATATTTTAGAAGACTCTAAAAAGAACTTAATTGTCATGGGTAGAAATACACAATTATCTATTGAGGACGATAATGGAGTTCAAATTGCTGTTTATAAAGTAGCTTATGGTTCAAAATTATTTTTTAAAAATGATGACAAAGTTAAAGCTAATACAAAAATTTGTGAATGGGATCCTTATACTACCCCAGTGATTGCTGAAAAAAGTGGTATTGCAAGCTATGTTGATTTAATTGATGGTGTATCTATTCAAGAAACTACAGATGATGCAACAGGTATTTCCTCAAAATCAGTTGTTGATTGGCGTTCTCAATCAAAAAGTACAGATTTAAAACCAAGGATTACTTTAAGAGATGAAAAAGGAAACGTCATTAAAAAGGCGGATGATAATGAAGCAAGATATTATTTAGTTCCTGACTCAATTTTATCAGTTAAAGATGGTCAAAAAGTTTCTGCTGGTGACGTAATTGCTAGATTACCTAAAGAAACTACTAAAACTAAAGATATTACTGGAGGTCTTCCAAGAGTTGCTGAATTGTTTGAAGCTCGAAAAGCTAAAGATAGTGCGATAATTGCTGAAAACGATGGACAAGTTATATTTGGAAAAGAAGTTAGAGGAAAACAAAGAATATCAATTGTGCCTGAAGATGGATCAGAACCATCTAATTATTTAATACCTAAAGGAAAACACATCAATTTCAATCAGGGTGAAAAAATTAAAAAAGGAGAATATTTACTAGATGGACAGCCATTACCACACGATATTCTCAGAATTATGGGCATAAAAGATTTAACCGAATATTTCGTTAATCAGGTTCAAGAGGTTTATAGATTACAGGGTGTAATTATTAACGATAAACACATAGAAACTATTTTAAGACAAATGTTGAAAAAAGTTGAGGTAAAAACAACTGGTGATTCCTCTTATTTACCTGGTGAAATCATTGATAGAATCAAATTTGATAACGTTAATGAAAAATTAAAATCTGAGGGTAAAAAAATAGCTACTGGAGAAAGAGTTTTAATGGGAATTACCAAAGCTTCTCTACAGACTGAATCTTTTATTTCCGCTGCATCATTCCAGGAAACTACAAGAGTTCTTACAGATGCTGCTATCAAAGGTAAAGTTGATCCACTTAATGGTTTGAAAGAGAATGTAATAGTTGGACGATTAGTACCTGCTGGAACTGGTAATATTAAAAATAAATGGAACAAAAAAGCTCTACAAGATGACAATAAATTTCTTTCTGAGCAGGAACAGATTGAACAGCCAGAAACCCCTGTAAATCAATAAAAATAACACATTTGCTAATTAGTTTTAGTTTGACAAAATTAAATTAATAAGTATTTTGGCGATATTTTTTGGTTGGAATGTAGTGTTAACTTTAGACACTAAACGCTGCCACAAATAACCTGTCAGTTATTTCATTCAAAAATAAACAATTATAAAATTTAAAGATATGCCAACTATTAACCAGTTGTTAAGAAAAAAAAGAGCTAAACCAATTGCTAGGAACAAAGTTCCAGCATTACAAAAACAACCTTTAAAGCGAGGTGTTTGTGTAAAAGTTTATACTACAACACCAAAAAAACCTAATTCTGCTTTAAGAAAAGTTGCTAGAGTGAGATTGTCAAATGGTTTTGAAGTTACCGCTTATATACCTGGGGAAGGTCATAATCTTCAAGAACATTCTGTCGTATTAATTAGAGGTGGTAGGGTAAAAGATTTACCAGGTGTTCGTTATCATATTTTAAGAGGTAATTTAGACACTCAAGGAGTGGCAAATAGAAAGAAAAGAAGATCTTTGTACGGAACGAAAAAAGGTAAATAGACATGTCTAGAAAAAAAACACAACCAAAAAAAAATATTGTTCCTGATCCAAAATTTAATTCCACAATTATACCTAAATTAATTAATAATATCATGTACGATGGCAAAAGAGGAGTGGCTACTAAAATAGTTTATGATGCAATTGAAAAGATAAAAACAAAATCAAAAGATGAACCTATCAATATTTTTAATGAAGCAATCAATAATATTAAACCAACTGTAGAGGTAAGATCACGAAGAGTAGGTGGAGCCACATATCAAGTTCCGGTTGAAGTTAAAAGTAAAAGAGCACAGGCTTTAGCTATCAGATGGCTTATAGATTCAGCAAGAAAAAGAAAAGATAAACATATGTCTGATAAAATTTTTAATGAACTTTATGATGCATATGAAAAAAAAGGTGCAGCTGTAAAGAAAAAAGAAGATGTACATAAAATGGCAGAGTCCAATAAGGCTTTTGCACACTTTAGGTGGTAAAATATTATGGCTAGATCTCACACATTAGACAAATATAGAAACATTGGGATTATGGCCCATATTGATGCAGGTAAAACAACTACAACTGAAAGAATTTTATATTACACGGGGAAAAGCCATAAAATCGGTGAAGTTCACGATGGTGCAGCTACCATGGATTGGATGGAACAAGAACAAGAAAGAGGCATTACAATTACATCTGCAGCAACAACCTGCTTCTGGCAAGACCATAGAATTAATATCATCGATACACCAGGTCACGTAGATTTTACAATTGAGGTAGAAAGATCACTTAAAGTACTTGATGGTGCGGTTGCAGTATTTGACGGTGTAGCAGGTGTGGAACCTCAATCAGAAACAGTATGGCGACAAGCTGACAAATATAAAGTACCAAGAATTTGTTTTGTAAATAAGTTAGATAGAACGGGTGCAGATTTTTTTAGATGTGTAGATATGATCAAAGACAGATTGGGAGCAAAACCATTGGTCATACAGGTACCAATCGGTATTGAAGCCTCTTTAACTGGTGTTGTTGACCTTGTGAAAATGAAAGCACAAGTTTGGAAAAATGAAGCTCTAGGTGCCGAATGGGAATATAAAGATATCCCAGAGGATCTTAAAGAAATCTCTCAAAAATACCGAACAGAATTAGTCGAAATGGCTGTAGAACAAGACGAAAAATTGATGGAGTCATATTTAAATGGTGAAGAAATTAAAGAAGAAGATTTAATTAAATGTATAAGAAAAGGAACATTAAATTTTGATTTTGTTCCTGTATTAACTGGTTCAGCTTTTAAAAATAAGGGTGTTCAGCCACTACTTGATGCAGTGATTAACTATCTTCCAAGCCCTATTGATATTGGTTCAATTAAAGGAACTAAATTGGGATCAGAGGATGAAATTGAAATGAAATTTGATGATAGTGCACCATTTTCTGCACTAGCATTTAAGGTGGCAAATGACCCATTTGTTGGATCTTTAACATTTATTAGAGTTTATTCAGGCACAATAAAAACAGGAACGGCTGTATACAATTCATCAAAAGAAAAAGAAGAAAGAGTCGGCAGGATGTTATTAATGCATGCTAACTCTCGAGAGGACATCAAAGAAGCTAACGCAGGAGATATTGTATCTCTAGCTGGTTTGAAAAATACTATTACTGGTCACACGTTATGTAATAAAGATAATCCAGTCCTTCTAGAACCTATGGAATTTCCTGACCCAGTAATTGAAATTGCTGTTGAACCAAAAACAAAAGCTGACCAAGAGAAAATGGGAGAAGCATTAGGCAGATTAGCCAAAGAAGATCCCTCGTTTAGAGTTTCATCTGACGAAGAGTCTGGACAAACGATTATAAAAGGAATGGGTGAATTACACTTAGATATCATTGTTGATAGAATGAAAAGAGAATTTAAAGTTGAAGCAAATGTCGGAGCTCCACAAGTAGCATACAGAGAAACAATAGAAAACTCATCAGAAGTAGAATACACACATAAAAAACAAAGTGGTGGTGCAGGACAATTTGCAAAAGTAAAATTATTAGTAGAACCGCAAGAACCTGGTAAAGGGAGAGCTGTTGAAAGCAAAATTAAAGGTGGAGCAATTCCAAAAGAATTTATTCCAGGCGTTGAAAAAGGTATCGAAACAGTATCTGATGGTGGAATTTTAGCAGGGTTTCCAATGATTGACTATAAAGTTACAATTTTAGATGGTTTACATCACGATGTTGACTCTAGCGTATTAGCTTTTGAACTAGCAAGCAGAGCATGTTTTAAAGATGCTTGTACAAAAGGTGGTTTAAAATTATTAGAGCCAGTCATGAGAGTTGAAGTAGTAACGCCGGAAGACTATATGGGCGATGTTATTGGAGACTTAAATAGTCGAAGAGGACAAATAAGCACTCAAGAACAAAGAGGTAATGCAACCGTAATAACTGCAATGGTGCCTTTAGCAAATATGTTTGGATACATTAATAGTTTAAGATCAATGTCCCAAGGGCGAGCACAATACTCAATGTTTTTTGATCACTACGCAAAAGTGCCACAAAATGTTCAAGACGAAGTAACAAAAAAAATAGCAGGTTAAAGTGGAAAAACAGAATATTAGAATTAAACTTAGAGCTTACGACAATAAGATTTTAGATGCTTCAACTGAAGAAATTGTAAATACAGTTAAAAGAACTGGTGCTACAATAAAAGGTCCAATTCCATTACCAACTAGAATTGAAAGATATACAGTTTTAAGATCTCCTCATATAGATAAAAAAAGTAGAGAACAATTTGAGTCGAGAACTCACAAAAGATTAATTGATATAATTGAGCCAACACCACAGACTGTCGAGGCTTTAATGAAGTTAGATTTAGCATCAGGTGTCGATGTGGAGATTAAGATATAATTATGAGTGAGATTGCTTTGATAGGAAAAAAAATTGGAATGACTAGAGAATTTTATAAATCTGGTCAGTTGGTGCCAGTTACTGTATTAAAGATGGAGAAAGCTAGAGTAATACAGGTAATAGATAAAGAAAAAAGAGGTTACACCGCTGTTCAACTTGGATACGGAAAAATCAAAAATTCAAAACTAACAAAGGCTATGAAAGGTTATTTTTCAAAAAGAAATACTGAAGCTAAAAAGAAACTTAAAGAATATAGAGTTCAAAATATTGAAAATTATAAAGAGGGAAATGAATTTGGTTTAGAGATTTTTAAAGATGTTAAATTTGTAGATACTAGATCAAAAACGATTGGAAAAGGTTTTGCAGGAGCTATGAAAAGACACAATTTTGGTGGTTTGAGAGCTACACATGGTGTTTCAATTTCACATAGATCACATGGTTCAACGGGTCAAAGACAAGATCCTGGTAAAGTATTTAAGGGAAAAAAAATGGCTGGACATATGGGAGATAAATTAAGAACTATGCAAAATATCGAAATTATCAAAACGGATCTAGAAAATGAGCTTCTATATTTAAAAGGTTCTATCCCAGGAGCAAAAAACTCTGAAATTCTCGTAAAAGGTTCAGTTAAAAATATAAAAAAAATGACTATCAGTGAAAAACATAAAGCTGCTGAATTAGCTAAGAAAACACCGGAGAAAAAGAAAAAATAATGAAAGTCGATAAAATTAATTTAGATGGTAAAAAAAGTTCTATTGAAGTCTTAGATAAGATTTTTTCAGCTAAGATAAATAAGAAATTAGTTAATACAGTTTTATATAAGACTAATGCTAACTATAAAGGTAGGCACGCAAAAACAAAGCAGCAAAACGAAGTCTCAGGTCCAACATCAAAAATTTATGCACAAAAAGGAACAGGTAATGCTAGACACGCAAGTAGAAAAGCCCCAATCTTTGTTGGCGGTGGTATAGCTCATGGTCCTAAAGGAGAGCTATCATATAAAAAAAGAAAATTGAATAAGAGTGAAAAAAAACAAAGTATAGCATCATTAATCAGTGACAAGATAAAGAATAATAACCTTTTAATTTTTAGCGATTTTAGCTCTAAGATAAAAAAGACTAAAGAGATGAACTTAATTTTAAAGAAATTCCAAATATCAAATTCAATAATAATCCTAGACAAAACCTCAAAAGATAATGTTGAAAAATCAATTAGAAATATTCCAAATATTAAAGTAACAGACATAAATCATTTTAGTGCCTTTGATATCGTCAAGTTTGAAAAGGTTGTGTTTACTGAAACATCCGTAAAAGAATTAGAAAAGAGGTATGCTTAAGATGGAAAAGATACATTTATATGACAAAATTTTATCTCCACTAGTAACTGAAAAATCAACAAATTTATCAGAACAAAATAAGATTGTATTTAAGGTGCCATCAAAAGCGAATAAGAAAAATATAAAAAGTAATATTGAAAAAATCTTTAAAGTAAATGTTACAAAGGTAAATATTATAAATAAACAAAGTAGAACTAAATTAACCAGAGGGAGAAAAGTTAAAGTCTCTGGTTTTAAAAAAGCAATTATAACACTTAAAAAAGGTCAAAGTATTGATTTAACAACTGGAATTTAAAATGGCACTAAAAACATTTAAACCATACACAAAATCTACTAGAGGAACAATTCTTGTTGATAGAACTGGTCTTTGGAAAGGTAAACCGTTTAAATCTTTAGTTTCTCCAAAAAATGCAATGAAAGGGAGAAACAACAATGGCCATATTACTTCTATAAATAGAGCTGGGGGACATAAAAAGATGTATCGACATGTCGACTTCTATAGAAAAAAATTTGATATGCCAGCGACAGTAGAAAGAATTGAATATGATCCAAACAGATCTTGTTACATTATGTTAGTAAAATTTGATGATAATTCACATGCATATTATCTTGCACCACAAAAAATAAAAGTAGGTGATAAAGTTGAAAATGGATCAAAAAAAGAAATAAAAGTTGGAAATTGCATGCCGTTACAGGACATCCCAGTTGGTATAGATATTCACAATGTTGAAATACAACCAGGTGGTGGAGGTAAAATTGCTAGATCTGCTGGAACTTCTGTTACGATTAGTGGATTAGATGGGAATTATAGTTTGATTAAATTAGCATCAGGTGAAGTTAGAAAAATCGATTCAAGATCATTGGCAACTATTGGTGTATTAAGTAATCCTGATCAAAAAAATATCAAAATTGGTAAAGCAGGACGATCAAGATGGTTAGGAAGAAGACCTCACACTAGAGGTGTTGTTAAAAATCCAGTAGATCACCCACATGGTGGTGGAGAAGGTAAATCAGCAGGTGGAAGACATCCAGTTTCTCCTAAGGGACAATCAGCAAAAGGATTGAAAACAAGAGACAATAAGAGAACTGATAAATACATTGTTAAGAGAAGAAACAAAAGGAAGGATACAAAATAATGGCTAGAGCAGTATGGAAAGGACCATTTGTTGAAGAAAGTTTAATCAAAAAAGTTGATAAATATAAGACTGATCCAAAAAAAATTCCTATCAAGACTTGGTCAAGAAAATCAACAATTATTCCAGATTTTGTTGGAGTTAGTTTTTTGATTTATAATGGAAAAAAATTTATACCCATTACCATATCTGAAGACATGGTTGGTCATAAGTTAGGTGAATTTGCACCAACAAGAACTTTTTTTGGTCATACACCTGCAGATAAAAAAGCAAAACCTGCTGAGGCAGAGGCTAAGAAATAATTATGAGTAAAAAAAAGAAATTAGTGAAAAAAAAAGAAAAAATAGTGAAATCTATTAATAATAATATTAGATCAAGTGTCAGAAAACTTAATCCTATTTTAAAAGGTATAGTTGGCAAAAAAGTAGAGTTAGCTATTAGAGATCTTCAGTTTTCAGAAAAAAGAATTACTCGTGATATCAGAAAGACTATTTCATCTGCAGTTGCAAACGCAGAAAATAATTTTCAGTATGATATTGATAAACTTGTAGTTAAAGAAGCTTATTGTGGAAAGAAAATTACTATGAAGAGGTTTAGACCAAGAGCAAAAGGAAGAGCTGCACCAATTTTAAAAACTTATTCAAGTGTTACAATTATTTTATCAGAAGCAAAAAAAATGGAGAGTCATGGGACAAAAAGTTAATCCAGTAGGTTTTAGATTAGGTGTTAACAGAGGTTGGGATTCTGTTTGGTACGCTAAAAAGAAAGATTTTGGTAATTACCTCATAGAAGATTTTAAAATAAGAGAATATATCAAAAAAAATGTAATTAATTCTGGGGTTTCAAAAGTGATGATCGAAAGAACAGCAAACAAATGTTATGTTACAATTTACACTTCTAGACCAGGTTTTGTTATTGGAAAAAAAGGTAGTGATATAGATAAGATAAAAAATAATTTATCTAAATTTACTTCAAATGAGGTTACTTTAAATATTAAAGAAGTAAAAAAACCTGAAACAAATGCTTATTTAGTTGCAGAAAATATTGCTCAACAATTAGTTAAAAGAATTTCTTATAGAAGAGCAATGAAAAGAGCGATGCAATCTTGTTTAAGATTGGGCGCTAAAGGAATTAAAGTTTCAGTGAGTGGAAGATTGGGTGGAAATGAGATTGCTAGAACTGAATGGTTAAGAGATGGCAGTATACCTTCCCACACATTAAGGGCAGATATAGATTATGCAGAGGCAGAAGCACTTACGACTTACGGAATAATTGGGATAAAAGTTTGGATTTATAAAGGTGAAGTTTTTGCAAAAGAATTTAGTCAAGAAACGAATAAAGTCACACCTAAAGAGGGAAAACAATAAATGTTACAGCCAGTTAGAACAAAATGGAGAAAAGCTCACAAAGGTAGAATTCATGGAACTGCTTCAAGAGCGAATTTCATTAACTATGGTGCATATGCTTTAAAAGCGCTATCTCCTGATAGGGTTACTGGAAAACAAATAGAGGCTGCTAGAGTTGCTCTAACAAGGCACATGAAAAGACAAGGAAGAGTTTGGACAAGAATTTTTCCAAATATTCCAGTTTCTAAAAAACCCATTGAAGTACGTATGGGTAAAGGAAAAGGTTCTCCAGAATTCTATGCATGCCGTGTAAAACCAGGAAGAATTTTATTTGAGGTAGATGGTGTTTCGGAACAGATAGCTAAAGAAGCTTTATATAAAGCATCCGCAAAATTGCCAATTAAAACAAAAACTATAAAGAGATTTGCCTAATATGAAAAAACAAGAAATTAAAAAACTCTCAAAAGATCAAATTATAAAAAACATTGATAAATTTAAAAAAGATTTATTCAATTTTAGATTTCAAAAGATGAATTCACAGATTACAAATCCAGCAAAAATTAGTGAAACAAAAAAAACAATTGCTAGATTAAAAACAATATTAAAAGGAAAATTAAATGCCTAAGAAAATATTAACAGGTGTGGTTGTAAGTGATAAACCTAACAAAACTATAACTGTTTTAGTTGAACGAAAATATTCTCATCCATTATTAAAAAAAGTAATTAAAGTGAGAAAAAAATACAATGCCCATGATGAAAATAACAAATTTAAAACAGGAGACAAAGTATCAATCATTGAGAGCAAACCTTTCTCAAAAAACAAGAAATTTCAAGTAATGGAGAACACAAAATAATGATACAGGTCCAAACAGAATTAAATGTAGCCGATAACACCGGGGCAAAGAAAATTGAGTGTATTAAAGTCTTAGGTGGATCAAAAAGAAGATATGCAAGCATAGGAGACACGATAGTGATTGCTGTAAAAGAGGCAATTCCTAAGGGAAAAGTAAAAAAAGGATCAGTTCATAAGGCTGTGGTGGTAAGAGTAAAAAAAGGAATTCATAGAGATGACGGATCAAAAGTAAAATTTGATAATAACGCTGCTGTTCTGGTTGATGATAAAGGTGAACCAGTTGGAACTAGAATTTTTGGTCCAGTAACTAGAGAATTAAGGAATAAAGGGCAAATGAAAATAATCTCATTAGCCCCAGAGGTTTTGTAATGATTAAAAAAGGTTTAAAAGTTCGAGTTTTATCAGGCAGAGATAAAAAAAAAGAAGGTGAAGTAATTGAAATTGATAGACCAAACAACAGAGCAAAAGTTAAAGATATTAATATGGTAAAGAGACACGTAAAAACAACTAAGGAGAAAAAAGGTGGAATTTTTTCAAAAGAAAGTTTTATTCATTTATCAAATTTAAAACTAATTGACGAAAAAACAAAAACAAAAAAAACTGAGGCTAAAAAATAATGACTCCGAGATTGAAAGAACTTTATTATAAAGAAATACAACCTGCATTAAAATCTCAATTTGGTTTTAAAAATTTGTACATGGGTCCAAAAATTGAAAAAATTGTTTTGAATATGGGCTTAGGTTTGGATGGAAATGACTCAAAAATATTAAAGTCTTGTGAGGAGGATTTAGCAAAAATAACAGGTCAAAAACCTGTGATTACCAAATTTAAAAAATCAGTTGCAAATTTTAAAACAAGAAAAGGGTCGAATGCTGGCTTAAAGGTAACACTTAGAAAAGATAAAATGTATGAATTTTTAGATAGACTTGTGAATATAGCTTTACCAAGAATTAAAGATTTTAGAGGCCTGTCTGCTAATGGTTTTGATAAATTTGGAAATTACACATTTGGTATTAAAGAACATATCATATTTCCAGAGGTAAGTTTTGATCGTGCTGATAAGGTTCGTGGAATTGATATTGTAATTGTAATATCAGCTAAAAGTAAAGAGCATAGTTTTGCTCTTTTAGAAAAGTTAAATTTTCCATTTATTAAAAAAGGAGATAACTAAAATGGCTAAATTAAGCTCAATAAATAAGAACAATAAACGAATAAAATTATCGGACAGGCTATTTAAAAAAAGACAAAAGTTAAAAAAGATTGTTATGAATAAAAAACTCCCTTTAGAGGAAAGATTTAAAGCGCAACAAAAATTATCAAAATTACCTAGAAACTCTGCGAAAGTAAGAGTGATGAATAGATGTCAGATCACTGGAAGACCTCACGGAGTTTATAGAAAATTGAAAATATCTAGAATTGCATTAAGACAATTAGGTCTGCAAGGAAAGATACCAGGTTTAGTTAAATCAAGTTGGTAGAAAGGAAAATATGAGTTTAAGTGATCCAATTGGAGATATGATAGCAAGAATAAAAAATGCTCAAGATAGAAGCCATAAGAAAGTTGAATTACCTTCTTCAAATTTTAAAACCAAGATTGCTGATATCTTAAAGAATGAAGGATTTATAAAAGACTTCAAAGTGAACAGAGAAAATAATAAATCTTTATTATCTTTAGAGCTTAAATATCATTCAGGAAACCCAGTTATAAGTACTTTTGAAAGAGTTTCAAAACCAGGGAGAAGAATATTTTCTAGTGCAGAAAGTTTACCAAAAATAAATAATGGTTTAGGTATAGCAATTGTATCAACCCCCAAAGGTGTCATGACCGATATTGATGCAAGAAAGCAAAAAGTGGGTGGAGAAATAATTTGTAAGGTATTTTAATGTCTAAAATTGGTAAAATTAATATTTCAATCCCTGAAAAAGTCAAAGTTGCTTTGGCTGGAAATATTTTAAACATAGAAGGTCCATCTGGAAAAAAGTCAATCAATATTGATTTAGATGTTTTTAATCTGGATATAAAAGATGGAAAAGAAATATCAATCAAACCGAAAAAAATTGATCAAGAAACTAAACGATTATGGGGAATGAATAGAAGTTTAATTAATAATGCAGTTATTGGTTCACACACAGGATATGAGAAGACACTAGAATTGGTAGGTGTTGGATATCGAGCTGCTTTAAAAGGCAATCAATTAAATCTACAATTAGGTTATAGCCATGATATTAACTTTGATATTCCAGAAGGGATAAAAATTAATGTTGAAAAGCAAACAACTTTAAAAATAAGTGGTGCTGATAAACAACAAGTAGGCGCAATTGCATCTAAACTCAAAACTCTTAGAAAAATTGAACCATATAAAGGTAAAGGTGTGAGAGAAAAGGGTCAACATATTTTGAAAAAAGAAGGAAAGAAGAAATAATGAAATTAGATACTAGTAAAAGAAAAAGATTTAGAGTTAGCAATAAGGTTAAAAATGTTGCTTCAAATGATAGATATAGACTAAGTATTTCTAGATCATCAAAGAATATTTCAGCGCAAATAATTGATGATATGAAAAATGTTACTTTATTATCAGCATCATCAATTGAAAAAGATATTAAGTCTGGTCAAAAGGTAAATAAAACTGAATTATCTAAGATTGTAGCTGAAAAGTTAGCAAAAAAGGCACAAGAGAAAAAAATTACAAAGATTTACTTTGATAGAGGCATTTATAAATATCACGGAAGAGTGAAGGTTTTTGCTGAAACTTTACGTAAAAATGGAATGGAATTTTAATATGGATAATAATAAAGATAAAAAAAATGACGATATTTTAGAAAAATTAGTTCACATTAATCGTATAACAAAAGTAGTAAAAGGTGGACGTAGGTTTGGTTTTTCAGCACTTGTTGTGGTTGGAAACCAGTCTGGTAAAATTGGAATAGCCCACGCTAAAGCAAAACAAGTACCAGATGCGATAAAAAAAGCAAATGAAATGGCACGAAGAAAACTTATTCATATACCTCTTCGAGAAGGTAGAACTATTCATCATGATGTAAAAGCTAAAGATGGATCTGGCAGAATTGTATTAAGAGCAGCCTCTAAAGGAACTGGAATTATAGCTGGAGGCCCTGTTCGAGCTGTGTGTGAGGTTTTAGGAGTAAAAGATATTGTTGCAAAATCAATGGGTACATCAAATGCCCACAATGTGATTAGAGCTACAATGAAAGCACTATTGAAACAAAATTCGCCAAAACAAATATCTTCAATAAGAAATAAAAAGATTTCTGAGATAATAGAAAAAAGAGGATAATGATCAAATTAAATAATAGAAATAAGATTAACAAAAGCAAACTTAGAGTTGGCAGAGGCATCGGTTCTGGAAAGGGCAAAACATCTGGAAGAGGTGTAAAAGGTCAAAAATCCAGATCTGGTGTAGCGATTAAAAGTTTTGAGGGTGGACAAATGCCACTATACAGAAGACTTCCAAAAAGAGGATTCAACCCTATCAATAAAAAAACAATTGCTATTTTGAATCTAGATAAAATTCAATCTTATATTGATAAAAAAAATATTAAAACTACAGATACATTGAATTCAAATTTACTAAAAAAACTGAAATTAATAGATCAAAATTCAATTAAATTAAAAATTTTAGGTTCAGGAGCCATTAAAGATAAGATTAATATTGAGGCAGATCTTGCATCAAAGTCTGCTGTTGAAAAACTTGAAAAAATTGGTGGTTCAATACAATTAAAAAAATAGTTTGATTTAATGAGCGCATCATCATCAAGTACAGATTTAAGAAATAGAATAATATTTACCCTTGCTATTTTAGTGGTCTATAGATTTGGTACTTTTGTACCTTTACCAGGCATAGATCCTGAACAACTCAAAATAATGATGGAAGGAAATCAAAAGGGTTTGTTAGGAATGTTTAATGTTTTTGCTGGTGGTGCAGTGAGTAGAATGGCTATTTTTGCATTAGGAATCATGCCATATATTTCCTCATCAATTATTGTTCAATTATTAACAGGTGTTTCTGATTATTTCAAAAATTTAAAATCACAAGGAGAAACTGGTAGAGCAAAAATTACTCAGATAACTCGTTATGGAACTGTTTTACTCGCGACAGTTCAAGGTTATGGATTAGCAGTAGGACTAGAGTCCTCAGCTGGGTTAGTAATTAATCCTGGTGTTTTTTTTAAGATTTCAACTGTCACCACAATTGTCTCTGGAACTATTTTTTTAATGTGGTTAGGAGAACAGATTACCCAAAGAGGAATTGGTAATGGTATATCTCTTATTATTTTCGCTGGTATTGTTGCAGAAATTCCAAGAGCTTTAGTTACCACTTTCGAACTTGGTAGAACAGGAGCAGTCTCTACATTAATGATCTTAGCTTTATTTGTTTTGTTAATCTTAACAATTTTATTTATTGTTTTTATGGAAAGAGCTTTGAGAAAAATACTGATAAATTATCCTAAAAGACAAGTTGGTAATAAAATGTATGGAGGAGAGTCATCTCATTTGCCACTTAAGATTAATCAAGCTGGAGTAATTCCAGCAATCTTTGCTTCGGCATTATTATTATTACCAGTAACTTTTTCAAATTTTAATTTTTCTGATAATGAAACTTTTTTAAATATAAGTTCATATTTTACTCAAGGACAACCTTTATATATGTTGCTTTATGCATCAGGAATAATATTTTTTACCTTTTTTTATACATCGATAACTTTTAATCCAACAGAAACAGCTGACAATTTGAGAAAATATGGTGGTTTTGTACCTGGGATAAGACCTGGAGAAAGCACAGCAATTTATATCGATAATATTTTAACAAAGTTGACAACAATAGGTGCCTTATATCTAACTTTAGTTTGTTTGATGCCTGAGTTTTTAATTGCTAATTATCCAATTCCTTTCTATCTGGGAGGTACATCAATTTTAATTGTAGTTGTTGTTGCAATTGATACTGTTACGCAAATACAAACAAGATTAATGAGCTCTCAATACGAACAATTGATTAAAAAAACAAAATTCGGAAGATAAATTCGTGAATATAATCCTATTTGGACCTCCTGGTGCTGGAAAAGGAACACAAGCAAAATATTTAGTTAAAAAGATAAATGGTTTTCAAGTTTCAACAGGTGATATGTTAAGGGACGAAATCAAGAAAAATTCTGAAATAGGAAAAAAAATAATCAATGATATGAACGATGGTAAATTTGTAAGTGATGAGATTGTAAACAAATTAATTAAAAAAGTTACACTTGATGAAAAATATAAAAACAAACTTATTTTTGATGGATATCCTAGATCATTAGAACAAGCTAAAAATTTAGAAACTATTTTAAAAAGTTCAAATCAAAAGATTGATTATATTTTTTTTCTTAATGTTCAAAAAGAAGTTATAATTAAACGAGTTGAAAAAAGAAAAACTTTAGAAAAAAGATCTGATGATGACTCAAATATTATTCTAAAAAGATATGATACCTATATGGATATGACACGCCCCGTTTTAGATTTTTATTCCAAAAATTCAAACTTTTATGAAATAGATGGTGCGCTAAAAATAGAAGAAATAACCGCTAAAATAGATGCTTTTCTTAATGTTTAAGACATTGACTTTGAAAGAACTTCTTATATAAAAGGCTAAATTTATCTCAAAATTATGGCTCGTATTGCAGGAATAAATATCCCACAAAATAAATTAGTTCAAGTAGGGCTAACTTATATTTATGGTATTGGTGATAAATTTTCAAAACAAATTTGCGCATCATTAGCAATCCCTAAAGAAAAAAGAGTGAACCAACTTACTGATGATGAAATTTTGAAAATAAGAGAGTACATTGATCAAAATTTTAAAGTTGAGGGAGATCTTAGAAGAGATTATTCACTGAGCATAAAAAGATTAATTGATTTAGCTTGCTATAGAGGTTCGAGACATAGAAAAAAATTACCTGTAAGAGGTCAAAGAACTAGATGTAATGCTCGAACGAGAAAAGGAAAAGCTATTGCAATAGCTGGTAAAAAATTAACACCACTTAAGAAATAAACATGGCAAAACCAGAAAAAAAAGACAATAAAGAACTGAGTCAAGATAAGTCGCCAAAAAAAGCAGTTAAAAGTTCTTATTCAAAAAAAAAGAAAACTAAAAAGAACATCTTAAATGGAATTGCATACGTTCAATCAACTTTTAATAATACAATTATTTCTATCGCTGACACTAATGGAAATGTAATTTCATGGGCATCAGCTGGACAAAAAGGTTTTAAGGGTTCTAGAAAATCAACTCCATATGCAGCACAAATAGCTGCAGATGCTGCTGCATCTAAAGCCTTAGAGTTTGGTATGAAAACTTTATCTGTAGAGGTTAAAGGTCCTGGTTCAGGTAGAGAAACAGCATTAAGAGCGTTACAAGCGAGAGGATTTAGAATTTTATCAATTAAAGATACAACACCGATGCCACATAATGGTACTAGGCCACCAAAAAAAAGGAGAGTTTAATGGATGTAGAAAATGTAAATGTAAAAAATTGGAAATCATTAATCAAACCTGCGAAACTTGATGTTAAAATAAGTGATGATTTAACTCACGCTACAATTATCGCTGAACCATTAGAAAAAGGTTATGGTTTAACACTTGGTAATTCACTTAGAAGAATTTTATTGTCCTCAATCAGAGGGGCTGCTGTGACTTCAATTCAAATTGATGGTGTACTCCATGAATTTACATCTATTAAAGGTGTAAGAGAAGATGTTACTGATATTGTATTAAACGTTAAATCTCTGGCATTAAAATGTGCTGCTGAGGGCACAAAAAAACTAGTATTAGATGCCAAAGGACCTGGTGAGATAAAAGCATCTGACATCGCATCAGTTCCTGATGTTGAAATTTTGAATCCTGACTTAGTTATTTGTAATTTAGATGAAAATACTCACTTCCATATGGAAATGAATGTTAATACTGGAAAAGGTTATGTTCCGGCTGATTTAAATAAACCTGAAGAACCACCTTTAGGTTTAATTGCAATTGACTCATTATATAGTCCCGTTAAAAAAGTTTCTTATTCAGTAAGTACCGCAAGAGAAGGTAAGGCTTTAGATTACGATAAATTAACGATGGAAGTTGAGACAAACGGATCAATTTCTGCTGAAGATGCAGTTGCTTATTCTGCTAGAATTTTTCAAGATCAATTAAAAATGTTTATTAATTTTGATGAACCTGTGGAAGCTCCGGTTAAAGAAGTTTCAACAGAGCCTGAATTTAATAAAAATTTGTTAAGAAAAGTAGACGAGCTTGAATTATCTGTTAGATCAATGAATTGTCTTAAAAATGATAATATAATTTATATTGGTGATTTAGTTCAAAAATCTGAGGGCGAGATGTTAAGAACCCCAAATTTTGGAAGAAAATCATTAAATGAAATTAAAGAAGTTTTAACTGGTATGTCTCTTTATTTAGGAATGGAAATTCCAAATTGGCCACCAGATAATATCGCAGAAATGTCTAAAAAATTAGAGGAAAGTATCTAATGAGACATGGAATGGCAAATAAGAAGTTAAACAGAACTTCTGAACATCGAAAAGCGCTGCTTAAAAATATGCTTAATTCCTTAATAAAGTATGAGCAAATTAAAACAACTTTACCAAAAGCAAAATTTTTAAAGCCACAGGCCGATAAAATAATCACATTAGGTAAAAAAGATAGTTTGCATAATACTAAAATTTTGATTTCTCAATTGCAGGATATTAAGTCAGCCAATAAAGTTAAAAAAACCTTATCTAAAAGATACGAAAAAAGAGCTGGGGGTTATACAAGAATTATTAAAGCAGGTTTTAGATATGGAGATAATGCGCCTATGGCTATAATTGAATTTGTTGATAGAGACGTTCAAGCCAAAAGAGTTGAAAAAAAAAAGAAAGATTCAGCAAAAGAAGTTGAAAAAAAAGAAGAAGATAAGAAAGCTGCCACAGCATAAATAAAAGCCTTAAATATTCATGATTAGAAGTTTTATCGTTGAGTCAACGTGTAATAACATGCGTATTGATAGATGGTTAAGAAATAAATTAGGAAAAGTACCGCAAAGTCTTATTGAAAAGAGTTTAAGGCTTGGAAAAATTAAAATAAATAAAAAAAAAATAAAAAGCTCTTTTAAGATTAAAACAAATGATAAAATAGAACTCTTCAATATTGATTTTAAAGAAAAAATTAAACACGAGAAAAAACAATTCAATCCATCCACTGAGGTAATAAAATCTAACGAAGATCTGATCATAGATAACAATGAAGATTTTATAGTTTTAAATAAAAGTGCAGGAATATCGGTTCAAGGTGGAACAAAGTCAAAAAAAAATCTAGTAGATATATTTGCAAAAAGTGAAATATTTCAAGGAACAAAACCATTCTCTGTTCATAGATTAGACAAAGATACTTCAGGTGTTTTTATTATTGCGAAAAATAGACAAACAGCTCAACTATTGACCTCTCTATTTAGATTAAGAAAAGTGCACAAAACTTATTTGGCAATATGTAACGGAGAAATTGAAAAAGACTCAGGTGAATGGAATGATAATTTGATAAGATACGACAATGGAAAAAAAATTATTGAAAAAGCTAAAACAATTTTTAAAGTGATAGATAAAAATACCAATGCTAGTTTAGTAGAAATGAAACCAATCACAGGAAGAAAACATCAATTACGAAAACAATTATTCAACATTGGACATTCAATTTTAGGTGATAAAAAATATAATTCATCTGTTTCATCGAAAGGTATAAATAAAGATTTAATGCTTCATTCCTATCAAATAAAATTTATGATTAATGAAAAAAAATATACTTACAAAGCATTATTACCAGATTATTTCAATAAGTTGTTGAGGACTAAAAGATTAAATTTTTCAAATTAGTTTTAAATATTTCTATTAACTTATTTTCTAAATCATCATAATTTTGATTTTTAATTTGTTTGAGATTAGTAATACCTTTATCTTTAATCCCACAAGGAATAATCGCGTCATATTTTTTTAAATCGTTATTAATATTGATAGAAAAACCATGATAAGCTATCCATTTACTTACCCTGACCCCAATTGCAGCAACTTTTTTTATGGTTGAATTATCATTGTACCAAATACCAATATTTTCTTTATCAGCAAATGTTTTTATGTCATAGAGGCTCAGGGTTTCAATAATTGATTTTTCAATTACAGATATAAATTTTCTAATATCTCTCTTACCTTTCTTTAAATCAATTACAAAATAACAAATGAGTTGTCCTGGTCCATGATAAGTTATTTTACCACCTCTATTAGTTTTTATAATATTTATAGATTTATCTATTATCTCATTTTCTTTATAGTTTGTACCCGATGTATAGGTATGATCATGTTCTAAAACCCAAATCAAATCATCTACTTTTTTTAGATCGATATCTTTAAGTCGATCTTCCATAAATGATATTGCGTCTTCATATTTTACTGGATTTTGGGACTTTTTAATTTCTATAGGCATTTAAAAATTGTATTCTTTTCATTTTGTATTAAAAGATCCGTCTAAATAATAGGTGTATTTATGACTTTAATAAAAAAAATTAAAGATAAAAAAGTCAATTTTGAATTTAATAAGGAATATATAAAAGTTGTAACAGACAAAATTACCTCAAATGATGCATCTTTTATAACTAGATCTTTTGAGGAAATGCATCCCGCTGATGCTGCTGATATTATTGAGCATTTAAGTGAAAATGATAGAGAAAGTTTAATAAAATTAAATAATTTTAAGATTGATCCAGAAGTATTTGTTGAATTAAATGAGTCTGTTCAATCAGAAATCATTAAATATCTTTCCTCAGATTCAATTGTTAGGATTTTAAAAAATTTAGAGTCTGATGACGCCATAGCTATTTTAGAAAATGTTGAAGAAAAAGATAAAAATTCAATATTAAGTTTATTACCCCCAAAAGATCGATTTGCTTTATTAGAAGGTCTTAGTTATCCAGAGGATAGTGCTGCTAGGATAATGCAAAGAGAATTTACAGCAATCCCAAGTAACTGGTCGGTAGGACAAACTATTGATTATTTAAGAGAGAATAAAGACCTACCAGAAGAGTTTTTAGAAATTTACATTGTGGATGAAAATTTTAAACCTATTGGTGCTGTACCATCCTCTAAAGTATTAAGAACACCTAGAGAAACAAAAATGTCCTCAATTATGGATGATTCAATTTTTTTAGTTCCAGTGGATATGGATAGAGAAGAAGTTGGTAATTCATTTGAAAATTACAATTTAAACTCAGCTTGTGTTGTAGATAAGAATAATAAACTTGTAGGAATGATAACTTCCGATGATATATTAACAGTTTTAAAAGAAGAAGCTGAGGAAGATGCTTTAAGATTAGCTGGTGTTGGTGACGAAGAAATTACAGATGGTGTTATCACAAAAACTAAAAGACGATTTAACTGGTTACTATTAAACTTATTCACAGCATTTCTAGCTACTTATTGTATAAGTTTGTTTGGTGCAACAATTGAACAAATGGTTGTCTTGGCATTTTTAATGCCAATAGTTGCATCGATGGGTGGTAATGCAGGTATGCAAACTCTAGCAGTTACTGTTAGAACTTTAGCAACAAATGATTTAACAAAAAATAACTTTAATCAAAACATTATAAAGGAATTTAATATTGGTATTCTCAATGGAATAATTTTTGCTGTTATAAGTTCTTTTATTGTTCAAGTCTGGTTTCAAGATTACCAATTATCATTAATAATATCGATCTCAATGATTTTGACAATGGTAGTGGCAGGTTTATTTGGAATACTTGTTCCAGTCACGTTAAAAAAAATGAAAATTGATCCAGCAATTGCCTCTAGTGTTTTTGTAACCACAATAACTGATGTAATAGGTTTTGTTTCTTTTTTAGGTGTTGGTGCTTATTTTTTATAGAATTTTAAAAATTATCAATCAACCTTACATTATTAATATAAAAAGATACGAAAATTTTTGAATTTTTTAATTTATTAGAAATTTTAAGATTTTTAATATTTCTTAATTCGAGATATTCAATCTTAACATTTTGTAATTTATTCATTTCATTTCCAGTTTTATTAAGTACTTTTTTAATATTTGATTCCTTATTTAACTTTCTTTTAAGTTTCATAATATTGGTAATTAATTTTGCAGCCAAATTTTTTTCACGTTTTTGTAATAATGAATTTCTGGAAGATAATGCTAATTTATTTTTTTCTCTAATTGTTCTACATTCTATTATTTTCGAAGAATGTTTTCTTAAATATTTTTTTAAAAGATATAATTGTTGAAAATCTTTCTCCCCCATAAAAATTTTTTGAGGTTTGATGTATTCAATTAGGCGTTCCATTACATCAATTACACCCTCGAAATGTCCTTTTCTGTACTTAGCACATAATATCTTTTCTTTTTTTGAAATTGTAATCTTAGAGGATCTCTTTACTTTATAAATTTCTTTAACACTTGGTAAATATACATAATTAACTTTAAGTCTTTTCAAAATAAATAAGTCCTTCTTTCTATTTCTTGGATATTTCTTAAAATCATTTTTATTATTAAATTGTTTCGGATTTACAAATATACTTACAATAGTTTTATTGCATTTTTTTTTGGATTGTTTAATTAACGATATATGGCCTTTATGAAGACTTCCCATTGTAGGCACAAAACCTAGATTAGACACATTTTCTAATGCCTCATTTAAATCATTATTATTCAATAAAATTTTCATTTGTATAAAACTTTTTAATAAGTAAAACATTTGAATGATTAAACAAGCAATTATTCCTTTAGCTGGTTTGGGTACACGTTTACTTCCATTAACCAGTGTATTTCCAAAAGAACTTTTACCTATTAATGGTAAACCAGGAATTGAATACATTCTAGATGAATGCATTGATGCAGGTATTAAAGAGGTTATTTTTATAATTTCAAATAAGAAGAAAATGATAAAGACTTATTTTTATAATGATAATTTTTATAAAAAAATTATTAAAAAAAAGAAAGATAAAAGAATTAAGGAAGAATACAAAAAAATTTTAAAATATAAAAAAATGATAAAATTTGTTTATCAAAACAAACCACTTGGCACTGGAGATGCCGTTTTAAAAACAAAAAAATTTATAAAACATAATTTTTTTTTAATGTTGTTACCAGATGATCTTATTATTAAAAGAAATTGTTCTAAATCAATGATAAAGATTCATAAAAAATACAACGCGTCTGTTATGGCTAGTATGAATGTTAAAAAAAAAAATGTTTCAAGATGGGGAATTTATAAGTTAAAAACTAAAATAAATAAGAATAATTATTTGATCTCAGATGTTATTGAAAAACCTTCTGTAAAAAAAGCACCATCTAATAAAGCAGTGATTGGAAGATATATTTTACCTAAAGAAATTTTTTCAAAATTACTTAAACAAAAACCAGGTAAAGGAGGAGAAATACATATTACAGATGCTATCCAAACATTAATTCAAAATGATAAAAAATTCATTGCTCATAATTTTTCTGGAAAATATCTTGATTGTGGAAGCATGAGTGGTTACATCAAATCAACTTTAGAGATAGCTAAATCATGAAATTGTGTATGATTGGTACTGGTTATGTAGGTTTAGTAAGCGGAGTATGTTTTGCTGATTTAGGAAATGATGTAATTTGTGTAGATAATAATGTTGACAAAATAAATTTACTAAAAAAAGGAAAGATTCCAATTTATGAACCTGGTTTATCAGAATTAGTAATAAAGAATTTTAAGAATAAAAAATTAAATTTTTCTACAGATTTAAAAAAATCAATTAAAGACTCAGACATAATTTTTATTTGTGTTGGTACACCAACAAAAAAAGGCGGTAGTTCAGCAGATTTAAGTCAAATTTACAAAGTTTCTAAAGAAATAAGTTCTTCAATTAATAAATTTAAAATTATCATAACAAAATCAACAGTTCCCGTGACGACAGGAGATGAAATTGAAAAAATATTATCTAAAAAAAATAGCAAAAAGAAATTTTCTGTTGTTTCAAATCCTGAATTCCTAAGAGAAGGAGAAGCAATAAGAGATTTCGTTTATCCTGATCGTGTCGTCATCGGAACAAATGATAAAAAAGCAGGTAGAATTTTAAAAAATCTTTATAGCCCACTTATTTCTAAGGGTGCTTCTTATTTACAAACTTCTAGAAGAGCCGCAGAATTGATTAAATATGCCTCTAATGCTTTTTTGGCAACAAAGATTACTTTTATAAATGAAATGGCTAATTTATGTGAAAAAACTAACATTAATGTTGAGGATATATCAATTGGTATGGGATTGGATAAAAGAATAGGCAGTCGATTTCTTAGAGCAGGACCTGCTTATGGTGGATCTTGTTTTCCTAAAGATACAAAAGCTATTATTACAACAGCAGACAAATTTAAAACAAATTTATCAGTGGTTAAATCAGTAATTAAATCAAATGAAAATAGATCTAAAATTTTATTAGATAGAATTAATAGAATCTTAAATAGGAAAATTAAAAATAAGATAATTACTTTTTTAGGTGTTACATTTAAAGCTAATACAGATGATATGAGAGATTCCTCAAGTTTAAAAATGATACCATGGTTATCAAAAAAAGGAGCAACTATAAAATATTTTGATCCAACTGGTTATAAAACTGAATTTATGAAGTTTAAAAATGTATTTAATAAGACTTCAATAAAAGATGCTGTTTATGGGGCTGATCTTATTATTATTCATACTGAATGGAATGATTTTAAATCAATTAATTTTAAAAGTTTAGTTAAAGGTAAGAAGTTCATGATTTTTGATATGAGAAATATATATTCTTCATCAAAGATTAAAGACCAAGGATTTAAATATTTCAGCGTTGGAAAGTAATAATCTAATTTAACTCAAATATTGCATCTACTTCAACCGAAACACCTAATGGTAAACTATTTGTGCTTACAGCAGCTCTAGTATGCATACCTGCATCTCCAAAAATTGAAGCTATCAAATCAGATGCACCATTTATTACTTTAGGTTGATCAATAAAGTCATCTGTTGAATTTACAAATCCTGTTAATTTCACGCATGATTTTATTTTTGATAAATCATTGTCGCAGGCTTTTTTAACTTGGGCAATAATACTTAACGCGCATCTCTTAGCAGCGTTGTAACCAGCCGCGACATCCAATTCTTTACCAACTTTTCCTTTAATTAATTTACCATTATCATCAATAGAAATTTGTCCTGATATGAATAACATTTTTCCTGAAATTTTTGTTGCAACATAATTACCAACTGGTGCTTTTGCTTCAGGAAGCTTTATATTTAGTTCTTTTATCTTATCCTCAAAGTTCATAATCAATTATTTTTTTTGATTTTAGTTTTAACTTTATTAAATATTTTCTTTGTACCTTCTTTAATTTGATTTGTTTTTTTTATAGACCCTTCTTTAACTTGATCTTTCTTTTTGACAGCACCTTCTTTAATATTTTTGGCTGTGCATGCTAAATATTCTTTAGAAAGTTTTTTCATCCCAGAACATTTATGTTCATTAGCAATTAGAATATTTGTTGAAAATAAATAAATTATTGAAATTATAAATATTTTTTTCATTTATTTTTCTTACCTTTTGATTTTTTACTCTTATCGTATTCTTTTCTTTTCTCAATCAATATTAAAGCTTCTTCCATCGTTAATTCAGTGGGGTCTTTTTCCTCAGGGATAGTTGCATTGAGTGATTTGTATTTTATATAAGGCCCATACTGACCCTTCATGACTCTAACAGGTTTTTTATCCTCGGGATGTTCTCCCAAATCTTTTATCATAGAAGAAGACATCCGACCAGGTTTAGCCTCAGCTATTAATGTTATTGCTCTATTTAAACCTATGGAAAATATTTCCTCTACATTTTCTATTCTTGATGATTTATTTTCACACTTTAAGTAAGGACCAAATCTTCCAACATTTAGTGTAATCTCTTTTTGATTATCTGGATTTATTCCTAAAGATTTAGGTAGCGAACATAAAAATTGAGCTTTTTCTAGATTAATACTCTCTAATTCTAATCCTTTTGGTATTGAAACATTTTTTAAAAGTTCATTAACATCTGACTTTAATTTTTTAGTTTTTTTCTTTTTCTTACTAATTTTTTCAACTTCTATATCAGATGGGATTTTCTCGTATTGAAGGTAAGGGCCAAATCTACCATTTTTCAAATATATATCATTTCCATTTTCATGTTTTCCTATAAATTTTGGTTCAGCTAATTGTGCTTGAGCAGCAGCTTTTGCTTTAGATAAGGGTCGTGTAAATTTACATTCCGGATAATTTGAACATCCTATAAAAGCGCCTCCTCTGAAACTATTCTTTAAACTAAGTGTTCCAGAACTACATAATTGACATTTTCTTACTACATTACCCTCATTATCCTTATCAAAAATTAATTCACCTAGACTATCATTGAGTAAATCTAACACCTCTCTAGTTCTTTTTTCTTTCACTTCCGAAACGTTATTATTGAAGTCTTTCCAAAAAAGTTCCAAAACTTTAATCCAACTTTCTTTGCCAGTAGTGATCTCATCAAGTTGATCTTCTAATCCTGCTGTAAAGTTATAATCTACATATTTTGAGAATAATTTTTCTAAAAAGGCTGAAATTAATTTACCTCTATCTGTAGGAAAAAATCTTTTATTCAATATCTCTGCATAACCTCGATTGGCAATAGTAGAAATAATACTTGCATACGTAGAAGGCCTCCCGATACCAAGCTCCTCAAGTTTTTTAACTAAACTAGCTTCAGAATATCTTGGTGGTGGTTGTGTATAATGCTGTTCATCTATTAGCGCCTCAATATTAATAGGTCCTTTAGACACAGCAGGTAAAATAGTTTCATCATCATCTTTGCTTTGATTATTATAAATCTTTAAGAAACCATCAAATTTTAAAACTGATCCACTGGCTTTACAAATTGTATCATTATTATCTGACGTTATGGTGATAGTATTTCTATCAAATTTAGCTGACTCCATCTGAGAAGATAAAGCTCTACTCCAAATAAGATCATAAAGTTTATTTTGATCTGTACTTAAATATTTTTTAACACTTTGAGGAGTTCTAATAATATCAGTAGGTCTGATCGCTTCGTGTGCTTCTTGCGCATTTTTAGCTTTTTTGCCTGAATAATTCAAAACATCTTTAGGCAAGTATTCATTACCAATTTCTTTTTGGATATAGTTTCTGAAACTTGTAACAGCATCTTTAGATAAATTAGTTCCATCAGTTCTCATATAAGTAATTAAGCCAATTGTTTCACCTTCCACCTCTATACCTTGATAAAGTTTTTGGGCAATTTGCATTGTTCTAGATGCACCAAAACCTAGTCGACTCGATGCAGTTTGTTGAAGAGTTGAAGTTGTAAATGGTCCAGAGGGATTACGATTTACTATTTTGCTAGAAATATCAGTTATACTAAATTTTTTTTTATTAATACTTGATATGGCTTTATTTATCTCTTCTTTATTTCTAAATGAAAATTTTTCAATTTTATTGTTGTCAAGTTGACTAATACTAGCAGTGAAATTTTGATTTGCAGTATCAGCAAATTTAATACTTAGAGTCCAAAATTCCTCAGGTTTAAAAGACTCGATTGCATGTTCTCTCTCAGTAATTAATTTTAAAGCAACAGATTGAACTCTTCCTGCAGATTTTGAACCTGGAAGTTTCGTCCAGAGGATCGGGGATATATTAAAACCAACCAAGTAGTCCAAGGCTCTTCTAGCCATATACGCATCGACTAATAATGGCTCAATTTGCCTAGGATTTTCAATTCCTTGAATAACAGCTTTTTTGGTTATTTCATTAAATACAACTCGTTCAATTTCTTTATCTTTTAAAAGTTTTTTTTCATTCAAATATTCTTTGACATGCCAAGCAATTGCCTCACCTTCACGATCAGGGTCAGTTGCTAATATAATTTTAGATGAGTCTTTAGCCGCATCAGTTATTTCTTTTAAATATTTTTTTGAAAAACTATCAACTTCCCATTCCATTTTAAAATCTTGATCTGGATTGACTGAACCATTTTTTGACGGCAAGTCTCTTATATGACCATAACTTGCTAAAACTTTATAATTATCACCTAAGTATTTATTAATAGTTTTTGCTTTAGCAGGACTTTCTACAATGACCAAATTCATAAACTACAAACTACCCAAAAGCTTTAGATAGTCAATTTAATAAATTTTTGTCTTAGTTTCTTCTTTATTTATCAATCTTTTAATATTTTCTCTGTGAGTAAAAAAAATCAAGATAAACATGATCGTAAAAAAAATTGCTTGATTAAGCTGAGTGGAAATTAATAGGTAGATTGGAATAGATATTGAAGCTACTAAAGATGATAGTGATGAAAATTTTGAAATAAAAAAAGTTATAAACCAACATACAGAAAATATAATTCCAAAATATAAATTTATAGCAAATAAAATACCAACATAGGTAGCAACACCTTTGCCACCTTTAAACTTAAGCCAAATTGGAAATACATGACCTAAAAAGGCACATAAAGATGCAATATATAAAAAATCTTGGTAGAAAATTTTTACATAAATAACTGGAATAATTGCTTTTAAAATATCTAATGCTAACGTGAAATAACCAATACTTTTGTTACCAGTTCTCAAAGCATTGGTAGCTCCAATATTACCAGATCCAATTTTTCTTATATCTTTTTTTAAAAATATCTTTGTAAGTATATATCCAAAAGGTATAGAGCCCATGAGGTAGGAAATTATACCTATCAAAAAAATATCCATACTAAAGCTTAAATAATTCTTTTCCTTTTACAAATGTATTCGTGACTTTACCTTGGAGTTTTTTGTCTTCAATTGAGGTATTTTTTGATTTTGAAACCAATTTTTCTTTTTTTACAATCCATGGTTTACTTATATCTACAACACAAAAATCTGCATCATTACCAATGGAGAGGTTACCTTTATCTATTTTGAGAATTTTTGCAGGATTCGAAGTAAGCGCTTTAATTAATGTTTCTAATTTTAAAGATCCATTATGATATAACTCTAAACTTAAAGATAATAGAGTTTCTATACCTGATGCACCTGTTGCAGCTTGAGAAAATGTTAATCTCTTTGACTCTTCATCTTCAGGTTTGTGATCTGAAACAATCACATCTATCAATCCATCCTTTAATCCCTCCACTAGAGCAATTCTATCTTCCTCACGCCTCAAAGGTGGAGATAATTTTAAAAAAGTTCTAAAATCACCTATATCATTTTCATTTAAAGAGAGATTATTTATCGAAACACCGGATGTGAATTTTACGATTTCTTTTCTATATTTGATAACCTCGATAGATTTCTGCGATGATAATTGAGAGATATGATATCTGCATTTTACTTTTTCAAGTAAAGTAAGATCTCTTTCAATCAAAATTCTTTCTGCGATCTCAGGAATACCTGATAATCCTAATTTAGACGCGATAATGCCTGAATTTATCATCCCATTTTTTGCAAGTTCATAATCTTCTGCATGTTGCATTATTAAGCAGCCAATATCTTTTGCAGAATTCATTATCCGAGACATTAATCTGGGATTTTGAATAGTTTTAATGCCATCAGTAAATGCTATTATACCTTTACTTTGCAGAAGACCAAATTCTGTCATGTTGTTTCCTTCAATATTTTTTGTAAGTGATGCACATGGAAAAATGTTTATTCGAGATTTATCTCTTCCTCTTCTTTTTAGAAAATCAACTATAGATACGTTGTCAATTATCGGATCTGTATTTGGCATTGTTACCACAGAAGTTACACCACCAGCTAAAGCAGCATTACTTAAGGTTCTAAAATTTTCTTTATATTCATAGCCTGGTTCACCTACAAATACTCTCATGTCAACTAAACCTGGAAATATATATTTTCCCTTTAAGTCAATTGGTTTTTCTCTTGTAGGAAGATTATTTGTATTAACCTTTTTTCCTACGGCTTCTATCTTTCCTTCTTCAGAGATTATAAGACCACCCGTCTCGTTAATTGAATTATGTGGGTCAATTATATTTGCGTTTATAAAATATTGTTTTTTCATTTAAGTACAAAAAATCTTTAAACAGGCCATTCTTACCGCAACTCCTAGTTCTACTTGTTCTTTAATTACGCTTTTATTGATATCATCAGCTAAATTAGTATCTATCTCAATACCTCTATTCATTGGACCTGGGTGCATGATTAATGCATCAGTTTTTGCATATTCTAATTTATCTGGTGTAAGGCCATAATACTCATAATACTCTCTGTTAGATGAGAGATACGAACTTGTCATTCTTTCATTTTGTAATCTTAACATCATTACAATATCACAATCTTTTAATCCTTTTTTCATATCGGTGAATGTATTGACACCAAATTTTTCTATTTCCTTAGGCATCAAATTTGTGGGAGCAATTATATTTACTTCTGCTCCTAACATATTCAGTAAATAAATATTAGATCTTGCAACTCTTGAATGTAGGATATCTCCACAAATGGCAATTCTTAAACCTTCAATTTTTTTTTTTCGATTTATAATTGTCAAAGCATCTAATAAAGCTTGAGTAGGGTGTTCTCTTCTTCCATCCCCAGCATTTAAAACTGCACAATTAACTTTTTGAGAAAGTAGGTTACATGCCCCAGAGTCTTGGTGTCTTATTACAATAATATCAGGATGCATAGCATTTAGTGTCATTGCTGTATCAATAAGAGTTTCACCTTTTTTAATTGCAGAATTACTTATATTCATTGACATCACATCAGCTCCAAGTCTTTTTCCTGCCAATTCAAATGAACTTTGCGTTCTTGTTGAGGGCTCAAAAAATAAATTGATCTGTGTTTTTCCTCTTAGTGCATCAATTTTTTTATTTTTACTTTGGTTTACTTTTATAAAACCGTGAGCTTCATCAAGTATAAGATTAACATCATTTATAGATAAATCTTGGATACCTAACAGATGTTTTTGGGAAATTTTAATAGCTTTATTTGATTTAATTGCCATTAAAACCAACTCTATAGCTATAAAGTTGTATAATAGCAAGTATTAATTGTTCAAAAAATCTATTGCTCCTTGCAGTATAAAAGCGGCAGCATTTTCATCAATTTTTTTTTCTCTTTTACTCACATTCACATCTAATTGACTAGAAAGATTAAATGCACCAACAGTTGATAATCTCTCATCCCATAAACAAACTGGAATATCAATGTTCTTTTCAATATACGTTGAAACATCATTTACTGATTGAGAAGATTTGCCAGAAGAGCCATCCATATTTAAGGGGTTTCCTATTATGATTCCCTTTATGTTGTTTTCGATAATTATTGATTTAAGTTGATCTATAAGGTTTTGAGAGGATTTTTTTTCTATGGTTATAAATGGTGTGGCAATTAATTGTTTTTCGTCACAAATTGAAACTCCTATTCGTTTTGAACCAAGGTCTAAGCCTATCAATCTGCACTTATCTAAGTGATTTTTTTTAAATTCCTCTAACGTGATCATATTGTATATTTTTAACTTAAATGATAGTTTGCGTCATACCTAAATAGCATATGAGTATAGATCTTAAAACAATAAAACACATATCTAAATTATCAAGAATTTCTGTTGATGAAAAAAGGGCAGAAAAATTAGCTGATGATTTGAATTCAATTTTTGAATTTATTGAAAAGCTCAATGAATTAAAAACAGATGATGTAAAGCCATTAACATCAATAGCCGAAACAACTTTAAAATTCAGATCTGATGAAATCAAAAGTAAAAATATTAGAGAACAAATAATTAAAAATTCTCCTGAAGATAATGAGGATTATTTTGTTGTACCAAAGGTAATTGAATAATGTCAGACATTACGAAACAATCTTTAACAGAATTAGTAGAGAATATTAAGAGTAAGAAACTTTCCTCAACAGATGTGACAAAAGCTTTTATTCAAAGGTCTGAAAGGTCTAGTGAGTTAAATGCTTATATCACAGATGATTTTACATCGGCTTTAGATAAAGCAAAAAAGTTTGATCAGAACCCTAATTTAGATTTAAAATTACCTGGTATACCTATGGCAGTTAAAGATTTGTTCTGCACAAAAAATGTTAAAACAACTGCTGGTAGTAAAATTTTGAATAATTTTGTACCAACTTATGAATCTACAGTTACTGAAAATATCTGGAATGAGGGTGCAATACTTCTGGGTAAATTAAATTGTGATGAGTTTGCAATGGGTTCATCTAATGAGACGAGTCATTTTGGAAACGTACAAAATCCTATTGATAAAAATTTAGTCCCTGGAGGTTCTTCGGGTGGTTCAGCATCAGCAGTTGCTGGACAATTAACTCCAATCACAATTGGTACTGATACGGGAGGATCAATTAGACAACCAGCTTCATTTACTGGAATTGTAGGTTTAAAACCAACATACGGAAGTTGCTCACGATATGGGATAGTTGCTTTTGCTTCCTCATTAGATCAGGCAGGACCAATGGCCCAAAATGTAAAAGATTGTGCTTTATTGCAAGAAGTAATCAGTACATATGATTCAAAAGATTCTACTTCAATTAATTTTAAAAGAAATCATTATAGCAAGGAACTTACAAAAAATATAAAAGGAAAAAAAATTGGAATTCCAAAAGAATACAGGGTTGATGGTATGCCTAAAGAAATAGAGGATCTTTGGCAAAAAGGTATTCAATACGTAAAAGATTGTGGTGCTGAAACAATCGACATATCACTTCCACATACAAGTTATGCTTTACCAACGTATTATATTGTTGCTCCAGCAGAGGCATCTTCTAATTTAGCAAGATATGATGGTGTAAAGTATGGATACAGAGCCAAAGGTGAAAATTTAATTGATATGTATGAAAAAACTAGATCTGAAGGTTTTGGTGCAGAAGTTCAAAGAAGAATTATGATTGGAACTTATGTATTATCATCTGGTTATTATGATGCATACTATCTTAAAGCTCAAAAAGTGAGAAAACTTATTAAAAATGATTTTGATGAGGCATATAAGAAAGTTGATGCAATTTTAACACCATCAACACCTAGCTCAGCTTTTAAAATAGGTGAAAAAACAAATGATCCAGTTTCGATGTATTTAAATGATATATTTACAGTACCAGTTAATTTGGCAGGCCTACCTGGTATATCAATTCCTGCAGGACACGATACTAAAGGTTATCCTCTGGGTTTACAAATAATCGGTAAAGCCTTCGATGAACAAAATATATTAAACATTGCTTTTGCTATGGAGGAGAAAATAAATTTTAAAAACAAAATTACTGATTGGTGGCTTAAGTGAATAAGAAAAACACAGAATATTTGATTAATCGGAGAGATAATCAATATGAAGTTGTAATCGGATTAGAGGTGCATGCTCAAGTATTGTCTGAGTCAAAACTATTTTCTTCTTCATCAACTAAATTTGGTGCTGAACCTAATACACAAGTAAGTTTAGTTGACGCTGCATTTCCAGGAATGCTACCTGTAATAAATGAATTTTGTATTAAACAAGCTATTAAAACTGGTATTGGTCTTAATGCAAAAATTAACAAACACTCTGTATTTGATAGAAAAAATTATTTTTATGCTGATTTACCTCAAGGATATCAAATATCACAATTTAAAGATCCAATCGTAGGTGAGGGCAAAGTTATTTTGGATATGCCTAATGGTCAAAAAGAAGTAGGTATAGAAAGATTACATTTAGAACAAGATGCTGGAAAAAGTATTCATGATCTTGACCCACAAAATACTTTTGTAGATTTAAACAGATCAGGTGTAGCTTTAATGGAAATAGTGAGCAAACCTGATCTAAGATCCCCAGATGAGGTAAATGTTTATATTAAAAAATTACGATCTATAATGAGGTACTTAGGAACTTGTGACGGAAATATGCAAGAAGGCTCTTTAAGAGCGGATGTAAATGTTTCTGTAAGACCAAAAGGCTCAAAAGAATTTGGCACTCGATGTGAAATTAAAAATGTTAATTCAATTAAGTTTATGCAAATGGCAATAGAATATGAGGCTAATAGGCAAGTTGATTTAATAGAAGAGGGCAAAACTATTGATCAAGAAACAAGGCTTTTTGATACGAAGAAAAATGAGACAAGGTCAATGAGATCAAAAGAAGACGCTCATGATTATAGATATTTTCCGGACCCTGATTTATTACCTTTGGAGGTTTCAGAAAAATTTATTGAAGAACTTAAAAATGATATTCCAGAACTTCCAGATGATAAAAAGAAAAGATTTATTGAAGAGTTTAAATTGTCTTCTTATGAAGCCAATATTTTAGTGTCTGATATTGATACCGCAAAATACTTTGAAGAGGTTGTAGCTAAAATGGGTAAAAATAAAGATATTAAGTTGGCAGTCAATTGGATTACAGGAGAACTATTTGCTGTTTTAAATAGTAAAGGTTTAGAAATTTCTCAAAGTCCAGTGAGTGCTAAGAATTTTGCTATATTGATAAATCTAATTAAGAATGGAACTATTTCTGGAAAAATAGCAAAAACTGTTTTTGAATTAATGATTGATGGAGATAAAGATCCACAAAAAATTGTTGAGGAAAAAGGATTAAAACAACAAAGTGATCCAAAGGCTTTAGAAGCTTTAATTGACAAAATAATTAATGAGAACAGAGAAAAAGCTATTGAATATAAACAAGGTAAAGAAAAATTATTTGGTTTTTTTGTTGGTCAAGCAATGAAGGCATCTGGTGGAAAAGCAAATCCTCAATTAATCAATGAGATCCTGAAGAAAAAATTATAAGGTTATGGGTTCGGACCTTAATATTACAAAACATTTACAAGATTACATACTAAAGAATGGTCTGAAATTACATCCAATTCAAAAAGAAATAATAGACTATAACTTATCACTTGGTGATATCAAAAGAATGCAAATATCTATTTCCCAATGTCAATTTTTACATTTGATTATTAAGATTTCCAAAATTACAAAAGTCTTAGAGATAGGAACTTTCACAGGTTTGAGTACATTATCCATGTCATTAGCCTTACCAGATGAAGGCAGTATAATTGCATTAGATAAAAATGTGGAAACAACCAAAGTTGCACAAAGCTTTTTTAAAAAGGCCAATCAAGATCATAAGATTAAAACAATGATTAAACCAGCTTTAGAAAGTTTGATGAGTATTAGAAATGAAAAATTTGATTTAGTTTTTATTGATGCAGATAAAATGAATTACCAAAAATATTATGAAATTTCACTAGATCTATTGAATAAAGAGGGTTTGGTTATTATTGATAATGTTTTATGGCACGGAGAAGTTGTTAACAAAGATATAAATGACAAAATTACAAAAAGTATAAGAGATTTGAATGATTTTATCTCTAAGGATACAAGAATTGAAAAGGTCATGGTACCTTTTGGTGATGGAATGACTGTTTGTAGGAAGATTTAATGTTCTCTGTATTTGGTTTTTATAAATTTCAAAAAATAAATGATTTAAAAAGAAATCAAAAAATATTAAAAAATCTTTTAATTAATAAAAATATAAATGGATCAATTATCATATCCAACGAGGGTTTAAATGGTTCTATTTCTGGAATGAATAAAGATATTAAAACTACAATTATTAAATTAAAAAAAATTTTGAACATAAAAAAATTTGATAGTGTCAATAATTCAATAAGTAAATTTAAACCTTTTCATAAACCTAAAGTGAAAATTAAAAGAGAAGTTGTTCCAATGGATCTTAAAATGTCGAATAGGATCGTAAAAAAGAATACTCATATTGATCCAACAAAATGGAATAAATTAATTAAAAAAAAAGAAACTCTTTTATTAGATGCAAGAAAACCTTTTGAACATAAAGTTGGTTCTTTTAAAAAATCAATAAATCCAAATATAAGTAACTTCAGAGATTTCCCGAAATACCTAAAAAAGTTAAAAAAAGACCAGCCAATAGCGATGTTTTGCACTGGTGGAATTAGGTGTGAAAAAGCCTCTGTATTTTTAGAAAGAAAAGGTTTTAAAAATATTTATCAATTAAAGGGTGGAATTTTGAATTACTTAAAAAAAATCAAACCAAAAAAAAGTTTATGGAAAGGTGAGTGTTTTGTATTCGACAACAGAGTAAGTTTAAAACACGGATTAGTACAAGGAACCTATTCAATTTGTGGTGGATGTAGACAACCTATCTCGATTAAAGATAAAAAATCTAAAAAATATGAGGAGGGTGTAACTTGTCCTAATTGTTTTGATAAACTCTCAAAAAACCAAAAATCTCGTTTTAGAATGAGACAAAGTCAGATATACAAGATAAAGCTATCAGGAAAAAAATATAACTTTCAAAAAGAATTTAACTAAGGATTTTTTTGTCACAATCTTTCAAATTAACTAAAGATCCAATATGGTTTTTATTGAGAAAAGTTACTATTCCAGCAAGTGTTGGTTCATTATTTCAAACTTTTTACAATCTAGTAGATACGTGGTTTGCAGGAAGAATATCTGCTGAAGCAATAGCAGCGATCGCAAAATCTTTTCCAATTTATTTTACTATTATTGCAATAGGTGTTGGATTAACTGCTGGAACTAATACTTTAATTGGAAATAATATAGGGGCTAATAACAAAAATAAGGCATCATTATTTGTTGCTCAATCAATTATTTTTGCAATCTTTTTATCCATACTAGTTACTTTTTTTGGTTTGAATGTTTCAGATTTTTTACTTTCTCTTATGGGATCAGACCAAGAGGCAATTATATTAACTAGAAAATATCTAGATGTAATTTTTTATGGAACAATAATTGTTTTGATACAAATTTCCTTAAATGGAACACTAAATGCACAAGGAGATACAAAAAGTTACAGAAACGTTTTAATTTTTAGTTTCTTTTTAAATATTATTCTAAATCCATTATTTATTTTTGGTTATGGTTTTATTCCAGCATTTGGTATAGCTGGACTTGCAATAGCTACTGTAGTGGCTCAGTTTGTTGGTCTTTTGTATTTAGCATATAAAGTTTATTGTTGTGAATTAAAGAAATATCTTAAGCCTGAGTGTTTTATTCCAAAATTTGATCTTCTTGGAGAACTCTTGTATCAGACGATTCCTGTGATGTTTAGCATGTTGTTGATTGGTGTTGGTTTGTTCAACATCCTTTACTTCATTGGTCAATTTGGGGATTTAGCCACTGCTGGTTATGGTGCTGCTTTAAGAATTGAACAAGTTTTTTTACTTCCTGTAATTGGATTAAATACAGCGGTATTATCAATTGGGGGACAAAATTTTGGTGCAAAAAATTATGATAGATTGAGAGAATTATACAGAAAAGCTTTAATGTTTGGATCATCTTTTATGATATGTGCAGGAATAATAATATTTTTAGGTGCAGAGTTTTTAGTTTCATTATTTACTGATAACCAAGACGCAATAAAGCATGGCGCAATATATCTAAAAGTTGCGGCATTAATCGGCCCAATTTATCCAGTCTTTTTCATAACCACTGCCGTATTCCAAGCAGTCAAAAAACCATTGTATAGTCTTTATTTAAGTATTCTAAGATTAACAGCTCTTCCATTTTTAAGTTTATGGTATGTAATTAATATCAAAGGGGGGGATTATGAGGATATTTTTTATACAATTTTAGTAACAAATTGGTTTATGGGAATTGCAGTTCTAATGTTTATTGGGTATTTTTTGAATAATGTTTTCAAACAAAATAAAAGTCTTTTTACTTACTAGTATTTGTCTAATATTTTTCTTTGTCACATACCTTGATGTAAAATCTAGTGAAATAAAGGTTATAGATGGAGATACTATTCATTTAAAAAATGAAAAAATTCGTTTTAGTGGCATTGATACTCCTGAAATTAAACAAATTTGTAATAAGAATAATGAGTTTATCAAATGTGGAATTCAAGCAAAACAATTACTTATTAATAAGATAGGTAAAAACAAAGTAAGATGTGTCAAGGAGGGTGTAGATAGATATAAGAGAATTTTAGCTGAATGTTTTGTAAATAATCAAAGTTTATCTAAGTATCTTGTTCGAGAGGGTTATGCTTTTGCTTACAGGAAATATTCAACAAAATACATTCCAGATGAGGATTATGCCAAAAAAAATAAAAAAGGTATGTGGGCAATGACTTTTGAATATCCTTGGGATTGGAGAAAAAAAAATTAATCTTTTTGTAATCTTTTCTCTAATTTTCTAACTAAAAAAGAAACAACCAAAATTAAAACAAGATATTCGAGGATTAAAAATGTATAAATTTCTAGCGGCCGATAAGTTGTCACAACTAATTCGTTTGCTTTTCTTGTTAAATCTCCAATACCAATTATTGACACAAGTGATGACATTTTAAGAACATAAACAAATTGATTACCTATAGCTGGTAAAATATTCTTTATTGCTTGAGGTAAGATAACTAATCTTAATTTTCTAAAAAAACTTAATCCCAAAGAACTTCCGGCTTCCCATTGTGATTTTTTAATTGAATTAATTCCTGCTCTAAATATTTCTGCTTGAAAAGCACTTTCACTAATTGAAAGAGCTATGATACCAGAAACAAAAGGGCTAAAACTAATGCCTGTCATAATTGGTAAACCATAATAAATCCATAAAATCAAAACTAGTAAAGGAATTGCTCTTACAATCTCCACATATCCAATATTCAGATAGGTTAAAAATTTACTCTTAGCTAGTGATGGAATAGCAACTAAAAGACCCAGGATAATTGAAATAATTATAGAGACTATACTTATATAGATAGTGGTTGTTAAACCACTTAATAAAAACTTTAAGTTAGTTAATCCCTCAATATTGTTTGGAGACAAGATTAACCAATTTAATTCACTTTTACCGCATGAAGTTAATGGGAAAATTAAGAGTAAAAAAAATAAATTTCTCACTCTTCAAGTTATAAAGAATTAAAAACTAATTACTAATTTTTTATAAACTCTTTAAATTATATTTAGCTAATAACTTAGTGAAGAACCCTGAGGATTTTTTATCTTTAATCCATTTATTTACATATTCGTTCCACTTAGTATCACCTTTTGGCACCATCATTGCTAAAAAAGCTGGATTTTTTCCACCATCTGGAACAATTGCTAATTGAGGGTATTTGATAACCAATTTATTTGCTTCTGTTGAACTTGTAATATTACCATCAGCTCTACCTGCTAATACTTCTTGAAAGTCTCTAGCCGGAGCTTCAATTGAGTTTAATTTTGATTTTGGAAAAAATTCTTTCGCCTTCTCTTCTTGAGAAGTACCAAGAGTAGTTGCTATCGTTACGTTTTCGTTATTTAGGGAATCCCAAGTAGGGAATTTTTTTAAGTTCTTTTTAAGAACGAGTGGAACAGTGGCATATTTGTAATAAGTATCAGTAAATCCTGCTACTTCAGCTCGTTTTGGAGTTTTTGTTACACTTGTTGAAATATCATACCTTTCTGATGTTATACCTGAAACAATAGTTTTCCATTCTGCGGGTACAAATTCAATCTTTACACCCATATCTTTTGCAAGTTCATTCATGACATCAATATCAAAACCCTTATATTTATTAGTAGCTGGATCCTTAACTGTCATAGGATCCCAATCTCCAGTAGTTCCAACTTTTAATACACCTGATGATAGTATTTTATCTAAATTTGATTCTGCATTAAGTGAGAATGGTAAAAAGGTAAATAATACTATTAATAGTAATTTTTTCATAATTAGATGATTATATTATTTTTTTTATTATTGAGATCTATAATCTTGACGCACTATCATTCATCCATGAAAATAAATGATCTGAAAAGGATCTTCTAACAAATAAATTTACATCGTTAATGTCCTGATTATGAACAATTATATCAATTTTTGTCAAAATTGTTTGAGTTACAAGACCTTTTTTGGATTTAAAATCATTAAAATTAAATGGAGATCCAGTTTCAAATAAATCAAAAATTTTATCACCTTTAAGATTTATTAATACAAATTGGTCTGTGACATCAGTTACAGCACCCAAATTTGTTTTACAAATATTTTTATTGAGTAATTTTTCTACATTATAATTGTTATCATCTGATTTTAAAATTTCGTTTGAAAAAATCATCCATTCATCTGGGCTTAACCAAAGAGCTGTTAATTGATCACTTCTTGAGGAAGTATTTGCTTCATTTGGCAAAAGTAGATTTAATGATTTTCCAACTGCAGATAAAAACTGTCTTTTTTTTCCTCTAATAATTAGTTTCATGACAGGTTTTATTTCTCTCATTTGCAAACCTGGATAAGATTTATCATTTTCAATTACATTTGAATAATTAAGCATTTAATCTTTTATTCTCCTTGTCTAGGAATACCGGATCTGTAACCGTTACATTGATTTGTTTTTTTTCCATTGGAATTATCAATTTTTGACCCATCATATTTTTTCCACCCTTAACCACTCCAAGAGCAATAGATTTTTTTAAATTTGGACTAAAATAACTAGAAGTAACATGACCTAACATTTCTATTGGTGTTTTGTTCATATCTGCAACAATTTGTGCCCCTTCTTCTAATATTTCTTCTGGATTGTCTGTGATAAGACCTACTAATTGTTTCCTATCTTCCCTTATAGTATCTGATCTATATAAAGATCTTTTACCTATAAAATCAAATTTCTTTTTACTAACTATCCAATCCATTTGTAAATCAATTGGTGTCATAGTTGCATCTGTGTCTTGACCGGCTATGATAAATCCTTTTTCCGCTCTTAATAAATGCATTGTTTCAGTCCCATAGGGAGTAATATTAAACTCCTTTCCTGCCTCCATACAATTTTCCCATACTGATTTAGCGTAATTGGCCTGAATATTGATTTCATAACTTTGTTCACCAGTAAAACTTATTCTCATAACTCGACATTTCACTTTACCAATTTTTGAATTCTTAAAAGACATATGAGGAAAATCTTTATCTGATAAATCGATTTCAGGTATTACTTTTTGAATTATCTTTTTACTATTAGGACCACAAACACTAATAGTTGCGTAATGGTCAGTTACAGATGTCAAATACACATCTAGCTCAGGCCATTCTGTTTGAAGATAATCTTCAAGTTTACCTAAAACTGTAGCAGCACCACCAGTTGTCGTTGTCATAATATAGTGATTTTCGTCTAATCTGGTAGTAACACCATCGTCATAGACCATGCCATCTTCGTTCAGCATTAAACCATATCGACATTTTCCAATCTCAAGTTTTGACCAAGCGTTGGTGTAAACTCTATTTAAAAATTCAGAGGCATCAGTACCTTGAATATCAATTTTACCTAACGTGGATGCATCTAATATGCCTGCACTATCTCTTGCAGCTTTACTCTCTCTTTGAACAGCTTCGTGCATGTTTTCACCATTCTGTGGATAATACCAAGCTCTTTTCCATTGTCCTACATTCTCAAATTCAGCTTTGTTTTCAACATGCCATTCGTGAATTGGTGTTTTTCTTATTATATCAAAATATTTACCAACATTTCTTCCAACGATAGTACCAAATGTAAGAGGAGTGTAGGGTGGTCTAAATGTTGTAGTACCAAGTTCACCCATTTTAGAAGACGCTGTTTCGGAAATTATTCCTAAGGCATGCATATTCCCAAGTTTACCTTGATCTGTACCCATCCCTGTTGTTGTATATCTTTTTACATGTTCAATAGACCTGAAACCTTCTCTTAAAGCTAATTTAATATCTTTGGCTGTTGCATCGTTTTGAAAATCTACAAATGATTTAGTTTTCCCTACAATTTTATTCGAAGGCAATAACCAAATATTTCTTTTTGATTTGTTAAATGCTGAATATATTTCAATATTTTCGTATTCGGTTTTTTTGATATTTAAAAATTCTTTGAGTAATTTAGGCGTATTAATTAATATTTCATCTAAAGTAAAATCACCATTACAACTTCCGATACTTATCTGATTTGATGGATAAGTATTTGGAATAAAAACTTGATCATCATCTCTAAATTTAAGTTTTCCACCCGATTGAGTAAATAGATGAACTGCTGGTGTCCAACCTCCTGAAATACCTAAACTATCGCATGAAATATTTTCTTTTGATCCTATAACCTTTTGACCATCTTTAGATAATTTCATTATAGAGACACTATTTATTCTTTTGTATCCAAATGTATCTACAATTGTGTAACCTTTATAAATCTTAATATTGTTTTTTTCAGTTTCTTTAATAAGTTTAGAATCAATTTCTTCTCTATTGTCAATTATCGCTTGTACTTTAATCCCTTTTTGAATTAAACTTATTGCAGTTTCATAAACGCTATCATTATTGGTAAATAAAATATTTTTCTCTCCACATGCTACACCAAATAAATCTGCATATTTTTTTATAGCAGATGAAAGTAATATCCCTGGGCGATCGTTATTGTCAAAAATTAAAGGTCTTTCTATAGACCCTGTAGCTGTAATAACTTTTTTAGCGCGTATCTTAAGTAATCTTTGACGAGTTTTATTTTCTCTTTGTTCAATTGGCAAGTGATCAGTTAGATTTTCTCTTGCTAATAAAAAATTATAACCATGAAAAGCAGCAACACTTGTTCTGGTTTTAATTTCTAAATTTTCAATTTTTTTTACTTCATTGATTTCCTTTTCTAACCATGAAGCTGAATTTTGATTGTTAATTTTAAAAAATTCTGAGTCTTGATAAATTGTAGAACCACCTAAATATGATTTTTCCTCAACCAATAGTGTTTTAAAACCATTTTTTGCTGCTGTTTTTGCTGCGATAAGTCCTGAAATACCTGCACCAATAACTAATACATCGCAATGAATGTATTTGTGTTCATATATGTCAGGGTCTGGAACATCAGGTGATTTTCCTAAACCAGCAGATTTTCTAATAAAATATTCATATTTTTCCCAAAAACTTGCTGGCCACATAAAAGTCTTGTAGTAAAAACCTGCAGGTAATAATGGACTTAAAAAATTGTTTATACCTCCAATATCAAACTTTACACTAGGCCAACAATTTTGACTTGTAGCAACAAGACCCTCATATATTTCTATTTCAGTAGCTCGTACATTTGGTTCTGTTCTTGAAGTTCCATTATGAAGTTGAACAATGGCGTTTGGTTCCTCTGACCCAGCTGTCATAATTCCTCTAGGTCTATGGTATTTAAAACTTCTACCAACTAGGTGGATGTTATTAGCCAATAGGGCAGAAGCAAGTGTATCACCTTTAAATCCATAATAAGTTGTCCCATTAAATTTAAATGAAATTCGATATGTTTCATCAACTAATTTACTACTTTTAACTCTTAAATTTTTTGTCATTGATTATTTAACTGGTGGTTTTTCACCCATTTTGTAAACGGCTTTAATTTCATCGTTTGATGTATCTCTCACCATGTTAAACCATTTTCTACAACCATGAATGTGGTTCCATCTTTCGAATTGAATACCTTTAATATTTTTTCTCATAAATAAATATTCTGCCCATTGATCGTCACTTAATTCAGTTGGTTGTTTGGGCCTAACAATATGAGCTTCTCCACCAGCTTTAAATTCACTTTGTTCTCGTTCACCACAAAAAGGACAATTAATTAAAAACATTAGTGTGCTACAGCTGCTGCACCATGTTCGTCCACAAGGTCACCACTTACAAATCTATTCAAATTAAATGCAGCATTAAGTTTGTGAGGTTCATCGTTGGCTATTGTATGCGCAAACAAATCTCCAGAGCCAGGTGTAGCTTTAAATCCTCCCGTTCCCCAACCACAATTAAAATATAAACCTTTGATTGATGTTTTACTTATAATTGGGCTTGCATCTGGACAAATATCTACAATTCCACCCCATTGTCTTAACATTCTCATACGACTAAAGATAGGGTATAACTCTAAAATTGCATTTAATGTCCCCTCAACAATATCATGACTTCCTTTTTGTGAGTACGATACGTAATCATCAGTTCCTGCCCCGATTACTAATTCACCTTTATCTGATTGACTAACATATGCATGAACAGCATTTGACATAACAACTGTATCTATGATTGGTTTCACAGGCTCTGAAACTAAAGCTTGGAGCGGTTTACTCTCTAATGGCAACCTTAATCCAGCCATATTAGCTATCACACTAGAGTGACCTGCAGCTACTACACCAATTTTATTTGTTTTAATAAATCCTTTTGTAGTTTCAATTCCTTCAACTGCATCGCCATTTCTCTTAATACCTTTAACCTCACAATTCTGAATTATATCCACACCCATTTCATCTGCACCACGTGCATATCCCCATGCAACTGCATCATGTCTTGCGGTTCCAGCTCTTTTTTGTAAAGTTCCACCTAATACAGGGTATCTTATATCTGGAGATGTATTTATTATTGGACAAAATTTTTTAACTTCTTCAGTATTTAAATATACCGCATCAATACCATTAAGTCTGTTAGCATGGGTTCTTCTTTTTAAATCTCTTACATCTTGAAGATTATGAGCAAGATTCATTACTCCTCTTTGACTAAACATTACATTGTAGTTTAATTCTTGAGAAAGGCCTTCCCATATTTTTAGTGCGTGATCATAAAGACCGGCACTTGCGTCCCATAAATAATTAGATCTTATAATTGTAGTGTTTCTTCCTGTATTCCCACCACCAATCCAACCTTTTTCAACAACAGCAATATTTTTCATATTATGTTTTTTTGCGAGATAGTAAGCTGTTGCTAAACCATGGCCACCACCACCAATAATTACCACATCATATTCTTTTTTTGGCTCAGGGTCTTTCCATGCTTTTTCCCAATTTTCATGATAAGAAAAAGCATTTTTAATAAGCGAAAATATTGAATACTTATTTTTCATAATTAATGAATAATTACTTTATTAATGTTGATTATTCAATACAATCAAAGGCGACAAATTTCTTGGAAGAGTGGGTGAGAGGCTTAAACCAGTCGTTTGCTAAATGACCGTGCGAGGAAACTTGTACCGAGGGTTCGAATCCCTCCTCTTCCGCCATTATTAAAACAAGGGATTATTCTTAAAGAAATCTTTCATTGCGATTGGCTGTTGTTCAAGCACGTATCTATAAACATTGTAGTTTTCCAATACTCTTTGGACATAATTTCTAGTTTCTTTAAATTTGATTAATTCAATCCAGTCGATATAATCAATTTGATTTTTTTGAGGATTTTTGTTTATTTTTTTCCAATATCGAACTCTTTTTGGTCCAGCATTGTAAGCAGCCACTGCAAATGGATAAGCACCGTCATATTCAAGAATTAATCCTGCTATATAATGTGACCCTAGGTTAATATTATATTCTGCATCAGTAGTTAACCTAGATTTTGAATAAGGAAGTTTTGCCTGTTTAGCAACTAGTTTAGCAGTGTAAGGCATTAATTGCATTAAACCTTTTGCACCAGCATGACTATTGGCACTTAAATCAAACTCACTCTCTTGTCTTATGATTGAAAGAATGAAAGCATTATCTGGAATTTTTCTTCCATTAATATATTTGGGTGTGCTTATGATTGGGTAATTATATTTGTTGTGAAATCTTTTTTCATAGGATGCTATTTTAGAAATTTGAATAGCAAAATCAAATCGTTCTATATTTGTTGCAAGTTCAGCTGCTAAAACCTCACTACCACTACCAACATCATCATTAGCCAAATGTCTTAGTATATGCTTAGCATATTTATCTTCATCTAATTCATCAAGTAAATATATCAATTTGACTAAATCTTTTTTAAAAAAATAATCACGATATTCTTTTTTAATAATCATGTCTTTTGAAAGCTCAAATTTTTCATTTGGACTAATTTCCATAAATGCCAATTGACCGTAATAAGTGGTCAAATAATTTGTTGCTTCTTTAAACCATTTATAAGATAGATCTTTATCACCAAGTTTTTTATAAGTTTTACCTAACCAATATGCACCTCTAGCTGTACTAATAGGGTATCCAACATTATTATAAAAATTTTCAAAATGTTCTTTGGCTAATACTGGATCATCTAGAAAACTTAATGCAATCCAACCACTCATCCACTCAGCAGCAGCAAATTCAGGTCCATCATTCATTCCATGGTTGCTGGCAATTTTATAAGCTAATTCATATTTTTTTTTATATATTAATGATCTGGAAATTATTTCTCTTTCTATCCACCATTTATCCGGACGAACTAAGTAATCTTTTGTGTTTTTTATCTTTAGAAGAATTTCAACAGAACTATCAACTCTTCCTCTTTTTCTTCTCCATTTTAATCTATCGTAATTTAAACCAGCATCATTTTTAAGATTAGATGGAACTTTAGAGATAGCATTATCGACACCATACGATTTACTCATCAACAGTTGTCTGGCTGTATATAATAGTTCATAATCTTTAGGTAAATATCTTAATAGTCGTTTTAAGTCCCAGTATTTGTTATTCCAAGCAAGATATTCTGCTCGTTTAATATAATCATCTGCATTAAGATATTTCTTAAATTTCTTACGATAAAATCTTAAATCTGTTTTAGACAATTCAGCTGATATCCAGCCTTCTTTAATAAATCTGATTCCCTTTTCCTTATTACCATTAAGAATAAGACTTTCCCCCAATATCATTTTACCAAAACCACTTAAAGGTTCTGCAGGACCAAACCAATCTATAATTTTTTTTGGACTAATTTTTTCTGTAGAAAGTTTATGTTCTGCTAAATATTTTATTCTTCCAATTCTAGGATAATCTTCATTTGAGTCTATGAATGTTTTATACTCATAATAAGAAGCTTGATTTCCCTTTGTAAGTAAATGTCTCCATTGAATAAAATCATATATAGATTTATCTTTAGCTCTTTTGGCAGTTTTTATTGCAGCTGTCCAATTAGCTCTTTTCATTTCAGCAATTGCTTTTTTGGCCAATGCGAAGTCTTTTTTACGATAATATTTTGATATCTTTATTTCTGTTGTTTTTTTTGTCCCAGCAATTAAAGGTTTTTTTTTGGGAAGTATCAGTCCACTTATCTTCTTTTCTGGCTTAGATTCAACTTTTTTTTCTATCTCTTTTGTTAATATTTTTGGTATTGGTTTGGGTAAAGGTTTTAGTACATCTATTAATAATTTTTTTTTTGTTAGCTCTTCAGATTGGATAGGTTTTTTTAATGGGATTATGTCAGACTGAGCTATAGTGAGTAGACCGAATAAATTAATTAATACTATCCAAAATAAGATTTTTTTAATCATAATCTTTTACTATATGAATCTACAATGTATGTTATAAGTATTTATGTTTAAAGGATCAAATGTTGCTTTAGTCACCCCGTTTAAAAATGATAAACTTGATGATGAGACATATATTAATTTAATTCATTTTCATATCCAAAATGGGACAAATGGATTAGTTCCAGCAGGAACAACTGGTGAGTCACCAACTTTAAGTCATGATGAACATGAAAGAGTGATTGAGCTATGTGTAAAAGAAAGTAATGGAAAATTACCAGTTTTTGCAGGTACAGGATCGAACTCTACAGAGGAGGCCATTTCACTTACAACTCATGCAGAAAAAATTGGAGCCACAGGCGCTCTTATTGTAACACCTTATTATAACAAGCCAACACAAGAAGGCTTATACCAACATTATAAAGCAATAAATGACAAATGTGGAATACCTATAATAATTTATAATATTCCTGGGAGATCGGTTATTGATATGTCAGTTGATACTATGGCTAGATTATTTGAATTGAAAAATATTATTGGTGTTAAGGATGCAACTGGAGACCTAAATAGGGTTGAACAAACTTTAAAAAAGATGGGAAATGAATTCATTCAATTAACTGGTAATGACGATAATGCTTTAGAATTTAATAAAAGAGGTGGAGTGGGAGCTATAAGTGTTACTGCAAATATTGCTCCAAAACTTTGTTCTGATTTTCAAAAATTTTCAAAATCTGAAAATAACGATGAAATTAAAGAGGCTGAAAAAATTGATAAAATATTACAACCTCTACATCATGCAATGTTTGTCGAAAGTAATCCAAGTCCAGTAAAATACGCAGCAAAATTATTAAATCTTTGTGATGATAATGTAAGACTACCTCTTGTAAAAGTGACAGCTGAAACAAAGGATATCGTTAAAAAAGCACTTCATTCTGCAAAACTAGTTTAATGAAAAAAAAAACCAATAGTGGTTTAAAAATAATTTGTCTTAATAAAAAAGCTAGTTACAATTATTTTTTTGAGGATTTGTTTGAAGCAGGTATTGTCTTAAAAGGTTCTGAAATAAAATCAATTCGTAATGGTAAAGTTAACATAGCAGATTCTTACGCAATAGAAAAAAAAGGTGAAATAGTCTTGATAAATTCACATATTGCATCTTATAAGCAAGCTAGTTATTCAAACCATAATCCAACCGATGAAAGAAAATTGTTATTAAATAAGAGAGAAATTAATAAACTAATTGGGAAAATGCAAAGAGACGGGCTTACAATAGTGCCTTCAAAAATGTATTTTAAAAAAGGAAAAGCAAAATTAGAGTTAGCTGTAGCCAAGGGTAAGAAACAATTTGATAAAAGAGCAGTAAAAAAACAAAGAGACTGGAATCGTGATAGAGCAAGATATATTAGAAAATCAAGTTAATCCTGTCTATTTAGGTATAGGTTCTAATCTTGGAAATAAAATCAATAATATTGAATTAGCTAAATCAAAATTAATTCTTAATGATATTATGATAGTAAAATCATCAAGCTATTATGAGAGTTTGTCTTGGCCTGATAATAACAATCCTAAATTTTACAATGTTGTAGTTAAGGTTCTAACTAAATTATCACCTTTTGAATTAATAAGTGTTTGTAAAACTATTGAAACAAGCCTAGGACGAAAGAAAAGACTTCGAAATGCTCCTAGAGAGTGCGATATTGATATAATTGATTTTAATAGAAGGAAAATGAAAGGTGAATTAAATCTACCTCATTCAAGAATGCATAAAAGAAATTTCGTCCTTTTTCCATTATTTGAGATAGATAAAAATTGGAAACATCCAGTTTCAAAACATTCCATAAAAAAACTATTATTATCATTAAAAAATAGAGACATTAGGTCTATTAAACAAATTTAATTTAGTGATATAGTGTTTAAATGCTTAATTCTGAAGATTTAATAAATAAAGTAAAAATTTATAACAAATTTTTAAACCCTGAAAAACTGAATAAAGCTTATGATTTTGCTGTTAAAGCTCATAGTAATCAAAAGAGAGCTTCAGGTGACCCATATTCAGTACATCCAATAGAAGTCGCAAATATCCTAACAGATCTTAAATTAGATAGCGCTACTATTACCACTGGTTTATTACATGATACAATCGAAGATACCTACGCTACTTACGAGACCATTAAAGGAGAATTTGGTGAAGAGGTTGCAGATTTAGTTGATGGTGTTACAAAAATTTCAGTTTTTGAAAACACCGCAACCACAAACTCAAAAGCAGAAAACTTTAGAAAACTTATTTTAGCTACCTCAAAAGATATAAGAGTTTTGTTGGTTAAAATTGCAGATCGTTTACATAATATGAGAACGATAAAAGCTATTACCAAAGAAGATAAAAGAAAAAGAATTGCACAAGAGACAATGGAAATTTATGCACCATTAGCTGATAGAATGGGAATGCATAGAATTCGTGATGAACTTGAAGATTTATCTTTTGAAGTTTTGAATAATGATGCAAGAACACTAATTCAAAATAGATTAGATGAAATCAAATCTGACAAAAAAGATATTTTCGAGTCTCTTTCAAATGAAATAAATACTTTGTTAAATGACAATAATATTCAATCTAAAATTTATGGAAGAGGCAAAACACCTTTTTCAATTTGGAGAAAGGTTCAAAAGAAACGAGTTTCTCTTGAACAAATAACTGATATTATTGGATTTAGAATAATTTTAGAAAATATTGATGATTGTTACAAAACTTTAGGGATAATACATAAAGAATACAATTGTATACCTGGCAAATTTAAAGATTATATCTCTTCACCTAAAATTAATGGTTATAAATCAATTCATACAGCGGTTATTGGATCTAATAAAAAACCCATAGAAATTCAAATTAGAACAACAGAAATGCATGATTTCGCTGAAAGAGGTATTGCTTCACACTGGCAATATAAATCTTCTGAGAAATTTAATTCTTTAACCTGGAAAGAATATGACTGGTTAAAAGATTTAGTAGAAATTATTGAAAAAAATGAAAATCCAGAGCATTCATATGAATATACAAAACTACAAATGTTCCAAGAAAATGTATTTTGCTTTACACCAAAAGGATCGGTTATTAAATTACCAAAAGATGCTACTCCAATTGATTTTGCATATGCCGTACATACTAAAATAGGAGATACTGCAATCGGATGTGAAATTAATGGTAATAAAAGTGAACTCCAAACTATTTTAAGAAATGGAGATCGAGTTAAAATTATTACCTCTAAAAATCATTCACCATCATTGCATTGGATCCCAATAACAAAAACAGGAAAAGCAAGGGCAGCTATAAGACGTTATTGGCATGAAAAGGGAGAAAGAAAAGAGGAAAGAGTAAAAAAGTACAATACTACTTTATGGATATCTTTACCAGATAAACCCGGTCAGCTTGGTAATGTTAGTTCATTAATCGGAGAGCATAAACTGAATATTTCAAACCTTGTGATGGCAGGCAAAAACCCTAACTACATAAATTTTAAATTCCAATTAATCATAAGAGATTTAAAAAATTTCACTAATTTTATTGCAGAGCTAAAACAAAAAGGTATAAAATTTAAGATAATCAGACACGAAGATAAAAGAAATGCTTTCACACAAAAAATCCTTAGATATTTTAAGAAAAACTAATGCATTATTAGAGGGACATTTTGTTTTATCTTCTGGATTACACTCTTCAAAATATATTCAATGCGCAAAACTATTAAGTTTTCCGCATAAGGCAGAGAAAATTTGTAAATCTTTAGCCGGAAAAATTAAGAAAAAATTTAAAAACTTCGACTTAATTTTATCACCAGCAATGGGTGGTATAATAATCGGTTATGAAATTGGTAGACTGCTTAAAAAAGAAACTATTTTCTGTGAAAGAGTAAAAGGGAAATTTCAATTAAGAAGAGGTTTTCAAATTAAAAAAGGATCAAAAGTATTAATTATTGAAGATGTTATAACCACAGGCAAATCAAGCATGGAATGTGTAAAATTGATTAAAAATTCAAAAGCAAAACTAATTGGTTTTGCAACAATTATTGATAGATCATCAAAAAATAATTTAAAGATAAAAAAAAATATAGTTTCACACCTCAAAATTTCTGTTCCAACTTATAAAAAGAACAACATTCCAAACGAGTTGAAATTAATTCCAATTTCAACGCCAGGAAGTAGATACACGAAGTGAGACGTCTTGGAGTAAATATTGATCATATAGCAACCCTGAGAAATGCTCGGGGTGAGTTACACCCAGATCCAATATTTGCGGCTAAATTTGTTAAGAAAGCAGGTGCTGACTCAATAACAATTCATCTTCGAGAAGATAGAAGACATATAAAAGATAATGATGCAAAAAAAATTTGTTCTTTAAAAAAGATTTTAGTCAATTTGGAAATCTCAACTAACCCAAAAATGACAAATAAAGCATTAAAAATAAAACCAAATTATATTTGTTTAGTGCCAGAAAATCGAAAAGAAGTTACTACAGAGGGAGGTTTAGACCTAGATAAAAATAAAAATAAAATTAAAAATATAATTTTGAAATTTAAAAAGAAAAAAATTAGAACTAGTTTATTTATAAATCCATCAATTAATGATATCAAAACCTCGTATAAATTAGGATCTGATTGTGTTGAAATTCATACAGGTAGACTTTCTAGATTAGTAAAATTGAAGAAGAATTATTCCAAAGAGCTTAACAGAATAAAAAAATGTTCAATTATTGCAAAGAAAATTGGTTTAGAAGTTCATGCTGGTCATGGACTTGATTATAAAACAACCGAACTATTATCTAGATTTAAAGAAATAGAAGAATTTAATATAGGACATTATTTAATCGGTGAGTCTGTATTTTTTGGTTTATCCAAAGTAATAAAAAAGTTTAAAAAAATTATTAAATAACAGAAATGAAAATATTAGGAATTGGAGTTGACGTAGTAAATAATAGACGAATTCAGCCTTTAATTAAAAACCAAAACTTTATAAAAAGAACTTTTGGACCTAATGAACTTAAATTTTCTAAAAATAAAATTAATAGAACAAACTTTTTTGCAAAAAGGTTTGCAGCAAAAGAAGCTTTATCAAAATCATTTGGCACCGGCATAAGAGATAATTTGAGTTTTAAAGATATTGAAATTTTAAATGATAAAATGGGTAAACCTTTTTTCTATAAATCAAAAAAAATTGATAAAATTATAAAAAAAAAGTTCAAAATTAAGAAATATGACTTGTTTCTTTCACTATCTGATGAAAAAGATCATTCAATAGCATTTACAATTTTGGTTAAAAGATAATGTTAGATAAAAATTTCTTTAAAGAAAACATAAAAACCTTATTTTATGCATTAATTATTGCTATTTTTATTCGATCGATATTTCTTCAACCATTTTACATACCATCTTCATCGATGGAGCCTAATCTGTTAGTTGGAGACAGATTATTTGTAACTAAATATTCATATGGTTATAGCAAACATTCATTTCCGTTTAGTCCACCTATTTTTACTGGAAGGGTAATGTTCAGTGAGCCAAAAAGAGGAGATGTTGTAGTATTCAAAACTCCTGCAGATAATAGAACTGATTATATAAAAAGATTAATTGGTTTACCCGGAGATCAAGTACAATTTATTAATTCAAATTTGTATATAAACAATGCAGAAGTTTTGAAATCAAGAATCTCAGAAAATGATAGAATATTCTGTGGAAATAGAACCATTGATGTATTTACGTTTGAGGAAATTTTACCTAATGGAAAAAAACATAAAACTGTTTACTTAAAAGATTATGCTTTTAAAAATTCTGATAAATTTATAGTTCCAAAGGATCACTACTTCTATTTAGGAGACAATAGAGATTGTTCCAAGGATAGTAGATATTTATCAAGCGTAGGATATGTACATAAAGATAATTTAGTAGGAAAGGCTCAATTTATTTTCTTCTCCTCAGATAGATCTATTGGAAGTATTTTTTCATTTTGGAAATGGAACAAATCAATCAGATTTGATAGATTCTTTCAAAAGATCAAATAATGAAAATTAATTATCAAACTTTAGAAAAAAAAATTAAGATCAATTTTAAAGACAAAGATTTGTTAGTTAGATCATTAACTCATAAAAGCTATAACAAAGAAATTAATAATGAAAAATTAGAATTTTTAGGAGATCGTGTCTTAGGATTAGTAATTGCAAAAAAACTTTTGGAAATTTACCCCAATGAAAAAGAAGGTATATTAGACAAAAAGTTTGCATCGTTAGTAAATAAGAAAACCTGTTTACAAATCGCAAAAAAAATAAACCTTGATAAATATATTTTAACTTTAGATATTAAGAAAAAGAAAAATATAGTAGAGGATAAAGTTGTTTCTGATTGTTGTGAAGCATTAATAGGATCTATCTATCTGGATAAAGGTTTTAATTCTGTAGAAAAATTTATTTTAGAACTATGGTCAGAAAATATTAAAGATAGTGTTATTACTCAAATAGATGCAAAAACAAAATTACAAGAATTCTCTTTAAAAAGATTTAAGAAATTACCTATTTATAAACTTATTTCAAATACTGGACCAAGACATAAACCTCTTTTTAAGGTTGGTGTAAAATTAATTGATACTAAGTTTTTTTTAGCAGAAGGTAGTTCAAAAAAAGATGCCGAACAGAATGCTGCTATAAAATGTTTACAAAGTCAGAGTAAATTATGATTTGGGACGACATTGGATTTTTATTAAATAAAAATAGATATAATGAAAATTCATTAATATCCGAAATTTACACTAAAAATTTTGGTAAAATAAGTGGCATTATTTTCGGCGGCACCTCAAAAAAAATTAAGAACTATCTTCAAATAGGAAATAAACTATATGTAAATTATAATTCTAAAAATGAAAATAGCATGGGTTATTTTAAAGTGGAGATTCAAGAGGCTTTATCTCCATTATATTTTGATAATCATCAAAAATTAACTTGTATTTCCTCAGCTATGAATCTGGTTAAATTGCTTACAGCTGAGTCACAAAAAAATGCAAAGATATTTTCTTTGTTAGAAGAATTTTATGTTTTATTGAACTCTAAAGACTGGATAAAAAATTATATCTTTTGGGAGTTGGAATTATTTAAATCTCTAGGCTATGACTTAAATTTTGAGAATTTAGTTAATGAAAAAATTATTGGTGATCAAAAACAATATATATCGAAGTCATCAACAGATAAAAGAATTATACCTAATTTTTTAATAGATAAAAATAACTCAACTGAAGATATAGGATCTTTACTAACAGGTCTTAAATTGTTGAGTGATTATCTTGAAAAGTCAATTTTAAAGCCAAATAACCTAAACCAACCAATCAGCAGATTACAATTTATTAATACTTTAAAATAATTATTTAATAATTTGGTCTAATCTATCAGCGTAATAACTAACAATAGCATTAGCTCCAGCTCTTTTAAAAGAAATAAGACTTTCTAAAATAATGTTTCGATCAGTTAGATCATTTTTAATTCCATGTTCTAATAAAGAATATTCACCTGAGACTTGATATGCCATAACTGGAATCTTAAAGTTTTCTTTAACTTTTTTAATTATATCAAGATATGGTAGTCCAGGTTTAACCATAACCATATCAGCTCCTTCTTTTATATCCAAAGCAACCTCTCTTAAGGCTTCATCACTATTTCTATAATCCATTTGATAATTCTTTTTATTTCCTTTTAATAAGTTTTTTGAACCAACTGCATCTCTAAAAGGGCCATAAAAACTTGAAGCATATTTAACAGCATAAGAAAGTATTTGTGTCATTTTAAAATTATGTTTGTCTAGGTACTTTCTAATTTCACCAATTCGACCATCCATCATGTCAGATGGTGCTAAAACATCACAACCCATTTGTGCTTGCAATAAAGATTGATCTAATAAAATTTTTATGGTTTCGTCATTTAACACATATTTGTTTTGTAAAAGTCCATCATGACCATGTGAAGTATATGGATCTAATGCAACATCACACATTATTCCAATCTCATTTTTATATTTATTCTTTATTCTTTGTAGTGCCCTACAAACCAGATTATTTTCGTTAAGAGCCTCGGTACCTACGTCGTTTTTTTTTTTTTTTTCAGTGTATGGAAACAAGGCAATCATAGGTATGCCTTTTTTAATAGCTCTGTCTACTAAATTATTTAATTTATCGATTGTGTACCTGTAAACACCAGGCATTGATTTAATAGATTGTTTTTTATTTTTTCCATCAATTAGAAAAATGGGTAAAATAAAATCATTAGGTGTAAGATTATTTTCTTCAATTAACCTTCTTGACCAATCAGTTTTTCTATTGCGTCTAAGTCTCAATGCTGGGAATTTTCCTGTAATCATGTTTAAATCTATTTAAAATATGCGACAAATGTTATATACAAATATATCTTAAAAAAGATATTAAACAACATCAGGAGACAATATATTACAAATGAATTTAAATTTTAACGATTTTCAAAAACAAGATATTAAGTTTGATGTAAACAAACTTCAAAATGCTTATAAAGAATTATTAACCATCAAGGGTTTTTCAGGAGTTGATGGTGTTTCAAATTTTGGTGCCATTTCATTAACACAAATACCAGGTGATCCAGACTCTATTAAAGGTAATAAAGCAAGAGGTGTGTTCTGGACTAAACCAGATTCTTCAGGAAAAGAAGCTATGAGAGATGAAATGATTGATGAATCTGCTTATTCTGAATTTATTGAAGATTACAAACATACTTATTTTAAAGAGGTGTTTGATGTGCTTTCCTCAAAGTATAAATTAGGACGTGTAAGAATTTTATTAAAGGAGCCAAGATCAACTTTAAGTTGGCACAGAGATCCGGAGCCAAGACTACATATTCCAATAATTACTAATCCGGGCTCTATAATGGTTATTGATAATGTTGCAAAACATATGCCTGCAGATGGATCTGTTTGGATTACTAATAATACTAAATATCATAATGCATTCAATGGGGGAGAGGAAAATAGAATCCATTTAGTTGCATGTGTCTTGGATTACAAATTTAACTAATTTGAAAAAAATATTTATTTCTTCAGATCACGCTGGGTATAATTTGAAAGAACAAATTAAAAAAAAGTTTCTAAAAAAATACAATTTCCATGATCTTGGGACTGATAATTCAAAAATCTCAGTAAATTACCCGGACTATGCTCATAAATTATGTAAAAAGGTCAGCGTTAACTCAAAAAATATGGGTATTTTAGTTTGTGGTTCAGGTATGGGAATGTCAATGGCTGCAAATAAACACAAAAAAATTCGAGCTGCGATGTGTTATTCAATAAAAAACACAAAATTATCTAGATTGCATAACAACGCGAATATTATAACATTAGGATCTAGATTGACAAAAAAAAATACTGCCTTTAAATGTATTGAAGCTTTTATTAATACTAAATTTGAAGGTGGTAGACATAAAAAAAGAGTAAAAAAAATATAAGGAAAAAAATGTCAAGTGAAACAAAATATATAAATTCTTCTTACCAAGATTTTTTTGAAAAAAGTCTTTCAAAATCTGATCCAGATTTATTTAAGGCGATAAATGATGAGTTAATTAGACAACAAAATCACATTGAGTTAATAGCTTCTGAAAATATAGTTTCGCAAGCTGTATTAGAAGCTCAAGGATCGGTTCTAACAAATAAATATGCAGAAGGATATCCTGGCAAAAGATATTACAATGGATGTGAACATGTTGATGTAGCAGAACAACTGGCCCTTGAAAGAATAAAAAAACTTTTCAATTGTAAGTATGCTAATGTTCAACCTCATTCAGGTGCTCAAGCAAATGGTGCTGTATTTTTGGCTTTGTTAAAACCAAACGACACTTTTATGGGTATGAGCTTAAATTCAGGAGGCCACATAACTCACGGATTGAAAATTTCAATGTCTGGTAAATGGTTTAATGCAATAAGTTATGACGTAGATAAAAAATCTGAATTAATTGATTATGACAATGTTGAGAAACTTGCTCTAGAACATAAACCAAAATTAATTATTGCTGGTGGTAGTGCGTATTCAAGAGTAATTGATTTTAAAAGATTTAGAGAAATTGCTGATAAAGTTGGTGCATATCTTATGGTAGACATGGCTCATTTTTCTGGTTTAGTAGCCGGCAAAGGATATCCAAATCCTTGTGACTATGCACATGTTGTAACATCTACAACCCATAAAGTATTCAGAAGCGCACGTGGTGGAATTATTTTATCAAATGATTTAGATCTTGGAAAAAAATTTGATACAGCTGTTTTTCCTGGTTATCAAGGTGGTCCCTTAATGCATATCATTGCTGCCAAAGCTGCAGGTTTTTTTGAAGCATTAAAACCAGAGTTCCAAACTTACATAAAGAATGTTTTAGCAAACGCTAAAATGTTAGCGGAGACTTTAAAAAATAATGGTTTTAAAATTTACTCAGGTGGCACAGACACACATTTAATGTTAGTTGACTTGAGACCTTTTGGTGTAAAAGGAAATATAGCTTCTGAGAGTTTATGTAGAGCCAATATTACTTGTAATAAAAATGGTATCCCTTTTGATACAGAAAAACCAATGATAACTTCTGGTATAAGACTAGGTTCACAAGCTGCTACAACAAGAGGATTTGGTTTAAAAGAATTTGAAAAAGTAGGCGAATTAATAACTAGAGTAATAAAAGGATTATCTGAAAATCCAGAGGATAATAGTAAAGTGGAAAATGAAGTGAAACAAGAAGTTATAAGTTTATGTTCTAATTTTCCAATTTATAAAAATTTGAATAAATGATCTGTCCTTGTGAGAAAAAAGGGGAAACTTCTGTAGTTGATTCCAGACCTACAGAAGATGGAACTGCAATTCGTAGAAGAAGACTATGTAGTTGTGGTGCAAGATTTACTACATTTGAGAGAATTCAGCATCGTGAGGTAATGGTTGTAAAAAAAAATGGAAGGAAATCTTCTTTTGATCGAGACAAATTAGCTAAGTCAATTTACATTGCATTAAAAAAGAGACCTTTAGATACGGAAACTGTCGAAAAATTTATTAGTCGAATTACAAGATCTTTAGAAGAACTAGGTCAGAATGAAATTGCAAGTAATACAATCGGAACAATGGTCATGGAAGGTTTAAAGGAACTTGATCCAGTAGCTTATGTTAGATTTGCATCTGTATACAGAAATTTTAGAGAAGAACAAGATTTCGTACAATTTGTGGACAAGCTAGATGTCTACAAAAAAAGATAAATTCTCAGCTCAAGATAAAAATTTCATGAAATTAGCCTTAAATTTAGCTAATGCGCGAAGAGGTTTGACAGGAAACAATCCTTCGGTTGGATGTGTAATTGTAAAGAATGATAGAATAATATCTATAGGACAAACAGGCTATAATGGCAGACCTCATGCAGAACATAATGCTATTTTAAATTGTTCAGAAAATTTAGAGGACTCAAAAATGTATGTTACTCTAGAGCCATGTAATCATTATGGGAAAACTCCGCCCTGCACCAAAAATATTATAAAGAATAAAATTGGAGAAGTTTATTATTCAATGGATGACATTGATTTAAAAGTAAAGGGCAAGAGTTATTCAATATTAAGAAAAAACAAAATTAAAGTTAAAAAGGGGCTTTTAAGAAAAGATGCAGAAAATTTATACAAATCTTATTTCTTTAATAGAAAAAAAAAACTACCCTATGTAATTGGAAAAATTGCAGTATCAAAGAATAAGATTATTTACAGCAAAATATCAAAGAGAATTACTGATAAAACATCTGATAAATTGACTCATTATTTAAGATTAAAAAGTGATGGTATAATGATTTCTAGCAAAACACTAAATATAGATAATCCAAAACTAAATTGTAGGTTGGAAGGTTTTAATCAATTTTCCCCAAAAAGAATTATTTTAGACAGAAATTTAGAAATAAATTTGAAAAGTTATATAGCTAAATCGATAAAAAATGAAAATACTATTATTTTCCATAATTCTAACGATAATTCAAAAATAAAACTTTTAAAAAGGAGAGGTGCTATTCTAATTAAACAATCTACAGATAAATACAAAAATTTAGATCTAAAAAAAATTCTGAAGGATTTATATAAAATGGAAATAAGAAATCTATTAGTAGAGGGCGGAGATATATTAACAAAAAATTTCCTTCAAAAAAAATTATTTAATGAATTTTATATGTTTAGAAGTTCAAAAAATTTATCTAAAAACATTAAACATGTTAATTTTACTTCTTTCAACATTTTGAATACCAAATATAATAATCTTAAGATAAACTCTAAATTAGCTAGCGATAAATTAACTATTTACAAAAATTGAAATGTTTAATGGAATTATTTTTAACAAAGGTTTTATAACAAAAATAATTAAAAGACCTAAAGGAATTAATATTTTTGTAAAATCTAATCTAAAATTAGGTTTAAAAGATATAGGTATTTCTGTAGCTTGCGATGGGGTTTGTCTTACTCTCATTTCAATAAAAAAAAAGATTATGGAATTTTATTTATCTAATGAAACTATAAAAAGATCGAAATTTAAGTACATAAAGTTAAATGATAAAATTAATATAGAGCTCCCGCTTAAATATGGTCAAAAAATTTCAGGTCATATTTGCCAAGGACATGTAGACACTGTTGGGAAAATATTATCAGTGAACAAAATTGATAAATCTTATTTATTTGATTTTGAAATTAATAAAAAAGAGAGAAAAAATATAATCGAAAAAGCCTCAATTAGTATAAATGGCATATCATTAACAATTTCTAAAGTGACTAAAAAAGGTTTTCAAATCTGGATAATTCCTCATACTTATAAATTAACAAATCTATCATCTCTTAAAAAAGGTAATTTAGTTAACGTAGAAATAGATATTCTTTCAAAATACGTTAGAAACTATTTTTATGAAAAAAAATAATTATTCATCAATAGAAACTATAATAAATATTGCAAAAAAAGGCGGTATGTACATTTTAGTTGATGATGAAAAAAGAGAAAATGAAGGTGATTTAGTTATGTCAACCTCGGATACAAATGCAAAGAATATTAACTTTATGGCTAAATATGGAAGAGGCCTTATTTGTTTAGCCTTAGATAGTCTTCAAGCTAAAAGATTAAATTTATCTTTAATGTCACCTGTAAATCAATCAAGAAATCAAACAGCATTTACAATTTCAATAGAGGCTAAGAAAGGTATCACTACTGGAATATCAGCAAAAGATAGAGCAAGAACTATCAAAATAGCCTCTAAGAAAAATGTGAGTAAAAAAGATATAGTATCCCCTGGCCATGTGTTTCCAATCATTGCAAAGGATGGGGGTGTTCTTGTAAGAGCTGGTCACACAGAAGCTTCTGTAGATATTTCAAAGTTAGCTAAAAAGAATAATTCAGCGGTAATTTGTGAAATAATGAATGAAGATGGAACAATGGCTAAGGGTCAAGCACTGTTAAATTTTGCACAAAAACATAAACTTAAAATTGGTAAAATTGAAGATTTAATTTCTTATCGATTAAAAAAAGAAAAATTAGTAAAATTAAAAAAGTCTTCAGATATTAAAGTAAAAAATCAAAAATATAAGATCAAAATATATGAAAATCTTTTAGATGGATCAGAACACTTTGCTCTGATTAAGGGATCTTTAAAAAGATCAATCGTACCACGTGTTAGAGTTATTTCATCAAATGTAGTTTATAACTATCTTATAAGTCAGAAGCTTCCCAATTCATTTGATAAAACAATGAACTATTTTAGAAAATACAATAATTGTGTACTAATCTTTATAAAAGACTCTAACCTAAATTCAGTAACTCAAACGCTTAAAAGTTTTAAAAATAAAAATATTAAAAAGAAAGGTAAAGATAATCTTATAAGAAATTATGGTATAGGTGCTCAAATTATTAAAGATTTAAAAATCAAAAAGATGATATTAATTACTAGAACACCAAAAAAAGTTATTGGATTAGAAGGTTATAACATTAAGATAACCAAACAAGAATTGATTTGATGAAAAAAATTTTAATAGTCTCAGCAAATTATTATAAAGATATTTCTTTGGGTTTGTTAAATAGTGCAAAAAAAAACCTTCCAAGAAATTTTAATATAAAGATAATTAAAGTTCCTGGGGTATTTGAAATACCTGTAACCATCTCAAAACATTTAAAAAAATTTGATGCTTTTATTGCACTTGGATGTGTTATTAAAGGTCAGACTCCACATTTTGATTTCATATCTCAATCCTCAACTAACGCTATTATGGATTTAGCTATTAATTCAAAAAAACCCATAGGAAATGGAATTCTAACTTGTTTAAATTTAAAACAAGCAAAGGACAGAAAAAAAAAGGGTGCTGAGGCAGCGAAAGCTGTTGTTTCAGTTTTATCTCAAAAATGAAACCAAAGTATAGCCCAAAAAATAACCCTAGAGTTATTATTATTCAAAAATTATATGGTGTTTTGTTTAATAACGATGACAAAATAGAATTTCCAAAACATAGGTTTAAAAAATTTATTAAGGATATTGTTTTAGGCACAATTGAACGAAATGAGATAATAGTAGATGAATTAGATAAAAATTTAGGAGATAATTTCAATTTATTTAAATTAGATAAGATATTTCAAGTTATCTTAAAATCTGCAACATATGAAATTTTATATAAACCTAATGTATCAATAAGGATAATCATTAAAGAATATCTAGACGCATCTAATCTCTTTTTGAATGACTCTCAAACAAAATATCTAAATGCATTATTAGATAATGCTGCAAAAAAATTAAGATCAACAAATGCATGAATTTGAAATAATCAAAAAATATTTTTCAAAACTCTCTTTAAATAATAAAAATTCACTCAAATTAAATGATGATGTTTTTTTCGATAAATCAAAAAAATTAGTTATTTCTGTAGATACTTATATAGATAAATCGCATTTTTTTGATTTTAAAAATCCTGATTTAGTTATTAAAAAAATTCTAAGATCCTCTATTTCTGATTTGATATGCAAAGGTGTTAAACCAAAATACTATTTTATTTCAGGATCTGGAAATAAAAAAACATTTACAAAATTTAATTTAAGTAAAATTTCTCAATCACTAAAACAAGAACAAAAAAAATTTGGAATTCATATTTCAGGGGGGGACACTGTCTTTTCAAACAAATTGAGCTTTACAATAATTTCTGTTGGTTTTTCCTCAAATATAATATTTAGAAACAAAGCAAAATTTAATGACGACATTTATGTAACGGGTAACTTAGGTGATAGCAGCATGGGCTTAGAAATATTAAAAAAAAAGTTCTCTTTTAAAAAAGATCTCAATAAATATTTTCTTAATAAATATTATCTTCCAGAATTACATATTAATTTAACAAAAAAATTATTTAATTTTGCGAATACCTCAATAGATATTTCTGATGGTCTTTTTGCTGATTTAGATAAATTAATTAATAAACAAAAATTATCTTATAAAGTTAATATATCTAATATTCCAATTTCTGAAAATCTGAAAAAAATAATACTTTCAAAGAAATTAAAAAAGATTAACTTCATATCTAAAGGAGATGATTATCAAATATTATTTACTGCCTCGAAAAAAAAGTCCAGAATCATCAAAAGAACGTTTAAATCTTTAGGCATTAAGATTTCAAAAATTGGAAATATTTCTTCGGGTGCTCAAAAATCACAAATTATTGATGAAAAAGGGAATAAAATTGCCATTAAAAATAAAGGTCATTTTCACAATTTTTAAAAGTTATTTATTGCCTTTTATAGCTTTTTTTGTATTGTCCGATTTTTAATAACTAACAACCAACAACATAATTAAGGCTTATATGACTTCAACCATCGAGACTATTCTTTTATATACTATTGGTGCTGGATTATTATCTATAGTTTATGGATATTTAACTGGAAAAAATATTTTAAATTCAAGTGCTGGAAATCCTAAGATGCAAGATATTGCATCAGCAATCCAAATCGGTGCAAAAGCATATCTCGCCAGACAATACAAAACAATTGCTATTGTTGGTGTTGTTGTTTTAGTTGTTGTAAGTTTCGCTTTTAGTATGCTTGTTGGTTTGGGCTACCTTATTGGTGCAACTTTATCAGGTATAGCTGGATATGTTGGGATGTTAGTTTCAGTGCAAGCAAATGTTAGGACGGCTGAAGCATCTAGAAAAGGATTGGCTAGTGGTTTGTCTGTAGCTTTTAAATCTGGAGCTGTTACTGGAATGTTAGTTGCTGGTTTAGCCTTGTTATCAATTGCTGTTTATTATTATTTGTTATTAAAATTTAATGTTGATGAAAGAGAAATTGTTAATGCATTAGTTGCTCTTGGGTTTGGTGCATCATTAATTTCTATTTTTGCAAGACTTGGTGGAGGTATTTTCACTAAGGGTGCTGATGTTGGAGCTGATTTAGTTGGTAAAGTTGAAGCTGGAATACCTGAAGATGACCCAAGAAATCCAGCAGTAATAGCTGACAATGTTGGAGATAACGTGGGTGATTGCGCTGGAATGGCTGCAGATTTATTTGAAACTTATGCAGTAACCATTGTTGCAACAATGGTATTATCCTCAATATTTTTTCCAGGAGATTTATCAATGATGATTTATCCACTAACAATTGGTGGAGCATGTATTTTAACCTCAATTATTGGAACTTTTTTCGTTAAACTTGGTAGAAGCAAAAATGTTATGGGAGCCTTGTACAAAGGGTTTGTTGTATCAGCTTTAGCTTCCTTAGTTATTTTATATCCAGTCACTGATTACGTTTTAGGTTTAGAAAATTCTTATGATTTAAATAACAAATCATTTTCAGGAATGAGCTTATATTATTGTGGAGTGATAGGATTGGTTATTACAGGATTGCTAATTTGGGTAACTGAATATTATACAGGAACTAATTATAGACCTGTAAAAAGTGTTGCAAGTTCTTCTACAACGGGACATGGGACTAACGTAATCCAAGGCTTAGCAATATCATTAGAGGCTACAGCTATACCAGCTTTAATAATTGTTGCTGGTATTTTGCTGACTAATCATATCGCTGGTTTATATGGTATAGCAATCGCCGTAACAACTATGTTAGCATTAGCAGGAATGGTTGTAGCACTAGATGCTTATGGACCTGTAACAGATAATGCAGGTGGTATTGCTGAAATGTCTAAATTGCCAAATAATGTAAGAAAAACAACTGATGCATTAGATGCTGTTGGTAATACAACAAAAGCAGTAACAAAAGGATACGCTATTGGTTCTGCGGGATTAGGTGCTCTAGTTCTATTTGCGGCATACACAGAAGATATCAAACATTTTTCAAAAGAAGTTGGATCAAAATTAGAGGGAATAGTTGTAACTTTTGATTTATCAAACCCATATGTTGTTGTTGGTTTATTAATTGGTGGAATGTTACCTTATTTATTTGGATCTATGGGTATGCAAGCTGTTGGAAGAGCAGGTGGTGCTGTTGTAATAGAAGTTAGAAGACAATTTAGAAAATATCCGGGTATTATGAAAAGAAAACAAAAACCTGACTATGCTAAATTAGTTGATCTATTAACTGTCGCAGCAATAAAAGAAATGATTATTCCATCATTATTACCTGTCTTGTCACCAATCGTTCTATATTTGATTATATTTGCAATTGGTGGACAAGTTGCTGCATTAGCATCTGTTGGAGCAATGTTGTTGGGTGTTATTATTACTGGACTATTTGTTGCAGTTTCTATGACTGCAGGTGGTGGTGCTTGGGATAATGCTAAAAAATATATAGAAGATGGAAATCATGGTGGAAAAGGGTCAGAAGCTCATAAAGCGGCAGTGACAGGTGATACAGTGGGTGACCCATACAAAGATACCGCAGGTCCAGCAGTAAATCCAATGATTAAAATAACGAATATTGTTGCTTTACTTTTATTAGCAGTTATCGCTGGCTAATTTCTTTTCTTTTTTTGGCCCTCACACCAAGAGGGTCATTAATTTTTAGTCGCATACTAGACATGAAATCGTAAATAAAAGAGTTTCTGGCAAAACTAGCCTGTGTTGTATCCTCTACAACTTTAATTTTATTCATATCTTCCATATTATAAAATTCTTTTTTTTTGAGAAGGCCGTAATTATCGATTTCAAGAACAAGGACATCATTCTTAAAAATTTTCATTCTACCTAAATTTCTTAATCTAGATTGAGTTTGTTTTCTCTCGATATATATCCACACATCATTATCAAATTTACTTCGAGTTGACGGAGTTCCAAGAATCCTTCTTATATCATTACTAGTAGACTCATCTATTATTAATTGTTTTTGTTTTTTTTCAAGAAAAGGAACACCATGATGTTTGACAACTTTTTTAAAAGAACAATTTGATACTACTAATGCAAAAAAAAATATATATAATATTTTAAACATGTCTGAAAATTATATAAATGTTTATAACAATTTAATCAATTACTCTAGAAATAAAGTCTTATATAAATCTCTTGATCGAGAAGATATTTTCTCAGATCGGTTAACATTTTTTCTTATACATTTTGCTTTCTTTTTAAAAACCTTTAAAAATAAAGAAAATAAAGATATTTTACAAAGAATTTATGACTTTAACTTTAGACAATTAGAATTAAGTATTCGAGAGATAGGATATGGAGACCAATCAATTAATAAGAAAATGAAAATTTATCTAAATTTATTTCATGCTATTGTTTCAGAAATTCACTTTTGGGATAAACTTAATAAAAATGAAAAATCAAAAAAACTATCTTCTTTTTTAGAAGATTTTAAGGAAATAGATAATTTAGTTGATTATTTTGATGATTTTTCCCTGAATTTGAGGAAAAAAACTTTGAATTTTTTTTTAAAAAGTGTAAGTAGTCCATAATTATGGCTGTACCCAAACGAAAACAAACGCCGTCAAGAACTAATAAGAGAAGATCGCAGAATATGAAATTCTCATCAAAGAATGTGATTGAAGACAAAAAATCTGGTGAATATAGATTATCTCATCATTTAGATTTAAAAACTGGAATGTACAAAGGTCGTCAAGTTTTAGACCCAAAAGAATAATTATTATTTAAATGTCAAATTTAACTAAAATTGCAGTCGATGCAATGGGAGGTGATGGATCACCTAAGAAAATCATTGATGGCATTATTCATAATAATAAATCAAATAAAAATAATTATTTTAAGATCTTTGGTAATAAAATTCAGATTGAGTCACTTATTAAAGGTAAATTAAGTAGTGATTTCTTCGAGGTAATACATACCGATAATGTTGTTAAAAGTACAGATAGTCCACTTGAAGCTGCCAAAAGAGGCAAAAATACAAGTATGTGGCTTGCTATTGAAAGTGTAAAAAAAAAAGAGACTGATATTGTCATATCTGCAGGAAATACTGGTGCATTACTTGTTATCGCTAAATTAAATCTTAAAATGATTGAAAATATTGATAAACCCGCGTTATCTGCATTATGGCCAAACAAAAAAGGCATGAGTGTTGTATTAGATTTAGGTGCTAATATTGAATGTAGCTCAAAAAATTTGGTTGATTTTTCAATTATGGGATCATCTTTGTATAAGTCTCTTTATCCAAATGAAACACCTAATGCAGCCTTATTAAATATTGGTTCGGAAGAATTAAAAGGTAATGAAGTTATTAAAGAAACTTTTCAAATTCTTAATGAAAAAAAATCTAATAATTTTATTTTTTCAGGTTATATAGAAGGTAATGAGCTTATGGATGGAAGAGTTAATGTAATTGTTTCAGATGGTTTTACGGGTAATGTTGCACTTAAAACAGCCGAGGGAACAGCAAACTTTATTACAGATGAACTTAAAAAAGTTTTTAAAGACTCAGTTTTAGGTAAATTATCGGCAATATTAAATTTCTCAAATTTGAATAATTTCAAAAAAAGGCTAGATCCAAGGCTTTATAACGGCGCTATTTTTATTGGCCTAGACTCTCCCGTTGTAAAAAGTCACGGCGGAACAGATTTTATTGGTTTCTCAAATTCATTAGATGTATGTAGTAAAATTGTAAAAGGTGATTTAATCAACAAAATCAGAGAAAATATTTGATTAATGAGAATTAATTTAACTAAAAAGGATATTGTAAACGCAATATATATGCAAATTGGATTTTCTAAACAAATTACAGAAAATTTAATAGAAGAATTTTTTGCCATAATAGTTTCAAACTTATGCATAAATAGAACAGTAAAAATTTCTAAATTTGGAACTTTTTTGATAAGATCAAAAAAATCAAGAGTAGGCAGAAATCCAAAAACAAGAGAATTAAAAGAAATTTCTGGGAGAGATGTTGTTTTGTTCAAACCATCAAAAGAATTTAAGGAATTGCTAAATTATAATAAAAAGAATGCAACTTAATAACACTTGATAAAAATAAGATTTTACAATAGAAAACTGGAATTTGGTCCCTTCGTCTATCGGTTAGGACACGTGGTTTTCATCCTCGAAAGAGGGGTTCGATTCCCCTAGGGACCGCCACATTTATGATGTTTTATGTTTATATGCTTAAAAGCGTAAATAATAAAATTATCAAAACTTATGTTGGATATACAAATAACCTCAATTTAAGACTTAAAAAACATAATACTGGCAAAGGAGCAAAGTCGACACGAGGTTTTAAATGGAAAATTATCTTTAAAAAAAGATTTTATGATAAAAGATTAGCCATGTCATTTGAATATAAATTAAAAAAAGACAAAAAAAAAAGGAAACACTTACTAAGTATAGGTTAATATGAAAATTGCATCAATATTACCATATAAAGAAAACTATACACTAAAAGGAGCTGGAGCAGTTGCTCTATGGATCAGTGATTTTGTAAGGGATTCTAAATATAAGAAAAATACTTACATTATAGGTAGTACAAAAAATAAAAATTATTTAACAAAAAATTATATAAATATTGATAATATCAATTCGAAACTTAATAGTACAACAAAAGAGTATTCAAATAAAATTATTAATAAAATCAAAAATTTAAATTTTGATGTTTTAGAATTACATAATAGACCAATTATGGTTAAAGAATTTGTTGAAAAATTAAATTCAAAAATTATTTTATATTTTCATAATGACCCAACTACGATGAAAGGTGCTAAATCAGTTAGTGAGAGAGTCCATCTATTAAAAAATGTTGATAAAATTATTTTTATCTCAAAATGGGTAAAAAAAAAGTTTTTTGAAAATTTACCAAATTTATCAGATAACAAAACTCAAATTATTTATCATAGTATTGATCCAATAAGAAAAAATACCAAAAAAAATAAACAAATAATTTTTGTAGGAAAATTAAATGAATCTAAAGGATATGATCTGTATTGCAAATCAATGTTCAAAATCTTAGATCAATACAATGAATGGCGTGCTATTTCAATTGGTGAGGAAAGAAGATTTCAAAATTTTCCTACTCATAAAAGACAGTTTGATCTTGGTCAAATTCCGCATAATAAAGTTTTAGATTATTTAAGCAAATCTGAAATTGCTGTTATTCCTTCAAGATGGGAAGAGCCATTTGGTAGAACCGCTTTAGAGGCTTCCTCACGTGGCTGTGCCACAATAATTTCTAATACCGGGGGTCTTCCTGAAACAACTGATTATGCAATTAAACTTAAAAAGTTGGATACAAAAAATATTGAAAATGAAATCATAAAACTTATTAGAAATGATAAATTGAGAAAGCGTATTCAAATTAAAAGTAAAAATTTTGTAAAACACAAATTAAAGATAAATTCTCAAAAAATTGATTTGATGAGAAACTCGTTGTTCCCTTTTAATAAAATTAATATTAATGGCAATAAATTAAGGATTATAAATATTTATAATTTAGCGCAAAAACTTAATCATAGAATTTACAATCTTTCGTTAGGTAAAAAATTTACCAATGGTTTTATACGAAATGGTCATGATGTAATTGAAATTAGTGATAGAGATTATGTGAGACAAAATAAAGGTATCAATCTACTAAGTTTTAAAAATAAATTTCATAACTATTTAATCGAAACTTTTAAAAATTATAATCCAGATTTAATTATTTTTGGTCACTCAGATAACATAAATCATGAAATCCTATCTGATTTTAGGTCAATTAATAAAAAAATAATTATCTCCCAGTGGAATGAAGATCCATTAATGAAAAATTTATCAGATACCTCGGAAAACGTGAATAAATTAAAAAAATTTTTTCCAATGGTAGATCATTCATTTATTACAACTAATCCTTCTGTTTTAAAATCATCAAAAAAATTCACCCAAAATATCCACTTTTTTATGACACCTGTTGACAAAAATATTGAATGTTTCGATGTCTATAAATTAAAACCAGAAAATGATGTTTTTTATGCAATGAGTCATGGTGTTAATAGAGCAACGTTGAAGGAAGGAAAAACAGATAACAGAGTCATTTTTTTAGAAAAACTTATAAAAAAAATGGATGGAATAAAATATGATTTTTATGGAATCGGAAAACAAGAACCTGTTTGGGGAAATGAATTTTATAAATCGTTACTTAATTCAAAAATGGCCTTAAATCTCAGTAGGGGCGAACCTACCAAACATTACTCAAGTAACAGAATCGCTTCACTTATGGGAAACGGATTATTAGTTTTTATTGATAAAAAAGTAAAAATGAACAATTTTTTCAATTCAAATGAAATAGTTTCTTATGATCACATCGATGATCTTGCTGAAAAAATCAAATTTTATAAAAAAAATGATAAATCAAGAATTAGAATCGCTAAAAAAGGTCAGGAAAGATATTTTAAATTGTTTAATGAAGTAAAAATTTCAAAATATATAATTGATAAATCTGTCGGAAAAAAAGCTTCTTTGATATAGCAAGTTTAAATCTTAATCTTGTTTAATGCATTATTTTTAAATATATTTGCTTCTCTAATATATCTTCTGACCATTTGCGTTGTTTTATGTCCAGTCATTGCCATAATACTACGTTCGTCAGCACCAGATTCAGCAGCTACTGTTGCGAAACCTGATCTTAAACTATGACCTGCAAAATTTTTATTCTCAATACCAGCTAAATTAAGATATTCTTTAATTAATAAAACTACTGATTGGTCGGTTAATCTTTTTTCTGTCAAAGATAAACCTTTAGAAAATCTTCTAAAAATAGGTCCAGATTTAATTTTAGAAATTTCTAGCCACTTCTTAAGATTAACTACAGGGCAATAATTTTCATTAGTAAAGTAGGGTAGTCCTTTAATCATTCCTTCACCAAATTGATCGGTTTTTGATCTTTTAATGGTGATTTTAAGACCCTCAGGTACAAATTCTAAATCTTCATAATCAATTGAAATAAGCTCAGTTCGTCTAAATCCACCTCCAAAGCCAGTTAAGATTATTGACTTGTCTCTTAACTTCTTAATATCCTCAATTTTTTGTTGATCTATTACATTAATTATAGATTTTAAATGACTGATTAATATAGGTTTTTTACCTTTTTGAATGCTTCCTTTCACCCTTTTTATTCCCATTAAGTTTTCAACAATGATTGGATGTTTAGTGTCTAGATAATGCCCTTTTAGTTTATGAACCATGCTAATTGACACCAAACGTCTTCTTAAAGTGCTAATTTTTGAATTTTTAGAGAGGTGTGTAAGGTATAATGAAACTATTTTTGGCTCTGATGGTAAAGAATTCAAACCACGCTTAGCACAAAAAGCTCCAAAATCTTTAAAATCTGATTTGTATGCTCTTAAAGTATTATTTGCTTTTGAGCTTTTGAGGTTGTTTAAAGTTGCCTCATGAAGCGATTTTAGGTCTGTTGTCAGTTCATTCATACAATTACTATTGATAACAATTAATTATCATTAGTAATATATCAAGTGATTTTTGATGTCAATAGTTTAAATATAAAAATTATGGGTTCAATTGATGGAGAAATTCCTGCTGTATGGTTTTTAATTACCTCTGTGGGATTTATTATTTTAAGTTCAATTCAATATAAAAATCATGGCAAAAGCATTGAAACTATTTTTTTATCTATCTTGGCAATCTTATTTTTAATCAGCTATTTTATCTTAGTTTTCAAAGCTTGATTTATCCCCAATATTCACATGAATTGCTGTAAATTTTAAAAATCAATTAAAAGGTGATACAGCTTTTAAATCATATCTGTTAGTATTTAAATGAATTAAGGGGCAACCCTTAACTGGCCAATTGGGCAAAAGCCGAGAGGTACAAATCCAAGGGGCAGAAAGTTCTGCAAAGCATCGCTGAACATGCAGAACGGGAGGCATGGCGGTAGCGCATCAACGACGTGCCAAAACATCTGTTCTTTGCACCCTTAAAAGTGCAAGGAAACAGAGTTTTCTCAGGAAAAATGCATCTTAAAGGCACTAAATTTCAATTAAAAGTCTGGAAATACCTCAAAACTATACCAAAAGGTAAAATAAGAACATATAAACAAGTTGCTGCTGCCATAAACAGCCCTAAATCAGCCAGAGCAGTCGCTAACGCTTGTGCTAAAAACCCATATGCCCCAAAAATACCTTGTCATAGAGTAATTAGATCTGATGGAGCTCCTGGAGGCTACTCTGGTAGAGGTGGAATCAAACAAAAGCTCAAATTACTAAGATCTGAAAAAGTAGCTATTTAGAGCTATTTTAAACCTTTTTTAAGTTAAAAAAGTGAGTAAAATCAACGCTTTTTTACCTTTTTGTGAGATTACTTTTTAAATAACATAATTCACCCTTTAGTTGTACCATGTATCAGCCTATACTAAAAATAGACCCCTCTATGGGCGTTTAAATGCTATATTCAATTAGTGCATCGCTCTACTATTCAACTATATCAATGCTTTTGAACTGCCCTATTTTTTTGGAATTTTTATAACCACAATCTGAAAAAGTCCCTATTTTAAAAGGTTATTTGATGTTTTTCATAATTTGTAATTAATCACTACTCTTATAGAGCATATTAATGCGATTTTAACATTAAATAATTCAAAATATTCTAAATCTATATTATTTATAATTTTTATAAAATACAATAAATACAATAGTTTATATTAAATACTTAATGTAATACTTTAGATAATAGTAAATAAATATTACCTATTATTTTACTTTTTTCACTAAGTTCTCTCTTCTTGAGATGTAGATACCACTTAATACAATAATAAACAAACCTAAGAAAGTCCAATTATCAGGGAAATCACTAAAGAAATAATAACCTATAATTATGTTTGTAATGATCTCAAAGTAACTAAATGGAGCTAATTTTGAAGCATCAGCGTATTTTAGAGATAATATTAGAAATAAATGACCTACGCAGGCAAATACACCAATAGCAGCCATCATTGACCACTGACTAGTTGTTGGTTTGATCCAAACAAAAGGCATTACACATGAAATAATAACAGCCCCCACTACACCAGTTAACAATAAAGTTAATAAAGGGTTGTCTGAAGTACTTAACTTACGAGTAATAATTAAATAAAATCCATACATTATTCCTGTTCCAAGCGCAGCAATACTTGCTAAATTAATTTCTACAAAACCTGGTCTTATAACAACCAAGGATCCTATAAATCCTATAATTACAACTGACCATCTTCTGAATCCAACCTTCTCACCTAAAAAAATTGGAGAAAAAGCTGTAACAATCAAAGGTGCAACGAATGCCAAAGTTAATGCTTTTGCTAAAGAGATTACTGAAATGGCATAAAAGAAACAAATATTTGCTGTTAATAGTATTAAGCCTCTTATAAATTGTAGCTTCGGTTTGTCTGTCCAAACGAGATTTTCTCGAAAAAAGAAAAACATAATTGGTAAAGTGAACGCCACAGTAAAAAAATATCTTGCCCAAGTGATTTGTAGTACAGGTAGTTCTGCACTTAAATATTTAGCAAAACCATCCATAATTGGAAGCATTACCCACGCTAAAAGATTAAATGTAATAGCCTTCATATAAGAAGGATATAGATTAATTAAAGTATTTTAAAGCAAAGAATACAACAATTGGAATTGTTATAAAAGACATGAGTGTTGACACAACAATAGTACTAGCAACACTATCAACAATTTTTTTAGGTGAATAAATTGATGCAACAAGATAATTAAGAACTGCGCTAGGCATTGAACATTGAATCAGTAATACACCAGCTGCGAACCCTTCTAGACCAAAATATAATATTAATAAATAACCAATAATAGGTCCAACAATCACTCGTCCTAAAGAAGAAAATATTGCCTTGTTAAGTGAAAAAACTTTAAGTCTTGTTAGTGCTATTCCTAATGACATCAAAATTAAAAATATTGTGGCATACATTAATAAAAAAGTAGTATTTTCTATAAATCCTGGAAGTTCATAATCATAATAAAGTAAAAAAACTGCAATAATGATTGCATAAAAAGGTGGGCTTTTTAGAATGACTTGTAAACTAAATTTTCTATCTGCTAAAAAAACACCTAATGTAAAGTGACACAAAATGATTAAGGCAGAAATAGCGGCTGAAACACCAAGACCTTGAGAACCATAAGCGAATAAACATATTGGTAGACCCATGTTACCAGTATTAGGCATTGTTAAAGGCGGAAGTTCTCTTATTATATCTTTAGTATTTAAAAGAAATAATATTATTATTCCAACAATAATGAACCCAACAATTGCGATTGCATAGTACCAAAAATAGTTGATGAAAATAGTAAACGATATATTTACCGGATTTAATGCATAAATAATCATTGCTGGTGTACCAACATTTGCAGCAAAATTAGTGATAAATGTAGTATCAATTTTAGGATTTTTTTTACCAAGATAATATCCAATACCCACAACAAAGAATACTGGAAACAAAACTTCAAAAAGTTTTATATAAATATCCATTAATTATAAAGTCTAATTAAAGTTGGAAATTTGAGAATATTTTTATTTTTTTTAAAAATTGATAGACAATTTTTTATATTTTTTTCAGTAGTTTTATGGCTTATAACAACAATTGTAGCCTTCTTATTTTTCTTATCAGGAGTTTGGATAATTCTTTTTACTGAGATCTTAAATTTAGATAATCGATTTGTTATTAAAGATAAGACGCCCTGTTTATCCTTGACCTCAAATCTAAGATATAATGAATTAGAATAATTTTGATTGTTAAAGGGTTTTATAGATTTTCTTTTATTATAAGAAATTCCAAAAGAGGGTTTTATATTTCCTCTCAAAATTGATAGTAAATCTGATAATAAGGATGATGAAGTTGGTCCAGGACCTGCCCCCTCTCCTTGTAAAATACTTTGACCTACTGGTTTGCCTTCTGTAATAACCGCATTCATTACACCATTCACATTTCCGATATATGAGTTTTTACTTACTAAACATGGATGTACTGTTTCGAATAATTGATTATTAATAATTTCAGAAATCCCAAGTAATTTTATCCTCAAGCCCAATTGATTTGCTATTTTAATATCTTCTAGTTTAATGTTTTCAATTCCTTCCATTATACACTTACTTTTTGATATTTTGATATTAAATGAAAGCGCTGATAAAATTCTAATTTTAGCAAAAGCATCGAAACCATTAAGATCTAATTTAGGATTACCTGGTTCAGCATAACCAAGTGCCTGAGCTTTTTTTAAAACTTTTTCAAAACTTTCGTTACTATTTTCCATCTCTGATAAGATATAATTAGTTGTCCCATTTAGAATTCCATAAACTTTTTTAATTTTATTGGTTGCTAAACCTTCTTTAATAGTTCGAAGAATTGGAATTCCTCCAGCTACAGAGGCTTCGAACTCTAGATTTACTTTATTCATTTCAGCTAGTTTCGCTAAATAATCCCCATGTTTAGCAATTAATGCTTTATTCGGCGTTATTACATTTACTTTATTTTTCAAAGCGTATTCTACTATTTTTTTGGAAATACCATCAGATAAACCAATACATTCAAATAAAATATCTATTTGTTTTTCTTTAAAAATTTTTAAAGGATTTGAATAAAAAATTTTTTTATCTATGTTAAATCGTCTTTTTTTATTTTTATTTTTAGCAGATATAGCTACAATATTTATTCTTTTTCCAGTTTTTGTCTCGATTTCCCTTTTTTTTGAAATCAATTCATTATATAAAAATATTCCGACCTGACCCAATCCAACTAGTGCAATATTTATATTTTTATTCATTAGTTAATATCCGGAAATTTACTCTTTTTGATATAATTATTAATATAAATTTCATACTCCTCAATTGTCATTAATCTAATATCATTTGATTTTTTTATTATTTTGCTCAGTTTGTTATTATCATTTTTTTTATCACTTTTCTCATTCCAATATTTAGAGTCAATATTAAATGAACATGCATTTAGAAATATGAAGAGAACTATAAATAATAATCTATTCATTTAAAACCAGCATCTTTTGGAAAATTAAATTTCATATTCATATTTTGTATTGCTTGACCCGCTCCCCCTTTAATAAGATTATCAATAGCAGAAAGTATAATTATCTTATTCTTATTTTTTGATTTACAAACAGATATATTGCAATTATTTGTATTAATTACATCATTTGTGCTTATTAATTTGTCTTTATTTAATATTTTTATAAAATTTGATTTTTTATAATATTTTTTCAACGTGTTTAATATTTTTGATACTGAAGAAGTCTGATTAAGCTCAACGTAAATTGTACTTAAAATGCCTCTAAACATAGGTGATAAATGAGGAGTAAAATCAAATTGAATATTTCCTTTAACACATCTTTTTATCATTTCATCAATTTCAGAATTATGTCTGTGTGATGCAACACCATAAGCACTTAAAGATTGATACAAATTTTTATCTTTATATTTTTTGTGTACACCTCTTCCAGCACCAGAATATCCTGATTTTGAATCAATTATAATATTATGATTTTTTATTAATCTATTTTTTAATAAAGGTATTAAAGGTAATAAAATAGAAGTCGGATAACATCCAGGACAAGAAATAATTTTATAGTCTTGAACTTTTTTACCTGTAATTTCAGGTAATGAATAAATGCTATGCTTAATATTATATTTTGCTTTATGATCTTTTTTATACCATTTTTTGTAATCTAAAGCTTTTTGAAGCCTAAAATCAGCGGCAAGATCAATTAAAACATTCTGTTCATTCAAATATTTTGAAATTACTTGCGCTTCTCCATTGGGAAGCGCTGTAAATACAACATCAATTTCATTCAAAAATTTTTTATTGAATTTTACAATTTTGGGTAATCTTTTTAATCCAATTGTTTTATCGTAATAAGAAATTTTTTTTCCTACTGATGTGTTTCCACATAAATATTTTATATTTACATATTTATGTTTGTTTAACAATTTTATCAATTGGATACCAATATAACCAGTTGATCCAGCGACTAATACATTAAGCTTAGGCATTTCTTATTATAACAGTTAAAAATTAAAAAAAAATTATCTTTTAGAAAACTGAAAGCTTCTTCTGGCTTTTCTTCTTCCAGGTTTTTTTCTTTCAACTGCCCTGGAGTCTCTCGTGGTTAATTTCTCAGTTCTAAGATTAGATTTAAAGCTTTCATCAAATAATACTAAAGCTTTTGAAATTCCATGTACCATTGCCCCCGCTTGTCCTGTTGGACCACCGCCTTTAACATTACATCTCACATCATAATCTGTTGCTTGATTAATTAATTCAAAAGGTCTTGTAATTTGCATTTTGTGATTCTCACTAGCAAAATACTCATTGTATAATTTACCATTAACATAAATTTTTCCTGAACCCTTTTTAAGCCAAACTCTTGCAATAGATGTTTTCCTTCTTCCAGTTGCATATTTGCTATCCTTAAAATCAAGTTTTAATTTTGTTGTTTTTGATGAAGTTTGAGCGTTTTCCATATTAATTTCTTGCTATATTCTTGCTATTCAACTTATCTAATTCAATTACTTTAGGATTTTGAGCTGAGTGAGGATGACTGTCACCAGCATATATTTTAAGTTTTGAAAGTTGTTTTCTTCCTAGAACACCACCTGGTAACATTCTTTTAACTGCTAATTTTAATGCCTCACCTGGTTTTTTTTCATGTAATTTTTCTGGAGTTGTTTCTTTAATACCTCCAGGATGGCCAGTGTGTCTGTAATATTTCTTATTTTGAAATTTTTTTCCTGTAAATTTTGCATGCTCTATATTTTTGACTACTACAAAATCTCCTGTATCCATATGAGGAGTGTATGTTGCTTTATTTTTTCCTCTAATGATTTTAGATACAATTGTTGCGAGTCTTCCTACAACAGCATTTTTTGCATCAATTTCAAACCAAGATGAGTTAAGCTCACTTTTTTTAACAAATTTTGTCATTACGCGTGGATTAATACTATTATTAGGTTTAAAGTCAATTTTATATTTACCTTGTAAAATAACTCTATTCTGTTAAAAAGAGTTTGCCGATTTGATCCTATTGCGGGCATAAACTGCTAAAAAGGAAATTCTCATAAAATCGGTAGGCATTTGAACTGTATTGTGCGCCTTGCATAAAGCAAAAGCACTAAAAAAGGAGTAAAAATGAGTACAAAAAGAAATAATCCAGAAACTATAGCCATTCATGGTGGTGACTATAAAAGTGATCCAGCCACAAATGCTGTAGCTGTACCTATCTATAGAACAACATCGTATCAATTTAATAATACTGAACATGCTGCCAATCTTTTTGCATTAAAAGAATTTGGAAACATCTACACGAGAATTATGAATCCAACCAATGATGTTTTAGAAAAAAGAGTTGCTGCTTTAGAGGGAGGATTATCTTGTGTAACAGTGTCTTCGGGTCAAACAGCTTCATCTTTTGCAATATTAAATGTAGCACAAGCGGGTGACAACATTGTAAGTTCAACAGATCTATATGGTGGAACTGTATCTTTATTTACTCATACATTAAGTAAATTAGGAATAGAAATTAGATATGCGGACCCAAGTGATCCAAAAAATTTTGAAAAAATGGTAGATGATAAAACAAGAGCTTTTTATGGAGAAACTTTACCGAATCCTTATCTTAGAGTTTTTCCTATTAAAGAAGTTTCTGATATTGGCAGAAAATATAATATTCCATTAATCATGGACAACACTGCATCACCTGTTATTTGCAAACCTATCGAACATGGTGCGGCCATAGTAATTCATTCACTTACTAAATATATTGGTGGACATGGTACTGCAGTAGCAGGGAGCATTGTTGATAGTGGTAATTTTGATTGGACTGCTGATCCAAAAAGACAACCTTTATTTAATGAACCTGATGCTAGTTATGGTGGTGTAATATGGGGTAAAGCAGTGCCAGAGCTTACAGGAGCAAATGTTCCTTTTGCAGTGAGAGCCAGAGTATGTTTACTAAGAGATCTTGGTTCAGCATTAGCACCTGATAATGCTTTTGCTATAATTCAGGGTTTAGAGACTGTAGCCTTACGTATGAAACAACATTGTGAGAATGCTGAGAAAGTTGTTAATTTTTTAAAAAAACACAAAGAGGTTACAAAAGTAATCTATTCTACTGAACATAATAAACCAATCGCTGATAGAGCAAAAAAATACCTAAAGGGTGGTTATGGGCCAATGGTTGGTATTGAATTAAAAGGTGGTATTGAGGCTGGAAAAACATTTATCGAGTCTTTAAAAATGTTTTATCATGTTGCAAATATTGGTGATGTAAGAAGTTTAGCAATACATCCTGCTAGCACAACTCATAGCCAATTAAATGAAAAAGAACTTGCAGCATCTGGAGTTACACAGAGCTATGTAAGACTTTGTATTGGTATTGAGCATGTAGATGATATCATTGAGGATTTAAACCAAGCTTTAAACAAATCTTCTAAAGGTAAATTAAGGGCAGTTAGTTAAATCTTGTATTAAGAAATAAAAAATAGATACAAGAACTTACCAAAAAGATTGAACTTATTTGGTGCATAGATGCTATATAGATTTGTGCACCATATAAGACTGTTATTATTCCTAAAAGAATTTGTAATAAAATAAAGAAACCCAATACATTTATAGACTTGTATAAATCAAAAATTTTGTCCTTATAAATTTTGTAAAACATAAATAAATAATAAAATCCGATTATATAAGCTAAATTTCTATGAATAAATTGAACCAAAGATGGATCGCTAAAAGCAGATAGTTTAAATAAATTAACAAATTCATTGTCGTCAGGAAAATATGCTGTACCCATATTTGGCCAGGAATTATAAATTTTTCCAGCATCCATACCAGATACAAAAGCTCCTATAACAATTTGTGTAAAAACCAATGTTAAAAAAACGAGTGGTATTAAAGGATTTATTTTGTTTGTTGTATTATAACTCAAATTTAGCTTGAGATAATTCCAGAATATTAATGATAAAATAATAAAAGCAATCAATAAATGAATAGATAATCTAAAATGACTTACATCAACTCTATCTACAAGACCACTACTGACCATATACCAACCAATAAAGCCTTGAAAACATATTAGAAAAAAAATAAAATACAAACTATACAATTTTGAAATACTAATTTTAAAAGAAAAATAAATTAATGGTATTAAAAATCCGATACCAATTAATCTTCCTAAAAAACGATGTGCCCATTCCCACCAAAAAATAATTTTGAATTCTTGCATATTCATATTGTAATTTTGTAATTTGAATTCCGGTATTTGCTTATAAAGATTAAAATATGAAATCCAGTCTTCTTGATTTAAAGGTGGTAAAAATCCTGAGAAAAGTTGCCATTTAGTAATTGAAAGACCAGAGTCCGTTAATCTTGTTAAACCACCAACAACAATCATAATGGACACAATCCAAAACATTGAAATTAACCAGAGAGATAATTGATAATTAATCTTATGATTTGCTGTGTACATATGCGCATAAATATAATAATTTTTTAATTATCCAAATATATAAATGTCGCCGCAAAAACGAAAAAAACTAAGCAAAATTAGATCAGAACTAGATAAAATAGATAATTCACTTATAAAAATTATAAAAAAGAGAACATTTCTTGTAAAAAAAGTTTTAGAACTTAAAGATAGAAAAAATCAAATAGTTGATCAAAAAAGAATTAGATCCATACTTAGTAATATAAGAAAAAAATCTTTAAAGAATAAAATTGATCCACGTATTACTAATAGAATATGGAAAAATATGATCTGGTCTTATATAGATTACGAAAGAAGAAATTTTAAAAAAAAATGATTATTTACTATGTGGTGGTAATTTTTTTTCAACAAAAATTTCATGTTTTCTAGTTGAAGGATTATATTTTCTAGCTTTTAATTTTACTTTGGCTTTTTCTCCACCAGCAGGTTTTTTTACATAATAAAAAAAAGGACTATCTGGTTTTTCTTCAGGGACTAAACGAACTTTTATATGAGTTTTTTTTGCCATTTTATTTAAATTTTTTTAAACTTTTTACAATATTTGAAATCTTATTTAACTTATTTTTTAAATTATTTGCTTTTATAGAATTATCTGCCATTTCGTCAAGCTTTAAAGGTTCTTTATTATTTAGTATTTTCTTTACACCTTTGATAGTCATGCCTTGATCTTTTAATAAAAAATGAATTTTTTTTAATAATTCAATGTTTTTTTTGTCATAATATCTTCTATTTCCAGTAAGTATTTTAGGTTTAATTTGTTTAAATTCTTTTTCCCAGAAACGAAGAGTGTGAGTGGGTAAAGAGTCTCCTTTTTTTGATTTTAAATTCAATATTTTAACAACTTCGCTTATAGTTTTGTAAGAATTATCTTCTCTATTCATCTATTTCATTTTTTAATTTTATTATTTTTTTCAAATTTGTAGATTTATGCGTAATGAGCGTTTCTGATATATAATTATTTTCCTCTATTTTTATTCCAGAAACAATGTCCCCGTTTGTAATGCCTGTTGCACAAAAAATTGAGTCACCTGTAATTATTTCATTTAACAAATACTTTTTATTTAAATCATCTATACCCATTTTTTTTGCCCTATTTACATCATTTTCATTATCGAAAATGAATCTACCTTGAAAAAAACAATCAAAAGTATCCAAAGCAGAAGCTGCAAGCACACCCTCGGGTCCGCCACCAATACCCATAAAAATATCTATATTATATTTCTTATCAGAAACTAATAAAGCTCCTGATACATCTCCATCAGAAATAAGTTTTAAATTCACCTTCAAATTCCTTAGTTCTTCAATAATCTTTTTATGCCTTGGTCGATCTAAAATACATACAGAAAGTTCATTGGGTTGTTTATTCTTATAATCTGCAAGATTAGAAATATTTTTTTTAACTGAATAATCCAAATCAATAATACCCTCAGAGGGTACATTTGCAGAAATTTTGTTCATATAAGTCTCTGGTGCACTTAATAAATTTGACTTTTCTGCAACTGCAATAACAGATAATGCTCCTGGCTGATTATTTGCTGCAAAATTAGTTCCCTCTAAAGGATCCACAGCAATATCTAACTCAGGACCACTCATGGTACCTAAAGTTTCCCCGATATAGAGCATAGGAGCTTCATCCAGTTCTCCCTCTCCTATAACTACCTTCCCTCTCATTTCTATTTCATTAAGTTTATTTCTCATTGCATCTACAGCCGATTTATCTGCTGCTATTTTATCTTTTTTTCCAACAAAATGGTAAGATGATAAGGCTGCTTTGATTGAAACATCTAAAAATAAGTCTTCAAATTTTTTGTCTAATGACATTATTTTGCAGTTTCAAGAGATATATTTTTCTCTAATTTTGATTCAAATTCTCTCAATCTTTTCCAAACTGAAATTAGTTCAACAATAATCGGCCAGCTCCTAACTAAATATTGCAGTGATGTTTCAACTCGACCAAAAGCTCTTATAATTTGTTGAACAAAACCAAGTGTTATTGCACCAGTTACAATCGTTGGTGCTAATGCTAAATATGGAACAATTACCATACCTTGTAAGTAACTCCATTTTACCGCATTAAAGTAAAGGTAGTGAAAATACATCTTATAATGAATTTTTCTAACACCACCATAAAGATCTGTAATTTTTGCAGGTTGTGCACTTTCTTTAAAATCCTCTCCTAAAACTAATTCTTTCCTATAAGCAGCCTCTTCTTTTTGAATATCATATTCAATGCCAGGAAGTTTAATCCCAACACTAGCTAATAATATTGTTCCACCCAGTGCTGATATAATCGCGACCCAAACTAAAGCATGTTCAACTTCGCCAATCCATGGTAACACTGTAATACTTTTTGATAAACCCCACAAAATTGGAGTAAAAGCAATCAACGTCATTACACTTCTCAGTAATTCAGCCCCTAGTCCTTCCATTATTCTAGCAAATTTAAGAGTGTCCTCTTGAACTCTTTGAGATGCTCCTTCTATAGAAGAGGCATCATTCCATTTGTCGTGATAAAAATCAGCCATTGCAGTTCTCCATCTAAATGTCCAGTGGCTGGTAAAATAATCACTAAAAATAACTACTAAAATGTATACCGCTGCAATTTTAGCAAATGTAAAAAGATATGCGATAAATTCTTTTTCAGATACAGAGTTAGGATTAGTGAGCGCTTTTTGTAAAGTATCGTAAAATTCACCAAACCATTCATTAATTCTCACATCAAGTTGAACCTGATACCAAGTAGCCATTAAAATCAGTACCGTTCCACCTATACTCCATAAATACCATCTTCTATCTGTAAAAAATTTAAACATTATTTATCTATTTTAAAAAATTATCTGCGTAGGATTTTTTTACTATTTTTCTTTTTTTTGGCTCAATTAGTTCATAATCAATTTTTTTCTTCTTTGCATAATTTATTGCTAATTCTTTGGTTGAAAATTCTAATTTTAGCTCAGTATACGTATCATTAGAACTTTCCCATCCCATTAAAGGATTTTTTATTGGATCATTAGTTTCAAATTCAAGTATCCATTTATCAAGTTTTCCTAAACCAGATTGCATTGCACTTTTATTAGGTATGTAAATTTTTGCTTTTTTCATATCAATGGTCGGAGTGGCAGGATTCGAACCTGCGACCCTCTGGTCCCAAACCAGATGCGCTACCAGGCTGCGCTACACTCCGAGAGTGTTGGTTATAGCGTTTTTACTTATGTTTTCAATAAAAAGAAAAAGATTAATAATAAGGAAAATTAGAAATAATTGATTATAACTTCTATATTTTAATATTATATCTAATAGCGACAACGTTTATTCATATGTGATATAAAAGATAATGATTATAGAGTGTATTAATTGTAGTAAAGTTTTTGAGGTAAATTCAGAACTTATCCCTGAAAATGGAAGAAACATTCAATGTGGCTCATGCAATCATGTTTGGTTTTATAACCCTATAATTTCCAATTTTAAAAAAGAAAAAAATCAAGATACTAAAATTGATAACTTAAAAAAAACATTTATTGAAGAAAACAAACAAAAAGTTTTTGAAGAAAAAGATTACTCTAAATTAAAAGATAAAAAAAATTATGAAATTACAGAATATAATCCAAAAAAGAGCCTATCTTTTATAAAATTTCTCTCATATTTGATAGTGTTATTGATCTCTTTTGTAGCACTACTGATAATAATAGATACTTTTAACTCATTTTTATATCAATTCTTCCCAGGTCTTGAACTTATTATGTTTAACCTTTTTGAAACATTGAAAGATATAGAATTATTTATTAAAGACCTAATTTAATCATGATTAATTACTTATCTAAACCTTTTAAATGGTTTTTCAAACTTGAAGCAGCTAGTGGTCTAGTTTTATTATTTGCAGCTATAATTGCGTTGATAATCAGTAACTCTAATTTATCTGATTTTTATTTTTCAACATTAAATAAATACTTGTTTATTGGTATAAACAATTTTGGATTAAAATTATCTGTTTTACATTGGATTAATGATGCCTTAATGGCAATATTTTTTTTCTTTGTTACTTTGGAAATTAAAAGAGAATTTTTACAAGGTGAACTTTCAAATATAAAACAAGCATTACTTCCAATAATTGCTGCTGTAGGTGGCATGTTGGTTCCTGCATTATTTTATGTATTTATAAACTTTGGCGACAGCGAAACTATGAATGGATGGGCCATTCCCTCTGCTACCGACATTGCTTTCTCACTTGGTGTATTATCTTTATTAGGAAAGAGAGTGCCATTATCTCTAAAAGTTTTTTTAACCGCTTTAGCAATTATTGATGACTTAGGTGCGATTGTTATCATTGCTTTATTTTATTCAGGTGATTTGAGTATTAAATATTTAACGCTTATGCTCTTAGCTTTTATTATATTGTTAGTAATAAATAAATTTAATATTAAAAAATTTTTACCTTATTTAATAGTGGGTATATTTCTTTGGGACTTTACCCATAATTCAGGTATTCATGCTACTATTGCAGGAGTTTTATTAGCTATAACCATACCTCATCGAAAGAAAGAAAAAGATTTTTCTTTATTAATCAAAGTTGAACATGCAATAAGTCCCTACGTAGCTTTTGGTATTATGCCTTTATTTGCTTTTGCCAATGCAGGAGTATCTCTGGAAGGCTTATCTTTTAATTCTTTATTAGACAAAGTGCCACTCGGAATTTTATTAGGATTATTTGTAGGTAAACAATTAGGTGTCTTTGTATTTTCATATGTAGCAATTAAAACAAAAATTGCTCAAATGCCTAATAATTCAAATTGGTATAACTTTTATGGCGTGGGTGTTCTAACTGGTATTGGTTTCACAATGAGTCTTTTTGTTGGAAATTTAGCATTTATTGAGAATATGCAATATATGGATGGTGTAAAAATAGGAGTACTAACTGGGTCACTTTTATCCACTTTATTTGGTTACTTCTTAATACTACTTACACCTAATAAATGACAAAAAAATTTATATTAGGTTTTACAATAATTATGTTTTTTTTTAAAAGTTCAGCTATCGCAAATTATGAAAAAACTTTTTTTGATCTAAATATTGAGAGCATATCGGGCGATATAATAAATTTTAGTGATTTTAAAAATAATGCAGTATTAGTTGTAAATACGGCAAGTTATTGTGGATTTACAAATCAATATGAAGAACTTCAAATTCTTTGGGATAAATATAAAAGTAAGGGTTTAGTTGTTCTTGCTGTACCGTCAAATTCATTTAATCAAGAAAAAAATAAAAACTCAGAAGTTAAAGAATTTTGTGAAGTAAATTTTAATATCACCTTTCCACTTTCAGCTATTACTGAGGTAAAAGGAAATAATGCACATGAGTTATTTAAATGGGCTAAAACTAATCATGGTAGCTCAGCAGTACCAAAGTGGAATTTTCATAAGATTTTGATAAACAAAGAAGGAAAAATCGAGGATACATTTTCCTCTTTCACTAAACCATTATCAAATAAAATAATTAATAAAATAGAGAGTATTTTATAAATTTAGAGTAAGCCCATCGAAAGCAGGTATTATATTTTTTGGTAAAATTTTTCTCAGGACTTTGTAATCTAATACTGGGGATAGATTTGTTAAAATAGCTTTTTTAGGTTTGAACTTTTTTATCATAGAAAGAGAGGTATCTAAGTTAAAATGTGATGGATGGTAATTATACCAAAGGCAATCAATGACTAAAAACTTTAAATTATTGAAATATCTAAAATCTTTAGTGTAAATTTTACTTACATCGCTAATGTAAGCCAATTTCTTGTCAATAATAAAGCAATTAGATTTAACTTTTCCGTGTTCAACTTCAATTGATTTAACATAAATTTTTTTCTTATTATTAGATGTAAAAAAGGTTTTAGGTAATTTATGCAATTTTAAAGTAGCAGGATACTCTCTAGAGTAACTTTTGAATATATATGAAAAACTATTTTTTAAATATTTAGAAGTAAATGGATCAGCATATACATCGATTTGATTTTTGCTACTTATATAAAATGATCTTAAATCATTTATTCCATGTGTTTGATCACCATGCATGTGTGAAAAAAGCACTTTATCTATTTTTTTAATCTTATGTCTTAATAATTGTTGACGTAAATCAGGTGAAGTATCAATCAATATATTTTGATTAGAGGTTTTTAATAGTGCAGAACATCGTGTTCTATAATTCTTCTTGATTTTAGGATCACAATTACCAAAAAAGCCATCTGGTCTTGGTACACCCATTGAACTACCACAACCAAGTATTATAAACTTCATATAATTTTAATTAAAAAAAAGATTATTAAAATTATTAGTGGTAATTTTGATAAGTTCAGATTTTTCAATGCCCTTTATTTCTGCAAGTTTGGCTGCAGTAAAATCTATAAATGATGGTTCATTTTTTTTTCCTCTATTTGGCACTGGAGCTAAAAAAGGACTATCTGTTTCAATGAGAATTCTATCTAATGGAAGAGACTTAAATGTATTTTGAAGATCAACAGAATTTTTGAAAGTGATAATACCACTTGCAGAAAAATAAGAATTAAATTTTAAAAGCTTTTCTGCAAATTTTTGAGATCCTGTGAAACAATGCATCAAAATTTTTAACTTTTCATCTTTATATTCATTTAATACTTCGTAAGTTTTTTCTTCGGCATTTCTTGAATGAATAATTAATGGTATATTTGCTTCTAATGCAGCTTTAATGTGTATTTTAAAACTTTTTATTTGTTTATCTCTATCTGAATTATCATAATAAAAATCAAGACCAGTTTCCCCTACACCAATAATTTTTTTATTTTCATTTAAATTTTTTGTAAAAAATTCTGAGTTAACATTATTTTTGTCTGTTTCATGCGGGTGAATTCCAATTGTACCAAATATAATTTCATCTTTATTTACAATGTCTTTAACTCTGGAAAAGCTTTCAATAGATGTTGAAATTGTTAATAATTTTTTTACACCAATTTCTTTTGATCGCTGTATAACATTATTTAAATCACTAAATAACGGCTCATGATCTAGATGACAATGTGAATCAATCATTTTCTTTTTCTATTTTGTTAAATAATATATCAATTTTATTAATAGCACTTCCTTTTTTTAAAAATTCATTATTTCCAATTGACTGAAAAATTACATCTTTTTCTTCAAGATTGAAAATTTTTAGTGCTTTAATAGATGATTGCGGAATAATTGGATATAATAAAAAAGTTACTTTTCTAACAATTTCAAGAGTTGTATAAACTATTGTATTTAACCTAATTTTATCATCTTTTTTTTTCCACGGCTCCTGGTCATTAAAATATTTATTGGCTTCAAATAATCGATTTACAATATAATCAATATAATAGTTAATATTTTGATTGTCTATTTCCGATCTCAACTTATCCAAATTCTGACTATATTCATCTAAAATTTTTATATCATCATTCTCAAATTTAATTTTTTCTGGCACCTTGCTATCACAATTTTTAATAACAAATGCAGATACACGTTGACATAAATTACCAAAATTATTGGCTAAATCACTATTAATACAATCTTCTAATCTTTCTTGAGAAATATTACCATCATTTCCAAATGAAACTTCTTTTATTAAATAATATCTCAAAGGATCCAGTCCATATTGTTTTATAATTTCTAATGGATCCAATATATTTCCTTTTGATTTAGACATTTTTTCCTCATTAGATAATATCCATCCATGTCCATAAACTTTTTTTGGAGGAGTAATTTTTGCAGCCAATAGGAACGCAGGCCAATATATTGCATGAAATCTTAATATATCTTTTCCAATCAAGTGAACAGATGCTGGCCAAAATTTTTTATATAATTCATCATCTTTATTGGGATAATTTAAAGCACTAATATAATTAGTGAGAGCATCTAACCACACATATATTACGTGTTCATTATCATTCGGAACTTTAATACCCCAAGAAAAACTTTTTCTACTCACTGATAAATCTTTTAATCCACTTTTAACAAAACTTATGACTTCATTTTTTCTAGACGCTGGAGAAATAAAATCAGGATTTTTTTCATAAAATTCTAATAACGGCTTTTCCCACTTAGACAATCTAAAAAAATAAGATTCCTCATCAACCCATTCAACAGGAGATTTAGATGATATGGCCACTTTTTTATTATCAAGATCTTCAATCTCATCCTCATTGTAGAACGCCTCATCCGATACTGAATACCAACCAGAATATTTTGATAAATAAATGTCATCATTTTTTTTTAATTCTTCCCACAAATATTGGACAGATTTTTTGTGTCGAGACTCAGTAGTTCTTATAAAATCATCATTTGTTAAATTAAGAGTTTTTGATAAATTCTTGAATGTTTTGCTAATTTCATCGCAGAACGCTAGAGGTTCAACTCCTTTTTTTTCAGCAGCTCTTTGAATTTTTAAACCGTGCTCATCAGTTCCAGTCAGAAAATAAACTTTATATCCATCTATTCTTTTAAACCTGGCAAAAAAATCAGCAATAATACTCGAATAAGCATGTCCCATATGTGGTTTGGCTGAGGGATAATAAATGGGTGTTGTAATATAATAATTTTTATTCATTTAAAAGCTTTGAATTTATTTCTAAAAATAAAGATTCATCATCTAAATTGAATTTCTTAAAATCATTTATTCTTTTCAAAAAATAATTGTAAATATCTGAATTTGAAAATGAAATATCTTTTATCAGGAATATTTCAAGAACATTGTAAACAAATGTTTTAGATTGCTTATCATCCTTATAAATATTTTCACTTATCAATTTTAATAAAAAATCTTTTAAATTTATGTCTTTTAAATCAATTTTTTTTTCTTCAGAAAATTTTAAAAGATTATAAATTTCTCCAGGAGTAGAATAATAATTTAATAAATCTTTATTTATGAGATTATCGATATCATTATCAAAAAGAAGTGAACATATTTCATTAACCTTATCTTTTTCTAAGGATATATTGAAATTAATACAACGAGATAGAAGTGTTGGAATTATTTTCTTATTACTATTTATTAAAATAAAAAATATATTCTCATTAGGTTCCTCTAACGTTTTTAACAGCGCATTTACTGAATTTAAATTCAAATATTCAATATTATCAATTAAAACAAATCTTGGCTTATTATTGAATGAAGACTTATTGAGTTGAATTATTAATTCTCTAATTTGTTCTATATCTATGTTTTTTTTATCAAGATTAATGTCTATTAAATTGAAATTTGGACAAGAACCATTTTGAATTAACTTAAATGAGCGATTATCAAAATTTATTTTAAATTCAACTAAATCATAAGGCATTTTTTCATCTTTTGATAAAACAAAATTAATTAAATGATAAGCGAGAGTACACTTGCCAATACCTTTTTGACCAGTTAATAAAATCTTTGATGGTAATCTTTTTTGATCAAATAATTTAGCAAAAAATAAAAAGTTATCCTGTAATCCATAAAGATTTGTTTGGCTGTTAGGATATAAATTCATTTTAATAATTTTTCAATTTTATCAATTATGATTTTTTTGTTTAATTCTATTGGAAGGTTTGAATTGATTATTTTATATCTTTTTTTATTTTTTGATATTCTTAAAAAACCATTTTGTACTTTTTTATAAAATTTTTCTTTGAATGTATCGTAACGATTAAGTTTTTTTCGTTGTTTCAATCTTTTTTGCATATTGTTTATATTAACAATACTTAAAAATGTAAAATCTACTTTAAATGATTTTAAAATATGATTATTAATCTTTTTAATAATATCTAAATTTACACCCATTCCAAAATGTTGATAGGCAATGGTAGAGTCGGTAAACCTATCAAGTAAAATTATCTTTTTTCTAAAATTTTTTTTCAAATTGTCCATATTTTCGCTTCTGGCCGCTAAATAAAGTAATAAATCGGTTTTTTTTTTAAAATTGGATTTCTTATCTAAAATTAATTTTCTTATTTTTTCAGAGTTCTTATTTCCTCCAGGCTCTCTTAACTTTATATGAGGTATTTTTTTTCTTTTTAAATATTTAGAAACATTATCAATATGAAAAGTTTTTCCACTACCTTCAATACCCTCAAAGGCTATAACAATTTTTTTAGACATCACCCCAAATCAAATAATTTAAGGATTTCATTAACCTTGAAAAAATATTTACTTTGTTCACTTGCTCTTTTGCCAAAAGATCATATTCATCAATTAATTCATCATCATAAATAATCCTTAATTTTGCTAAAACTTGATCTTTACTAATTGGAGCTTCCACAGGTCCTTCATATAACATTTTAACTTTTAACAATTTTTTTTTACCTTTTTTAATAATTTTATAGATATCTTCTTTAGTATAAACTTTAACAAAATCCTTTTTTCCTAACCAAACATCAATGCTATCAAAATCTTCTCCCGATTTATTTATTTCTACTAAATCAAAATTCGTTAAACCATATGTCAATAGTTTTGAGCTCTCTCTAGATCTAGAATTTTTAGTTTCGAAACCACTAGCTACTGCAATTAGCCTTCTGCCTTTTCTTTCTAATGATGATGCTAAAGAATATTTTTCCACTGCTAGATATCCAGTTTTAATTCCATCTGCACCAATATTTTTATATAGAAGTGGATTTCTATTTCCTTGAGTAATTGGATCACCACCAGTTCTATCCCATGTAAATTCTTTTTCACTGAACCATTCATAATATTCTGGATAGTTTTTAATTAAATAATGAGACATTATCATTATATCTTTTACTGTTGAATAATTGTCAGGATCATTAATTCCAGATGAGTTAGCAAAATTTGTATTGCTCATACCAATTTCTTGTGCTTTGGAAGTCATCATAATAGCAAATTCCTCTTCTGTGCCTGCTATCCCTTCAGCTAATGCAACACAAGCGTCGTTTCCTGAGGCAACAATAATACCTCTAAGTAAATTTTCTACACTCACCTCATCATTAACCATAACAAACATTGAAGAATATCCAGAAGTTGATAGCCGCCAAGCTTTCTCTGAAATAATAAATTTTTCATCTAAAGTTAAATCGCCTGATTTAATTAAATCAAAAGCTATTATGGAGGTCATTATTTTTGTCATTGAAGCAGGATAAATTGATCTGTCTGGTTCTTTTTCGTATAAAATTTCACCCGACAAAAAATCTTGTAAAATTGCTGTTCTTGCTTTTATCTCAATATTAGAATTTGCACTATTGGAAATAAAAAAAGTTATAAGAATTGTAATTAGAAAATTTTTAAACATTTTTTAGCACTTCTAAGTTTTCGAAATTAAGAGATTTTAACTTCTCAAATGACTCTTTCAAACTTTTTATATCATTAAAAGGACCTATTAATACTCTAAATTTAGTTTGAGATAATTTTTTTATCTTAGAGTTTTTTATAGAAGTTTCATCTTTGATTCTAGAAATCATCATTTTGGCAGTAGATTTATAGTAAAAATCAGCAATCTTTATTGAGTAAGAAAATTTTTCTTTAGTTGTTTTTTTTTCTTTTTTCTTAGTTTTGCTTAAATCATTAATTTGAATACCATCAATTGGCGCCTTTTCTGCAACGTTTTTTTCCTCATCGAAAGTTTTACTTTTTTTTGCAATAAAAGTAGAATTTCTAGATATTAACACTATTTCTATTAAGGGTTCATTTAAATCAAGATCTAAATCTTCAGCAATTCTTCTAGATATAACAGAATTGTAAAAATCTGAAAATTTTTGGTTATTGGATTTTACTTCTGCAATTAAAGACTTTCCATTTTTTGGATTTGTAATCTTAACAGCAGATTTTCTTTTAAGTAATTTATGATGAATCATTAATGATCTATCATCTAATCTTTTAATTTTTTTTACATTTTCGTCGAAAATTAAAGCAAAGCCACTATTACTATATTTTTTCTCTATTTTTGTTTCAATTTTATCTGTCTTAATTGCTACTTGTTCACAACCTATTAAAAATATTGATAACAGAAATATTAATAAAATTTTATAATTCATTTTTAAATTTATCTTTTAAGGTACAAACAGCTAAAGCAAATCTTAGAGATCTATTCCATTGGAGAATTATTTCGTAGTTATCAAATACAATATATGCAGGATTTAAAGTATCTGCACCAGGAATAATATCTTTGTCTGGAGTTATTATTGCAACATTATAATTTGATTTTAGAAAGCTTAAATCATCATAATTATCAATATATTTTTTAAAAAATCCTAATTTTTTTTTATTTTGGAGTTTTTTTGCAGAAACATTCAAATATTTTTTTGGAATATCTTCTTTAAGATCTATTCTATAAAAACAAGGTGAGTCTTTTTTCCAACCAATTTTTTTAAGATAATTAGCTGCTGAAGCATAAGCATCATGAGAATTTTTTAAATCAATATAATTATCAGTATTAAAATCAATTGCGTGATTTTTTATGGTTGAGGGCATGAATTGAAAAAAACCAAATGCACCTGCCCATGAACCATATAATGATTTATAATCTATCTGATTTTCATCAATTAATTTCAATAAGATTAAAAGCTCTTTAGTAAAAAATTCAGATCTTCTTTCATCATAACTTAAAGTTGCTAGTGAAGAAAGGATATCCATTTTTCCAACATAAGTTCCATAATTTGTTTCAATGCCCATCAATGACAATAGAAGTTCCTTCTCAATTTTAAACTTATTTTCAACAATATTAATCAAATCTTTATTATTTAAATAGAAGTCGATACCTTTATTTAATTTTTTTGTAGAAGATCTCTTTGATATATAAGTTTTGGTGTCTTCATAAAATTCAGGCTGGTATCTGTCATATTTTATAACATTTGCTAAGAACTTAGTATCTGTCATTACCAGATCAAAAGTTTTCTCAGAAATATTATTTGCTAAAGCTCTTTGTTTGAAATCTTTTTTCCACTTTTCAAAATCTGTATTCTCATTTGCAAATAAGTTGGAATTTAAAAAAAATAGAATTAAAAAAAAAATTTTAATTTTTTTCATATAAGTCATTTAAATATATAATTACAGCAATCCAAATAATAATAAAACTTAGAAATTTAACTAATGAAAAATCTTCTCCATAATAAAAATAACCTAAAATGAACTGTAATGTTGGCGTTATATAAAATATCATTCCGGTAGGGCCTAATCCAATTAACTCAACCCCTCTTACATATAGAAACAAAGGAATCACAGTCATTGGACCAGCTAAAAGTAAATATAGACTTAATCCTGGATTACTTAAGTTAAAGTCGTTTAGACCATTATTTGCAATTATATAAAATGCAACTAAAGCAAAAGGGAAAATATATAAACTTTCAATTAGCAACCCAATATCGGTATCAATTTCGATTTTTTTTCGAACTAAATTATAAAAAGCCCAACTAAAAGCTACAATGAGACCAACCCATGGTAATGATTTAAGATTAAAAAAAATTAAAATTAATATTGAGACAAAAACTAGAATAATTGAAAAAATCCTTTTTTTGTTTAGTTCCTCTTTAAAAAAAATATACCCCAAAAGAACACTAATTATTGGCATTATAAAATAACCAAAACTAGCATCAATAATCCTTTCTGATGCAACAGCATATATCCATATAGACCAATTAACAAAAATTAAAAAACCAGACAAAAATAATGCAATTAATTTTTTTTTATCTTTTACTTCTTTTAAAAAAATTTTCCATTTAGACAGAAATGTTGTGGTAAAAATTAACATTATTGCTGTCCACAAACATCTGTGAACAACTAATTCATTATGACCAATAAAAGAAACTGACTCAAAATATATAACTCCAATAAATCCCCACCAAAAAGAACCTAAAGAAGTTAATATTAAACCTTTGTTAAAATCATTTTTCATACTAATTAAATGAATAAAATATCATGAGTAATTAGACTATTTTATTGTTGAATTAAATATTTTTAATTATAAAAGCTTTTACACGGAGAGATGGCTGAGCGGTTGAAAGCACCGGTCTTGAAAACCGGCAAAGGGGCAACTCTTTCCTGGGTTCGAATCCCAGTCTCTCCGCCATATAATTGTTAATATTTAAAATTTTTAAATAAATTATTAATTTTGTTATCTTCAAATTCAATGTTGGTTTTTAAACCATTATAAAAATTGTAAAGATTATTATCATCTATTTCTAAGAATTTTATTAATTCATTTAAATCTTCAACATTTAATTGATCTATGTATTTATTAGTGAATGCTCCTAAAAGTTTATCCATTTCTTTCGTACCGCGATAATTTGATCTGTATATAATTTTTTTTTTTATTTGTTCTATATCAGCGGTCATATTAGGAATATAATATTAGTTTATGGATATTAAAAGAAATTATGAATATTTATTATCTGACCTTAAATCTATAAAAGGTGTTGGTTTAAAAACATCAAAATTATTAAAAAGAAAAAAAATTAATAGTATTTTTGATCTGTTATGGAAATTACCAAAATCTTATACAGATCGAAGTTTATCTTCGAAAATTAAAGATTTAAAAATAGATGAGATACAAACTATAACTATAATTCCTCAAAAATATTCATTTCCAAGAGTAAGAAACTTACCAAATCGAGTTTTATGCAAAGATGAAACTGGTGAAATAGATTGTGTTTTTTTTAATAGTTACGAAGGATATATTAGAAAAATATTACCTATTGGAAAAGAAGTAACAATTAGTGGTAGAATTAAATACTTTCGAAATAAATATCAATTAACAAATCCTAAATATATTTCAGAAGACTCATCTATAATAAAACAAAAGCATAATACCTATTCATTAACTGAGGGAATTAGTGAAAAGGTTTATAATAAAATAATATTTCAAATTATTAAAAATTTACCTAAGATTGATGAGTGGCACTCAAAAGATATATTAAAAAATTTTGGTAATATTGGTTGGAATGACTCAATCAAAAAATTACACGATCCAGAAAACATTGGTAAATTCAAGGAAAATTTCTATCAAAGACTTGCTTTTGATGAAATTTTTTCAACTTTTTTAGTTAATTCAGAAATTAGAAAAAAGATCAAAAAAATAAAAAAAACAAAGAAAAAATTCGATATTAAAAAACAAGCTGAAATAATATCAAAATTAGATTTTTCCTTAACCAATGATCAAACTAAAACATTAAATGAGATTAACAAAGATTTGTGCTCAGATAACAAGATGTTCAGATTACTTCAGGGTGATGTTGGTAGTGGTAAAACAATTGTGGCATTATTATCTGCATTCAATACCATCAGTTCTGATTTTCAAGTAGCAGTAATGGCTCCTACTGAAATATTAGCAAGACAGCATTTTTTATTAGCAAAAAAAATATATCCAAAAAATATTAAGATAGAATTACTTTCTGGAAAATCATCATACAAAGATAAGAAAAAAATTTTAAATAAACTTATTAAAAAAGAAATAGATATTATTTTTGGGACGCATGCCTTATTTCAAAAAAAAGTAGAATTCAAAAAACTAGGTTTAATAATAATTGATGAACAACACAAATTTGGAGTTAGTCAGAGAAAAAAATTATCTGATAAAGCTGGGAAAGATTGTGATGTTCTTTTAATGACAGCAACACCAATTCCACGTACTTTAACAATGACTATTTACGGAGATATGGATCTTTCAATTATACAAGAAAAACCGAATAACCGAAAACCTGTTAAAACTTATAGTAAAATTGAAAGTAAGATTGAGGATGTTATTAAATTTATTAAGAAAGAAATACGACTTGGAAATCAAATTTTTTGGGTATGCCCTCTTATAGAAGTGTCAAAAAAAATTGATCATTCTTCAGCGATTAAAAAGTCTGAATATCTAAAAAAAATTTTTCCAAATGAGGTTTATTTACTCCATGGAAAAATAACCATCGAGGAAAAAGAGAAAATCTTAAACAAATTTTTAAGAAATGAATTTAAGATATTAGTTTCAACTACTATCATTGAAGTTGGTATAGATTTTCCTAATGCAAATGTAATTATAATAGAAAATGCAAATAAGTTTGGTTTGTCTCAATTACATCAACTTAGAGGTAGAGTTGGAAGAGGCAACAAAGAGTCTTCATGTATATTAATGTTTAAGTCAAATCTAAGTGAAAATGCTAAAAAAAGAATTAATATATTAAAAAACTCTAATGATGGATTTAAAATATCTGAAGAGGATATGAAATTAAGAGGTTTTGGAGATATTCTAGGTTTTAAACAAAGTGGAATAAAAAACTTTAAATTGGCAGATCCAATACATAATCATAATCTTTTTATTTTAGCTGAAAAAGAAATTAAAAGAATTGAAAATGAAAAAGAGGATATAGGGAGATTTAAACCATTAATTAAACTATATGATCGTGCAGATATTATTAACGATATAGCTTAATTCTTACCTGTGGATGTTCCTGCAGAAACAATAAATTTAGATGCCTCTTCAAATGTCATATTCAGATAAATAACTTCATCTATAGGAAACATTAGTAAAAAACCACTTGTAGGATTTGGTGTAGTTGGAACAAATACGTTTATTAATTTTTTATTTGTTTTTTCAGCCATTTCACCTTTATTTTCTTTTGTTGCAAATCCAACAGCCCAAACACCTTTTCTTGGATATTCCACTAAAACAACACTTTTTTTATCATTGTCATCTTTATTAGAAAATGTTTCGGTCATTTGTACTATTGCCGAATAAATAGTTCTTAAAACAGGAATTCTTTTAAATAGATCGTCAATAAGTTTTAGAATTCGTTTACCTAAAAAGGATAATGATAAGCCTCCAACAACAGTTATAAAAACAACAGAAATAATTATTTCTATTCCAGGTATTGCAAAAGGTAAGTAGTTATTAGGATTTATATTTTCTGGAATTATTCTAGAAGAAATTCCAATTAAAATTTTACTTAAATATAAAGTAAAACCAATAGGAATTAATACCACTACACCCGTTATAAAATAATTTCTAAGAATAAGAGTAATTGATCGTTTTTTTTTATCCTTTTTCATAAAATTTATTTAAAACTCGAGTAAACTACAAAAGAAATCGCGATAATAAATAAAAATACTAATATTTTATTATTTAGATTCATTTTAAAATATATTATCAATGATAATTACAAATGGATAGAAGAAAATTCTTAACTTATGTTGGTTGTACCTGTTGTAGTTTAGCTCTGAATTCATGTGCTACAGCACCAATCACTGATCGAAAACAATTAAAACTAATCTCTGAGACTAAATTAAATGCTCGGGCAGCTCAAATTTTTGAAAAAATTAAAGAAAAAGAAAAACTTATAACAGGACCAAAACTTATTCAAATAAAAGAAATTGGTAAAAGAATGGAAAATTCCATAGGAGAATATTTTTATCAATCTAAACTTGATGACCCAACAGTTGGTTTTGATTGGGAATATATATTAATTGATAAAAAAAATATGAGAAATGCATTTTGTATGCCAGGAGGTAAAATTGCAGTTTTTTCAGGCATATTTGAAGTCACCAAAAATACTGATGGATTGGCTGCTGTCATGGGTCATGAAATTGCCCATGCTGTGGCTAAACACTCCGTAGAACGAGCAAGTAGAAGTGTTGCTATAAACGTTGGCACAAATATCGTTGATGTATTGTCTGGTGGAAAATTATCTCAAGTTAATAGAACAACCGGAATGAATACTATTGGTATGGTTTCTCAACTAGGAATAATGAATCCTTTTAACAGAAAGCAAGAAACTGAAGCTGACTACTTGGGTATGATTTTTGCCTCTTTATCTGGTTACGATATAAGAGAAACACCTAAAATTTGGGAAAGGATGAAAAAATTTAATAAGGGTAAAAAACAATCTGAATTTCTGAGTACACATCCCTTACCAGAAAATAGAATAAAAAAAATAAACGAGTGGACTAATAGTATAATTTTAGATTACCCACCAATTAAAATATAAGTATTAATTAATGGTGAGCCGTGATGGACTCGAACCATCGACCCATTCCTTAAAAGGGAATTGCTCTACCAACTGAGCTAACGGCCCAAAATTACTTCGTATATACATATTTATTATAATATTTCAAATAGGAATTGATGAGACATATAGTTTCTTTATCACAACTTATCTATGTATTTATCATGAAATTCATTAAAAGTGCCTTTTTGAATATTTTTTCTTATTTCGCTCATTAATTCTTGATAAAAGTTGATATTATTTAACGTTAATAGCATTGATCCTAAAATTTCATTAGTATTAAATAAATGATTCAAATAATTTTTTGAATATTTGTTTAAATTTAAATTTTTACACTTTTCATCAAGTGGTGAATTATCGTTTTGATATTTATTATTTTTAATATTTATTCTTCCATTCCATGTAAAGGCCAGACCTGTTCTCCCTGATCTAGTCGGCATTACACAATCAAACATGTCTATTCCTCTTTTAACTGCTCCTAAAATATCAGAAGGTGTGCCTACACCCATTAAATAATGTGGTTTATTTTCTGGAAGATTTTCCTTAATGTCATCCAAAACTTTAAACATTTCCTCTTGTGTTTCACCAACTGCAAGACCACCAATGGCATATCCATCAAAATTTAGATTTAACAAACCTTTTAGAGACAAAAGTCTCAAATCTTTAAAAAGGCCTCCTTGGACTATGCCAAAAAGAGCTTTATGAGGATTTTTTCCAAAGGCTTTTTTGGATCTATCAGCCCAATATAATGATAGTTCCATTGATTTTTTAATCAGTTCATAGTCATCCGTTTTCTTTGGACATTCATCCATGATCATTACAATATCTGAGTTCAAGCCAAGTTGAATTTTTATACTTTCTTCAGGGCTCAAATAAAATTTTTTTCCGTCAACATGAGAGTTAAAAATTGCACCTTTTTCTCGATCTATTTTATTTAATTTTGAAAGAGACATTACTTGAAAACCACCCGAGTCAGTAAGTATTGGTAAATCACAATTCATAAAGGAATGTAATCCGCCAGCTTTTTGAATTCGTTCAACTCCTGGACGGATCATTAAATGATATGTATTAGCTAAAATTATATCTGAGCCAGTTTTTTTAATATCGTCAATCGTACAAGCTTTTACAGTTGCCTGAGTTCCAACTGGCATAAAAGCAGGTGTTCTAATAATACCTCTATGCGTTTCTATAATTCCTTCTCTTGCATAGCCATCTTTGTTCAATAATTTAAAGGCAAATTCTTTTAATGCCATTAAATATTATAATGATTTAAAACTAATTATTTTATCTGGGTCTGTGACGGCACCATTATTGTTTTCATCACCACGTTTAATTTTATCAACAAATTCCATTCCTTCGATCACTTTTCCAAAAACTGTATATTGGTTATCTAGAAAAGGAGCAGGTTTAAAACAAATGAAAAATTGGCTATTTGCACTATTTGGATCTTGTGATCTAGCCATAGATAAAGTTCCTCTGTCATGAGGTAAATTATTAAATTCTTGTTTTAAGTCTGGTAAATCTGATCCTCCCATTCCTGCCATTCTTAAATTAAAATCACTTGATGATGAATTTCCAAATTTTACATCACCAGTTTGTGCCATGAAACCATCAATAACTCTGTGAAAAACAACATTATCATATTTACCGCTATTGGCTAAATCTTTAATTCTTTTAACATGATTAGGTGCTACATCTTCAAATAATTCAATTTTAACATCTCCATCTTTAAGTTTCAAAATCATAATATTCTCCTCTGACATTACTTGGTTTATGGTTAAAAAAAAGAAAATAAATATATTTATTAAAATTTTATTCATATTTTCTTTTTAGTAATTTAATTGTACTTTTGGTAGTAAATTTTTTGATATCACCTTTTAAATTTACTATTTCTTTAACAAATCTTGATGAAATAATCTGATTTTCAACATCAGACATTAAAAAAAGAGTTTCAATATTTTTATTTAATTTTCTATTCATCCCTGCTAGTTGAAATTCATATTCAAAATCTGAAACTGCTCTTAATCCTCTTAAAATAATATTTGATTTATATTTTTTGCATAATTCAGTGGTTAAAGAGCTAAAAGAAATTACGACAACTTTTTTTTTGTTCAGTTTCAAATCATAAAACAAAGCTTTTTTTACAATTTCAATTCGTTCATCAGAATCGAATAAATAATCCTTATTTTCAACGTTAGATACTGCAACAACAATCTTATCAAAAAGTTTTAAACCTTTTTTAATAACATCAATATGGCCAAACGTAATTGGATCAAATGTTCCAGGATAGATTGCAACTTTATTCATTAAACTAAGTTATCATCTATTTTATCAGCTGAAACAACTTTTTCTTCTCCAGTTAATTTAATAATCCTAACACCCTGAGTATTTCTACCCGCAGTTCTAATTTCTTTTACCGCTACACGTATTACTCTTCCTTTGTTAGTGGATATAAGTATTTCATCACCATCATATACAGGGAAAGAGGATGAGATATTTCCATTTCTTGGTGAATTTATAATTCCGATAATTCCCTTCCCACCTCTATTAGTTACTCTATATTCCGTATGACTAGTTTTTTTACCAAAACCATTTTCTGTTATTGATAATATGAACTTTTCTTTAGCTTTTAATTCTGATTGCTCATCTTTTGATTTCTTCCCATTTTTTTTTGATTTATCATTATCTATAATCGAAAGAGAGACAATTTGATCGTTTGGAGACAAAACAATACCTTTAATCCCTTTAGAGGATCTGCCCTTAAAAACTCTCAATTTTTTAGACTCAAAACGTATGCATTTTCCTAATTTGGTACTTAAAATTATATCTTGATCATCCTTGCAAATTTTAACTCCTACAATTTTATCATTATTGTCTAATTTCATTGCAATTTTTCCAGATGTATTAATTGAAGAAAAATCCTCTAAACTATTTTTTCTGATTTTCCCTTGAGCAGTAGCAAACACAATTTGATAATTTTTCATTTCAGATTCATTATCGGGAAAAGGCATAATAGAACTTATTGACTGATGGTTTTTTAGTGGAAGAATATTAAACAACGATTTTCCCTTAGAAACTGAAGATCCCTCAGGTATTTTCCAGGCTTTTATTCTATAAACTAAACCTTCTGTAGAGAAAAACAAAACTGAGGTATGTGTATTGACTGATAGAGTTTGGACTACAGAGTCTTCGTTTCTAGTAGTCATGCCAGTTTTTCCTTTACCTCCTCTTTTTTGTGTCTTAACACTATTCAAAGATCCACGTTTGATGTAACCCTGTAATGTAACTGTAATCAATACAGATTGTTTTTGAATGGTTTCTTCTATATCGTAATTTAATACAGCATCAATTATTTTAGTTCTTCGAGGTAATGAATATTTATCTTTAATATTCTTTAACTCTTCGCTAATAACTTTTAACAATTCTTTTTTAGACGAAATTATTTTTTTATATTTCGTAATTAATTCAGCTAACTTCTTAATTTCTATTTCAATTTCATTTATTCCTAATGCTGTCAGTTTTTGTAATCTTAATTCTAAAATAGCATTCACTTGTAAAGTTGATAAGGAGTATAAAGTTTTTGATTTTGAACTTTCTACAAGTGAAATTAATTTTTTTGACTTATTAATTTTCCATTTGGTTTGTAAAAGAGATTTCTTTGCATCTTCTGGATTTTTTGATGATCTGATTATTTTGATAACTTTGTCTAAATTTTCAACTGATACTGATAAACCTATTAAGATATGTGCTCGCTCTTCTGCTTTTTGTAAATCGAATTTTGTTTTTTTGACTACAACGTCCTCTCTAAAGGATAAAAAATTTGATAAGAAATCTTTTAAGTTACAAGTTTCAGGTTTGCCATCAACTATTGCAAGTGTATTAAATCCAAATGAACTTTCAATTTGTGTGTTCTTGTAAAGTTGTCTTTTTACTGTTTCGGGTTCTACCCCACCTCTCAAATCTATTGAAACTCTGATTCCTTCTCGATTAGACTCATCTCTTATATCTCTTATACCCTCAATTTTTTTTTCTCTAACAAGTTGAGCAATTCTCTCATTCAAAACAGATTTATTAACTTGATAAGGAATTGATGTGATAACCAATCTTTCTCTTCCATTTTTTAAACTTTCTATAGAAATTTCACCTCTAATTTTAAAAGAACCTCTGCCTTTGTTATAACCTTGTTTAATCATATCTTTTCCAATTATTACTCCTCCTGTTGGAAAATCAGGTCCAGGTATGTGCTTCATAAGATCTTTAATTTTAATATCTTTATTTTCAATTAAAGCTAATGTCCCGTTAATTATTTCACCTAGATTATGTGGTGGTATGCTAGTTGCCATTCCAACTGCAATCCCACCTGCACCATTTACTAATAAATTAGGAAATTGAGCTGGTAAAACTGTTGGTTCTTTCTCTGTTTCGTCGTAATTATTTTTAAATGAAATTGTATTTTTTTCGATATCATCAATTAGATATTGTGAAACTTTAGATAATCTAGTTTCTGTATATCTCATCGCAGCAGCGGGATCGCCATCAATAGATCCAAAATTTCCTTGTCCATCAACTAAAGGTAGGCTCATTGAAAAATCCTGAACCATTCTTACTAGAGCATCATAAACTGATTGATCTCCATGCGGGTGATACTTACCAATAACATCTCCAACAATTCTTGCAGATTTTCTAAATTGTTTTGACCAATCATATCCACCTTTGTACATCGCATACAAAATTCTTCTATGAACTGGTTTTAAACCATCTCGTATATCAGGAAGTGCTCTACTGACTATAACACTCATTGCATACGATAGATAAGATGAGCTCATCTCATCATGCATTGAGATTAATTTTATATTCTTATCCTCAGGAATTTCAGTTTTTTGCATAAATATTAAAATGGAATTTCATCATCCATGTCATTTGAAATTTGTGACATGTCATCATTATTAGATTGAGTATTATCATTTGAAATACCCCCACCTGAATTACCTCCACCTAACATAGTTAAAGATGAGTTATATCCTTGAATAACAATTTCAGTCGAGTATTTGTCTTGACCAGATTGCTCATCTTTCCATTTTCGAGTCGTTAATTGTCCCTCAACATATATTTGGGCTCCCTTCTTTAAATATTGTTGAACAACATTTACTAATCCCTCATTGAATACAACTATACGGTGCCATTCTGTTTTTTCTTTTTTTTCACCAGTATTCTTATCTTTCCAAGATTGACTTGTTGCTAGACTTAATCTTGCAACACTTTTCCCATTTACCATTTGTTTGATCTCTGGATCTGCGCCCAAACGACCAATTAAAAGTACTTTATTTAAACTTCCAGCCATAATATTTTAATATTTGTTAAATTTGTTAATTAGAACTATACCACAATTTACTCTGAATATTAATTTTATTAAGTCAAAGCAACAAAAATTATGATGAAAAAGATAGTTATTAAGGGAGCTAAAGAACACAATTTAAAAAATGTTTCTTTACAAATACCCAAAGATAAATTTGTTGTCATAACTGGTCTATCAGGATCAGGAAAGTCGTCTTTAGCTTTTGATACAGTTTATGCAGAGGGTCAAAGAAGGTATGTTGAGAGTTTATCTGCTTATGCAAGACAATTTTTGGATAAAATGAAAAAACCAAATGTTGATTTAATTGAGGGGTTAAGCCCAGCAATATCGATAGAGCAAAAAAATACTTCTAAAAATCCAAGATCAACTGTTGCTACAGTTACTGAGATATATGATTACATGCGTGTTTTGTATGCAAGAGCGGGTATACCCTATTCACCTTTTACAGGTAAACCAATCACATCACAAACAATTACACAGATTGTGGATAAAATTAAAGAGCTACCAAAAAAATCAACTATATATATTTACGCTCCGGTAGTCAGAGGAAGGAAGGGAGAATATAAAAAAGAAATCCTAAATTATAAAAAAAGAGGTTTTCGAAAGATCAAAGTAGACGATGTAATTTATGATATTGATAAAGTTCCTGAATTAAATAAGAAAATTAAGCATGACATATATATTCTGGTCGATAGGATAGTTCTAAATTCATCTTTAGGAAACAGATTAGCTGAAAGTATTGAGTCTTCGGTCAATTTAGCGAATGGATTAGTATTCGTCGAATATGAAGATGAAACCTTACCGAAAAAATATAGAAAAGTAGAAAAATTAATATTTTCAACTAAATTTGCATGTCCTGAAAGTGGCTTTACAATCGAGGAAATTGAGCCAAGACTTTTCTCATTTAATAGTCCTTTTGGTGCTTGTGAGGAATGTGAGGGAATTGGGATTAAACTAAATGTTGATCCAAATTTAGTAGTACCAAATCATAAAAAAAGTATTGCCGATGGTGCTATTGAACCCTGGGCTAAAACTACCACTCTATATTATGCACAAACATTATCTTCTTTAGCAAAACATTATGGCTTTTCGTTAGATGAAAAATGGTCAAAACTTTCAAAAAAAATAAAGGATATTATTCTTTATGGATCTGATGATGAAGAAATCAAATTTTCATATGACGATGGTTATGAAAAATACTCACATAAAAAGACATTTGAAGGGGTAATAAATAATTTAGAGAGAAGATATTTAGAAACTGATAGTGATTGGAAAAGAGAAGAAATAGCCCAATATCAGTCAGATACTAAATGTGAGAGATGCAATGGTCATAGATTAAAAGATGAGGCATTATGTGTGAAAATTGACGGCTTGCACATTAGTGAAGTGACTGAAAAATCAATTTTGGATGCTGCAAAATGGTTTGAAAATTTAAAATTCAATTTAGATAAAAGACAAGTCAAAATTGCCGAACATATCCTCAAAGAGATTAATGAAAGATTAAATTTTCTTTTAAATGTTGGTCTTGATTATCTAACATTATCAAGAGAGTCTGGTACTTTATCAGGAGGAGAAGCACAAAGAATCCGTTTAGCATCTCAAATTGGATCTGGTTTAACTGGAGTGTTATATGTTTTAGATGAACCATCTATTGGTTTGCATCAAAAAGATAATGTAAAACTGATTAATGCTCTTAAAAGATTACGAGATTTGGGAAATACAGTAATAGTAGTTGAGCATGATACTGAAACGATGGAAAATGCAGATCATATTATTGATCTTGGTCCTGAAGCGGGAAACAAAGGTGGTGAAGTTGTTGCGCAAGGAACTTTTGATGAAATAACAAAAAATAAAATTAGTATCACAGGAAAATATCTTTCAAACAAATTAAGAATTGATGTTCCAAAGAAAAGAAGATTAGCAAAAAATGGAAGGTTTCTTGAAATAACAGGTGCCACTGGTAATAATTTGAATAATGTTAATTTAAAAATACCTTTAGGTAGTTTAACTTGTGTCACCGGTGTATCAGGAAGTGGTAAGTCAACATTAATTTTACAGACATTATACAATGCATTAAACTTAACTTTGAATAATAATAAATCTAGAAAAATTCCAAAACCATTCAAAGGTTTCAAAGGCACAGAATTAATCGATAAGATAATTGATATTGATCAATCACCAATTGGTCGTACCCCAAGATCAAATCCAGCAACTTATACTGGAGCTTTCGGGCCAATTAGAGATTGGTTTACAGGATTACCCGAGTCAAAAACAAGAGGATACAAACCAGGAAGATTCTCTTTTAATGTCAAAGGAGGTAGGTGTGAAGCTTGTGAGGGAGATGGAGTTATTACTTATGAAATGCATTTTCTCCCAGATGTCTATATACAATGTGATGAGTGTAAAGGAACCAGATATAATCGGGAAACCTTAGAGATAAAATTCAAAGATAAAAGTATTGCGGATGTTTTAAACATGACCGTTGATGAGGGTTGCGAATATTTTGAAAATATTTCAAATATAAAGACTAAATTGCTAACTTTAAAAAAAGTTGGTCTAGGCTATATAAAAATTGGTCAACAAGCTACAACTCTATCAGGGGGTGAAGCACAAAGAATTAAATTAGCTAAAGAATTATCAAAAAGATCGACGGGAAGAACAATGTACATTTTAGATGAACCGACTACTGGTCTTCACCAACACGACATCAAAAAATTATTAGAAATTTTACATACATTTGTTTCATTAGGTAACACAGTGGTTGTTATAGAACACAACTTAGATGTCATAAAAACTGCAGATTATATTGTCGATATGGGGCCTGAGGGTGGCGTAAAAGGTGGAAAAATTATCGCTGAGGGAAAACCTGAGGAAATTTGTAAAGTTAATGGAAGTTACACAGGAAAATTTTTAAAAAATCTTTTACAATAAATACCATTGTCATCTCACTCTAAATCAGTATAAAATTAATCATGGGGAATTTACTTTCATCTTTATCAAAAACTATTCACGTTTCTTTAGCCATCGCAGTGCTGTTGTTTTTAGGCTTATTTTATCAAAATGATGGTTTTAGTTTCGATGCACTATTTTGGAGTTGGTTTGCAAGATTTGTGCATGTGGTAGTTGGTATAATGTGGATTGGCTTATTATGGTATTTTAATTTTGTTCAAATTCCAAATATGGCAAAAATTCCAGATGAACAGAAACCAGCTATTGGTAAAGTAATTGCACCAGCTGCATTATTTTATTTCAGATGGGGTGCTGCGTTCACAGTTTTATCAGGTTTAGCACTTGCAGGTCTTAATGGATATTTACATGATGCAATGACTTTAAGTATTGGATCTGGCATTCCAAAACACACAGCTATAGGAATTGGTATGTGGTTAGGCTTAGTTATGGCATTTAATGTATGGTTTGTAATATGGCCAAATCAAAAAAGAGCTTTAGGTATTGTTGAATGTGAACCTGAACTAAAAGCCAAGTCAGCAAGAACAGCTATGTTATTTTCGAGAACTAATACTTTGTTGTCAATACCAATGCTGCTTACTATGGTAGCTGCTCAAAACCTTTATTAACTACTTTCGTCTTCTCTTAAAACAGTTTTTTGTGAAACTCTTAGTCTAACTAAGACTGTATTGGCAATATAGATAGATGAATAAGTTCCAAAAATTACACCAAATATCATAGCCAAAGAAAAACCTTTTAGTATCTCACCACCAAAGAAAAATATTGATAGCAAAGCTAATAAAGTCGTTATTGATGTAATTAAAGTTCTAGATAATGTTTCATTAATAGAGATATTAGTTAAATCATAAATTTTAATGTCAGAATATTTTCTTAAATTTTCCCTTACTCTATCAAAAATAACCACTGTATCATTCATGGAGTAACCAACGATAGTTAATACAGCTGCAATAATAGATAAATTGATTTCAAGACCAAGCAATGAAAATAAACCTAGGGTTACCAACACGTCATGAAACAAAGCTAATATAGCTCCTAAACTAAATTGCCATTCAAATCTGATCCAAATGTAAATTAACATTAAAGTTAATGCCACTGCGATAGCTATTACTCCAGATTTAAGCAACTCAGCACTTACTTTTGGTCCTACGTTTTCAACTCTTCTAAAATCAAAAGTATTACCAAATGATTTATCTAAATTTGCTTTAATTTCCTCGATAATATTTTTATTATTATTAATTTCAAATTTAATTAGAAAGTCTGTCTCATTGCCAAAATTTTTTACTGAAACGTCACCCAAATTCATAGAATTTAAATTATCTCTTAGAGATGACACATTAATTTTGCTATCAGTTGATCTTAGTTCAATTAAGGTTCCACCCTTAAAATCTATTCCAAAGTTAAGACCTTTGAAAGTAAGTAAAAATAATGAAATAACGACTAAGGATATAGAAAGTATATTAAATTGATTATAGTATTTGTTAAAAGCAATCATCTAAATTAAACCCTCTTTTTCTTTGTTTCTGTAAACATACAAAACTGTCAATAATCTCGCTATGAAATACACCGAAAATAATGTTGTAAATATTCCAATCCCAAGTGTAAGTGAAAAACCTTTGATTGGACCTGAGCCCATAAAAAACAAAATAATAGCAGCTAATAATGTTGTTATATTTGCATCAAGAATAGCGGTTCTAGATTTTGTGTAACCACTATCAAAGGCTATTAAATTATTTTTTTCATTTTTTAGCTCTTCTTTAATTCTTTCAAAGATTAAAACATTTGCATCGACTGCCATACCAACTGTCAAAATTATTCCAGCGATCCCAGGAAGAGTTAAGGTCGCCTCGAATATAGTCAATATTCCAATGAGTAAGAAAAGATTAACTATTAACGTTATATTGGTTATTAAGCCAAATATCTTATATTTCACAAAGATAAATACTATTACTAATACAAAACCAATTGCTAATGCAATCATTCCTGCATTAATTGAGTCTTGTCCTAAGTCAGGACCAACTGTTCGTTCCTCGATAATATTTAAAGGAGCAGGTAATGCGCCAGATCTTAATAAAAGAGCTAAATCTGTTGCTGATTGAAAAGTGAATCCACCGCTGATTTGACCTGATCCACTTGCAATCGTATCTCTAATAACTGGTGCGCTTATAATTTTACCATCCAATACTATTGCTAATTGTTTGCCAATACCAGTCGATGTGGCCTTACCAAATCTTTTAGCACCAACTCTATCGAGTGTAAATGTAACTACTGTTTCATTTGTCTCACTATCCATTCTTGGTTGAGCATCTAGCAGATTATCTCCACTTAAAATAATTCTTTTACTTACCAGAACATCTTCTTCGGATACATCTTCATAACTAAGTTTTTCCGCTCCAAAAGAGTCTTGATCGTTATTAGTTACAAATCTAAATGTAAGATTTGCAGTTTTACCAAGCAATGATTTAATTCTCATCGGATCGTCTAATCCAGGTAATTCAACAAGAATTCTGTCGTTTCCTCTTTTTAGAATATTGGGTTCATTAGTTCCTATCTCATCAATTCTTCTTCTTACAATTTCTAATGCTTGATCTTGGGAAGATGTTTTTAGTTTAACAATACCTTGGGTTGAGTAATTGACAAAAAAAATATCATTTTCCTCAGTGATATCTAATTGATGAGATTTAAATCTTGGATAATAAGGATTTAATTCACTTTCCTCATCA
>CACHSP010000002.1 GCA_902582605.1 uncultured Pelagibacteraceae bacterium | reverse complement strand
GCATAACTAAAAGCATCATATGATAATGGGAAGGTGATTTTCTAAAAAAATAGTTACTAGACATGTGAGAAAGTTTCATCTGATCTTCCCAAAATTCTAATAAATCTTTTGCTGTTTTGGGCATTAAGATCTAACTCTAGTTTTCTTAGGATCGAAGTGTGGGAAAGCAACTACTTTAGCAGAAATTCTTTTTTGATGACCATCAATTTTACCCACCTCTACCTCAGTGCCTATTTCAGAATATTGATTATCAATTCTACATAAAGCTATATTTTTATTGAGAGTAGTTGATAAACAACCACTCGTAACTACACCTACTTGAGATCTTCCGACATGTACACAGTCACCATGACCTGAAGGTTCTTTACCAATTAACTCAAGACCAACAAGTTTTTTTTGTGGATTTGCTTTTCTTTCTTTCAAAACACTTTTACCAATAAAATCTTCTTCCTTTGATTTGAGAGGGACTGCAAAACCAATTCCAGCTTCAAACGGATCCTGTTGACCATCAAATTCGTTTCCAAACAAAATTAAACCTGCTTCAATTCTCAATTTATCTAAAGCGGCAAATCCAGCAGGTATTAAATTATCATCTTTGCCATATTCCATAAGTTTATCCCATACTTTTGGTGCATCTTTTGGATGGCACCATATTTCATAACCAAGTTCACCGGTGTAACCAGTTCTAGAGACAATTAATGGTATTCCTTGGAGTTCTTCAACTCTGCAAATTGAAAACCTAAACCATTCTAACTCATCGATTGCAGGCTGTGTTGGAGGTGTAAAAATCATTTTTTTTAAAATTTCTCTGCTTTTCGGTCCTTGAATGGAAACATTGCTAATTTGATCTGTTGAGTTTTTTATATTTACTTTGAATTTTTTCTTTTGAGCAATTTCTTTCAGCCACTCTCCTGCATACTCGTCTCCACAAATCCATCTAAATCCAGTTTCACTTAATCTAAATAAAGTGCCATCATCGAACATCATGCCGTTTTCATAGCACATTGCAGAATAAACAATTTGTCCAATAGCAAGTTTTTTAATATTTCTAGTTAAAGTATAATTCATTAATTCTTCAGCATCTGGTCCTATAATTTCAAATTTTCTTAATGATGATAAGTCAATTAAAACAGCATTCTCTCTGCACGCATTATATTCTTCTACCACACCATGTTTTGTGTAATCATTTGGAAGCCAAAAACCTCTAGCATCAATAAAATTTCTAGTTAATTTTGATGTTCTTTCATAAAAACCAGAATTTCTAGTAAGTTTTTTTTCAGAGTCTGTTTTCATTCTAAAAGCAAATGATTTTGAAAATTCTTTTTTTTTGTCATAGGTTCTAACAAAAATATCTGTGGGATTCCATGAATTACATGCATCAATATCACTTGGACATGCTGTCGTTCCAATAGTTAAATCTTTTAATGCTCTAAACATTACATAATCTCCAGGTCTTGCAAATGATTCATCAGAAATAACAGAATTTAAACCAGTTGCTGAGGTATTAAAAAATAAATTAATTGCTTGCCACCCTTTTTGTTTTTCAACTCCATATTCCGCCATTGCATTATTTAAATTGTCCGAACAATTTGGATGACCAAAATAACCTGCATCTTCATAATATTTTGATGTGCAAGCTAAATTAAATGTATCATGTTTACCAACTGTATCTCTAATCACTTCAACTAAAGGTTCGTGATCTGTGTCATAAAATTTTGAGAACAATCCTGGCCCAGGAAAAGTATTACCCATGAAGGTTCGTGTGGTCTGCCAATCAAGTCCTTTTTCAATTTTTTTATCAAGTTTTCTTGTATCAAATGCAACAAAGTCAGAGCATTGTCTACCTGCTGGACTAATAATTTGGATGTAATCACCTTCTTTTACCTGAAAGGAAATAGCAGTTTGTCTATCAATATTTTTTTCGTAATGTGGCTCAAAAACGGGGTCAGGAATTATTGATAATTCTTTATCATTTGTAATTTTAGCTCTTTTTACAAATAATATTAAATCACCAGATGGATTTTGTTCACTTACCAACATGTCATTTTGTGGTGCAGAGAAAATAACATAGCACTTATCTTTAGATTTTAATTTAATCTTTTCACCACTAGGTGTTTTTTCATCAAATAAAATTGAAGAATGCGATTTATTTAAATCTAGATTTCTTTTTTTTAGTTGAAAATTTGTAGCTAAAGAACTTTCATCCTTTTTTTTTAAAATCTCTTTAGTAAAACTTTTGTCGCTATTTTCTTTCAAATTTAAAATTGCGAGTTCAGATTTTCCATCTTTGTCGAAACAAATTATTTCACAAATTTGATTTCCCTCATAATTAATGATTTCTATTTCGTCATCTGGAAAAATTTGTAAACCAGTTAGCCCACCAGCGTTTACAACGTGTCTTTCAACTCCAGGTGGTAGTATATTTAGACCAGGTTCTTTTATATCTAATGTAGTCAGCGACATTTTTTATATCTATTATTATATTATATAAATATCTATTAGTTGACTATCATTTTACTAAGGCACATACTATCCACACTTAATATTAAGAAAGGGGAATAAATGCGAAAAATAATATCATTTATATCTGCTATGATAATCTCAGCAGTAAGTTTTGCTGGTATTGCAAATGCAGATAGTAAAAAACCCATCGTTATTCCGACACATAACTGGTCAAGTCAAATTGTAATGGCCTATGTTATTGGTGGAATGTTCGAAAGTATGGGTAACAACGTAAAATACGTTAATGCTGACTCTCAAGCAGTATACGAGTCAATTAGAATTGGTGATGTAACTATATCTCATGAGGTATGGGAATCTGCTTTTGGTAAATCATTCACAACTGCTCTGGATAAAGGTGGTTTGTTAGATTGGGGAGATCATGAGGCAAGAACTCTAGAGGATATGGGTTATCCTAATTGGGTTGCTGAAAAAGGATTATGTCCTGGTTTACCAGATTGGACAGCATTAAAAAATCCAGATTGTGCAAAAAACTTTACAACACCTGACTCTCCAAATGGAAAAGGAAGAATGTTGGAAGGTCCACAAACATGGCATGGTGATTTAATTCCACAAAGAGTTGACGCTTTAGGTTTAGGTGATCTTTGGTGGGTTAAATTTGCTGGAAGTGCTGATGCTTTATGGGCAGAGTTAGCTGCAGCTGAAAAAGAAGGAAGAGGAACAATCATCTTTAACTGGACACCAAACTTTACTGATGGTGCTGGTTTTACATTTATCGACTTTCCTCCATACACAGCTGGTTGTAGACCAGAGGATGGTGGTGATGGAAAATGTGGTTCGCCAGATGGTTATTTGAAAAAAGCAGTTAATGCTGACTTTCCAAAAACTCATCCAAAAGCAGCAGCGGCATTTAAAAAACTTTCGTTCTCAACAAGTCAAATTGGTGCAATGGCAGCTTTAGTTGACGTTGACAAAATGACTCATGAGGATGCAGCTAAAAAATGGTTAGCAGACAATAAGAAAGTTTGGCAAGCTTTTACTAAATAAGGTTAAGAGCTATTAAATCTTTAAATCTCTCCCAACAACGTTGGGGGAGATTTTTTTTTAGATAAAATTTATGATTAAAATATTACTTTTTATATTTGTTAATTTCTTTTTTTTTAATGGAGTTTTAGCAAAAGATATAAATATTAATGAAGACATTAATCTTGAATTCAAGTGTTCACTAGAAAAAAAAATCATTAAAAATTCTGAATATAATTATCAAACTTTTCTGGCAAAAGATTTAAAAGAAAAGGATTTAGACAAATTTAAAATTCAATCAAAAAAACCACAAACTCTTTTAATAACAGGATTAACATTATTTCTCTCTGAGTCTGCATCATTAAATGTAAAAGTTGTAAATAAAGATGTGGTTTTATTTAAATCTATCGATAAAGAAAAAAATTATTCTGAGTCAGGTATTATTACTAGGAAAACAGGGGAATTAATTCACGAAATTACCAAAAATATAAAAAGTGAAAATTCTGAGAAATATATTTCTATTTATTCTTGCACTGAAAATGACAAAAAAGTCTAATTTTTTTTTAATTGTTTTTGTGTAAACTATGCTGATGAAAAAATTTCTTCTCACCATAATTTTAAGTTTCTTAATTTCATCGGTTGCTTTAGCTAGAAGCACCGGATGTAAGGAGGGTAATTGTGAAAATGGTTTCGGTAAGTGGGTTTACACTGACAAAACAACTTACGAAGGAGAGTGGGTAGGTACAAAAAAAAATGGTCAAGGTGTTGAGACTTGGCCCAATGGATATATTTATAAAGGTGAATTCAAGAATAGTGAATGGAGTGGAATTGGTATTTTAACTTTTCCCGATGGTTCTACCTATGAAGGTGAATGGGCCAAAGGATTTATGAATGGTAAAGGAACTTTTACTTGGGCTGATGGATCAGTGAAATCTGGAATTTGGAAAAATGGTAAATTACAAGATTAAATGTCAAAAGAAAGTAACTTAGATAAGATTAAAAATTTACCTGAATTCACTAAACAATTTGGTGGGTTAGTAATTATTATTCTAATAGTCATATCGTCTTTTTTCGTTTTAAATATTATGTTTGGTGGAGGTGATGAATTGGTTAGAAAAATGAAACTTGAGGAGGAAAGAATTGCTCAAGAGAAAAAACTAAGTGAGCTCATTTCAAAACTTCCTTCTGGCATATTAGTTACATTTGATGGCACTGATCATTTTAAACTAAGTGATGAAGTATATGAACAAGTTTGTAAGGCAACAAAGTTGATCCCACAACGTGCGATAATGGGTGCAAATTTTTTAAATTTTAGAGCTCATGAAATTTATACGATTAACGGAAATAAAATTGATGAGACGTTTGTAAAATGGGATGCCACAAAAAATAAGTGTTTTGCAGGTTTTACGGTAAGTGGAAACAATGTAGGAGTAAATGAGTCGATAACTGTTAGTGGTGAAGCCCTCAGTTTCTTAAGTACTGGAATTGATACTAGAGTTTATTTTATTAAAAATTTTTAAGGGGAAATGGTTACAATATTATGGATTTAATTTTACCTTATTTTCATATAACTTAATTGAGATTTATGGCTGAGACAGTAATCAAATGTGAAAATGTCTACAAAATTTTTGGATCAAATGCCAAAAAAATGCTTCAAGAGTCAAATGGAAATGTTGATGCCAAAACTTTTCAAAAAAATGGATGTATCGTAGGTGTAAACAATGCATCATTTGAAGTCTCAAAAGGTGAGATGTTAGTTGTGATGGGTTTATCTGGTTCAGGTAAATCAACATTATTAAGATGTATATCTAGATTAACAGATGCAACAGGTGGTAAAATTTTCATTGAAGGACAAGATCTATTACAACTAAACAATAAAGAGCTTATTGAGCTAAGAAGAAATAAAATGGGTATGGTTTTCCAAAGCTTTGCATTACTGCCTCATAAAACAGTTGTGGAGAACATTGCTTTTCCACTTCAGATTAAAGGTGTCAAAACTGAGGACAGTATTAGTAAGGCAATGGATATGGTCAAGCTAGTTGGACTTGATGGAAGAGAAAACTATTTTCCAAGAGAATTATCTGGAGGACAGCAACAACGAGTTGGAATCGCTAGATCTCTAGCAGTCGAACCAGATATTTGGTTTTTAGATGAACCATTTTCAGCTTTAGATCCTTTAATAAGAAAAGAAATGCAAGATGAATTTTTAAGACTTCAAGAAAAATTACAAAAAACAATTATGTTTATAACTCATGATTTTGATGAAGCTTTAAAACTTGCTGATCGTATTGCAATTATGAAAGATGGTATAATTGAGCAATTAGATACTCCTGCTAATATTGTTTTAAATCCAGCCACAGAGTACGTACGTAAGTTTACAGAAGAGGTCCCAAGAGAAAAAGTTTTATTAATTGAAGATGTAATGGATGCATCTAAAAATGATTTAGGTGATTTAAAAGTTTCAAAGGATGAAATAATCGAAAATGTTGCAGAAAAAATTCTTACTCAAGAAAAAGCGGTAGCTGTGATCAATGGTGAAAATGAAATTGTGGGCTCTATAAACCCAGCTAAAATTATTAATACAGTTTTTGGAGGAAGAAAAAATAATAATTAATTATGGAATTTTTAAAAAGATACCCCAAAACATTTCAATGGTTATTTTTATTAATCGTTTTTTTTGCTTTATGTTTTGCTATTGAAGTTCCAGAAACATACAAATTTATTCGTGGCCAAGCAGAATTTGTAAAAGATCCAAATCAGAGTAGTTATGTGTTTTTTAGGGAAAGAGGTAAGATATTATGCCTTTGATGTGTTTTGGCGGTTACCTCCATTACTAGGCTGGCTACCTATTTGGATAAACGACTCTTTATTTTTTTTAATGAATGATTGGATGCCAATTGAGGTTTGGAATGAAGATACACAAGAGTTTAAAAGTCGTCCTATAGTTTTACAAATAAGTAGAAATTTAACAGCGTTTATGACCTTCTTAATACAGTTAATAAGAGAAGTTTTATTAGGTGGTCTTGAAACTATAGTGGCATTTAGTAGTTGGGATTGGATCGATAAAAATCCTTGGGCTGAACTTCCAGGATTACCATGGACTATTGTAGCAGCAGGTGCAGCAATCCTTTCATATAAAGTTAGCGGGAAAGGTCTAGCATTGTTTGCTGGTTTAACGATGATTTATATTTCAATATTTGGTCAATGGAAACCATCTATGCAAACTCTTTCATTTATACTAGTCGCGGCACCCTTGTCGTTTATTTTTGGGTTGGGCTTAGGAATAGCAGCATTTAAAAGTAAACGTGTCGAGAAAGCTCTTTATCCAATATTATTGGTGATGCAGACTATGCCGCAATATGCGGTACTGGTTCCTGCTTTAGTTCTTTTTGGAGTTGGTGATCATGCTGCAGTAATAATCACCATGGTTGTCGCTATACCACCAATGATATTACTAACCATATTAGGCTTAAGAGCAGTACCTCCAGAAGTAATTGAAGCTGGTAGAATGAGTGGATGTAATAATTGGCAATTAATGTTTAAAGTTTTAATTCCAACTGCAAGAAGAGACATTTTAATTGGTGTTAACCAAGTCATTATGGTGTGTTTTTCCATGGCAGTAATTTCAGCTTTTATTGGTGCAAAAGGTTTAGGATTTAATCTGCTATTGGCGCTAAATCAGTTAAATATAGGATTAGCACTAGAAGCAGGCTTGTGTATTAGCTTAATTGCGATTTTATTAGATAAAATGTCATTAGCTTGGGCTAATAAACAAACAGATTATTTTGGTAATCTGACATTCTTTCAAAGAAATAAAAATATTTTATTTTTTGCAGCAACAGTAATTGTTGGAATAGTACTGGCTTACATTGGAACCTTTTTATTTAAAGGTAGTTTTAATTATCTATTTGAAGTTCCACATAATAAAGGAATATCAACTGCTGATTTTTGGAATAAAGGGGTTGATTGGATTTTTGATACTTTTTTTGTTTATATTAAAGCATTTAATACATGGCTCATTCAAGAGGTGCTTCAACCAATGAGGGCTTTATATTTAAGGATGCCAGCTGTAGCAACTATAGTTTTGGTTGTTGGTGCGGGATATCTAATTGGTGGAATTCGTTCAGCTTTAGTTGTTTGTGGATTGACACTATTTATTGCCTTAAGTCCTTGGTGGGATAGGGCTTTAGTAACGACTTATATGGCAACATTTGGAGTAATTGTATCTTGTACTATTGGATTTACAGTTGGAACATTATGTTTTCAAAATAAACGCTCTGCTAATTTCATGTTAGGAGTATGTGATATTTTTCAAACATTCCCATCATTTGTTTATCTTATTCCAGTGATGATGTTATTTGGTATTACGGATACATCTGTTTTAATAGCTGTTATAGTTTATGCAACAATACCTGCTACTAGATACACCATTGAGGGATTGAGAAGTGTTCCTGCTGGTTTACACGATGCTGCAACCATGTCTGGTGTTAATAAATTTCAAAGGTTAACAAAGATAGAATTTCCTTTAGCTTTTCCTCACATGATGCTTGGTATAAATCAAACAATTGTATTTGCTTTATTCATGGTAATTATTGGAGCTTTCATTGGTACTGAAGATTTAGGACAATATATATTAAAAGCACTATCAGATAAAAAAGGTGCTGGGATTGGGTTAACACTTGGTATTTGTGTAGCTTTTATAGCTCTTATATTTGATAACCTGATTAGATCATGGGTTGAAAAAAGAAAAAAACACCTAGGTATTGATTAAAACTTAATTATTTATTCAAAAAAGTTTTTAAAGTATCATCCATTGCTTTTGCCCAAGGCGTGTGGTGAACCGGTGCAACAGATCCTGTTACCGGGGATGAGAAAGATTTATCTCTATAAGTTGATATGTCTTCAACTTTATGATGTTCCCATTCTTTAAAATGTTTTCTTATTAATTCAAAATCAATTTTAGGATAATCAGACATTTCATGTAGCTCTTTGGTATACTCTGTTTGAAAATCAATCATTTGATCAGGATTTTCAAGTTTTTCTTCCATTGCAACCCATTTGTTTATGTCATTTTCAATTTCTTTACTATCAGGCATTTTTATTTTACCCATAACTACATCACGAGCATACCAAGCTTGGCAATCGAACATATTAAATGTATGAAATTGATCCTGCATGCCAAGATACATAAGTTTATGATTATCTTGCCAGACTACACCTTTGTATAATTTTGGTGGATAGAGTCTATTTCTTGTCTTCAGTTGTAAGTTTTCCTCTAAGAATGGAAAATGGTGTAAGTATCCTGTACATAAAATTATAACGTCGGTTTCTTGTTCAGTACCATCTTTAAAGATAGCTTTCTTTCCATCTAGTCTATCTAGGTAATGGACTTCTTTCATGCCTTTAGGCCATTTGAATCCCATTGGGTTGTGTCTATATCCAATAGTTACACTTTTTGCTCCATACTTATTACATTGAAGCGCAATATCTTCAGCTGAATAACTACTGCCTAATACCACAATATTTTTACCTCTAAACTCTTCTGCGTCTCTAAAGTCGTGGGAGTGCATAATTCTTCCTGGGAATGATTTCATTCCTTCATATTCAGGAATAAATGGAACAGAAAAATGACCAGTTGAGACAATTACAAAATCGAAATTTTCTTTTAAAATTTTATCATTTACTTTGTCTTGATAGCTAATTTCAAATTTTTCATTTTTAAAGATTGTATTAATGACCCTTGTATTAAATTTAACTTTATTTTTTAAATTTCCACTTTTAGCTCTTCCAACAATATAGTCGTATAGTACCTCCCTTGGAGGAAATGACGGAATTGCTTTGCCAAAATGTTTATCAAAAGAATAGTCAGCAAACTCTAAACATTCCTTGGGTCCATTAGACCAAAGATATCTATACATACTATTTGGAACTGGATCTCCATACTGATCAGAACCTGTTCGCCAACTATAATTCCAGAGACCACCCCAATCTTCTTGTTTTTCAAAACAAATCACTTCAGGAATTTTTTCACCTTTTTTTTCTGCTTGCTCAAATGCTCTTAACATTGATAAGCCACATGGACCTGCACCGATAATAGCTACTTTACTCATAAGATTTAATAAAAATTAAGTTATTTTACTAACAAAATATTAAAATTTAAAATAAAATAATGACTTAATACGAAAATTGACATAGAAAATTTTCACGTATGTGTTGCATTTTAAATTTTTGTTTAATTAATATTTTTGAATTTAAATTAATATGAAAAAATTTTTAATAATTGGAGGAGGGGCCATGGGATCTGCTTTCACAATTCCCTGTCTAGAAAATAAGAATGATGTTGTAATTACTGAGCCTTACTCAAAAAAATTCATAAAAGAATTATCCTCAAAAAGAAAATACCATTCTGCATTAAAAATGAATTTGCCAAAAAAACTTAAATTTCGAAAATATTCTGGTGATTTATTAAAAGAAAAATTTGATTTAATAATAATTGCTTTAAGTTTACCTGGAATAGACTTTATTGGTAAAGAGTTGAAGAAAAATAAGATTAATACACCTTTGTTGGTTCTTACCAAAGGGTTAAAATATATATCTAGGAGTAAGAAAATTTTTACTATTTCTGAGAAACTTCAAAAAGTTTCTGGGATAAAAAATATTTCAGTTTTAAAAGGTCCTTGCTTAGCAAAAGAATTGGCGAGAAAACATCAAACAAGTGTAATAATTGCAAATAAAAATATAAATTTTGCAAAAAAAATAGGAAAAAGAATTTCTACAAAATATTATTTAAATGAATTCTCGAAAGATATTATTGGTGTTGAGGTCTGCTCAGCAATTAAAAATATATATGCAATGATTATAGGTACTGGTCAAAGTCTAAATACGTCATCAAGTTTATTTCAAAGATCAATTAACGAAATGAAATATTTGACAAAATATTTTAAAGGAAAAGAAACAAGTACACTTGGGCTTGCTGGTGTGGGTGATTTATATGTAAGCGCTGCGGGCGGTCGAAATAGTAAAATGGGCAGTTACTTAGGAAAAGGATATACATTTAAAAATGCAAAAAAAAGATTTATGCCTAATGACACTGTTGAAGGAGAACAGTTAGTTAGAGAAATAGCCCCATATGTTACGAGAAAAATTAATAAGAAAAAAATTCCTTTAATGATTAGTTTATTTAGAGCAATATTGAATAATAGAAAACTTACAGTCACTTAAAAAAATATGAAATCTAATTGGAATTATCCAACAACAGTTTGGGTAGGCAAAGATAGAATTAAAGATTTAGGTGAAGCTTGCTATAATTTAAAGATTAACAATCCATTATTTGTTACTGACAAAGATTTAGTAAATCTTCCATTTATTAAGGAGGTAATTAGTGAAACTAAAAAAAAGTTAAAAAAGTTAAGATTATTTTCAAATTTTACAGGAAATCCATTTGGTGAGAATGTCGATGAGGGTGTGAAAGAATTTAAACAGAATGATTGTGATGGTGTAATTACGATTGGCGGAGGAAGTGCAATTGATGTTGGGAAAGCTATAGCTTTTATGTCAGGTCAAAGTAGACCTATTTGGGATTTTGAGGATGTTGGAGATTATTGGAAAAGAGCTAATGATAAAAATATTTTTCCAATAATTGCAATTCCGACTACTGCAGGAACAGGATCTGAAACTGGTCGAGCATCTGCAATCATCAATAAAAAAACGGGTGTTAAAAAAATTATATTTCATCCAAAAATTTTACCTTCAATTGTTATTCTAGATCCAAAATTGACTATTGAGCTTTCTCCAAGGTTAACTGCTGCAACAGGGATGGATGCATTAGCTCACAATCTTGAGGCATACTGTGCACCAAACTTTCATCCTATGGCAGATGGTATTGCTTTGGAGGGAATGAAACTTATTAAAAATTCACTTGTTGTTGCATACCAAGATGGAAAAAATATTGAAGCTAGACAAAATCTTTTAGCAGCTTCGTCAATGGGTTCGACAGCTTTTCAAAAGGGATTAGGTGCTATTCATTCATTGAGCCATCCTGTTAATGCTCAATATAATGTTCACCATGGATTGAGTAATGCAATATTTATGCCGTATGTATTAACTTTTAATAAATCGATTATAGAAAAAAAAATTGTCTCAATTTGTGATTATTTAGATTTAGATAAAAATTTTGAAAGTTTTTTATCGTGGATTTTGAATTTAAGAAAAGATTTAGCAATCCCCCATAAACTATCTGACATTATGGATTGTTCCAAACTAGATTTAAATAAATTATCTCTAATGGCTTTAGAAGATCCATCTACTAGTGGTAATCCAAAAAAAATCAATCAAGAGGATCTTAAACTGATGTATCAACATAGCATTTCAGGAGAATTGTTTGAATGAAAAAAATATTAATTGTAGAGGGTAACTTGAGAGAAGAAAATGAGAGCTTTTCAGAAAATGGTATTCAAACACATACAGAAAGTTTAAAAGATAGCTTAAGCCATTTTACTAATGAACTTTCATTTGATGTTGTTAACCCCTCTTCAGATCAAAATATTCAATTAATATCAGATCGACTCGAGCAGTATGATGGTCTTATTTGGGGTGGAAGTAGTTTAAATATTTATAATGATACTCCAGAAATTAGAAGGCAAATTGAATTCATGAAAAATTGTCAAAATAAAGTAGGGAAAATTTTGGCAATTTGTTGGGGCATGCAAGTAGCAGTCACAGCAGCAGGTGGCCAAGTCAAAAAGGCTGATAATTCACATATTGGTATAGCAAATGAAATAGAGATAAACAAAAATGGAATAAAACATCCTCTTTATAAAAATAAAGATAAAAGATTTAATTCCCCAGCATTCAATTTTGATGAGGTGGTAAAAATACCTGATAAAGGAATTTGTTTAGCCTCGAACAAGATTAATAAAGTTCAAGGTTTATATTTTGAGGTTAATAAGACAAAAATTTGGGGGCTACAATACCATCCAGAAATAACTTATGAAAAAATGATTAATCTTATTGAGTTTAGAAAAGAAAGATTAATTGAAAGTAGAAAAGTATTTAAAGATAACACTGAAGTTCAAAAACACATTGCTTTTATCAAAAAAGAAATTTCAGTTTCAGATAAAGAAAAGAGAATGTTAGAGCTTAAAAATTGGCTTAACGAATTGAATTAAAATAACCCTTCGATTTCACCTTTTTTATTAAGTTTAATAGAGTCTGCTGCTGGTACCCTTGGTAATCCAGGCATTGTCATTATTGCTCCACAGACAACAACTATAAATTCAGCTCCTGAGGAAAGCCTTATTTCTCTAATTGGTAATGAGTGACCTGTAGGTGCACCTTTGAGATTAGGATCAGTTGAAAAACTGTACTGAGTTTTAGCTACACAAATTGGTAATTCTCCATAACCTGTTTCTTCAAAACTTTTAAGTTGATCTCTAATTTTTGTATCAGCAATAACCTCATCGGCTCTGTAAATTTCTTTTGCTATTGTTTCAATTTTTTTAAACAATGGTGTCTTACTTTCGTATAAAAATTTAAATTTATTTTCATTTTTTTCACATAAATCAGCAACATGTGAAGCTAATTCTTTTGTACCTTCTCCTCCATTTGCCCAGTGGGTACAAAGACTTGCCTTTATTCCTAATTTATTACAAAAATCAACTAAAGCTTTTACCTCATCGTCAGTGTCTTTTATAAAATGATTTACAGCTATCGCTACAGGAAGACCAAATTTTTTTACATTTTCAACATGCCTTTCAAGGTTGACCAAACCTTTTTTTAGTGCCTCAACGTTTTCATTTTTAAGATCATCTTTGGCTACACCACCATGCATTTTTAATGCTCTAATTGTAGCAACAATAACCACACAATTTGGTTTTAAATCAGATTTTCTACATTTAATATCTAGAAATTTTTCAGCACCAAGATCCGCACCAAACCCAGCTTCAGTTACCACGTAGTCAGCTAATTTAAGTCCGGCTTTAGTTGCGATTACAGAATTACACCCATGTGCAATATTAGCAAAAGGCCCGCCATGAATTATTGCAGGATTATTTTCTAATGTTTGAGTTATGTTTGGTCTTATAGCTTCTTTCAACAAAACAGTCATAGGTCCCTGTGCTTTTAAATCTTTAGCATATATTGGTTTTTTCTCTCTTGTGTAAGCAACAGTAATATTTCCAATTCTATTTTCTAAATCTTCCAAATTATTAGCCAAGCAAAAGATAGCCATTATTTCTGAAGCAACTGTAATATCAAAACCATCTTCTCTTGGGAATCCATTAGCGACACCACCAAGATTAATATTAATTGATCTTAACGATCTATCATTCATATCTAAAACTCTTTTCCAAACAATTCTTCTTACATCTATATTAAGTTTATTTCCCCAATAGATATGATTGTCTATCAATGCAGATAAAAGATTATGTGCAGATGTAATTGCATGAAAGTCACCTGTGAAATGAAGATTAATTTGTTCCATAGGAACAACTTGAGCATAGCCACCACCAGCAGCTCCACCTTTCATTCCAAAAGATGGACCTAAACTTGGTTCTCTTAAACAGACGATAGATTTTTTTCCGATTTTATTGAGACCATCATTAAGACCTACAGAGGTTGTGGTCTTTCCTTCCCCTGCTGGAGTAGGAGTTATAGCAGTCACTAAAATTAATTTTCCCTCTTTTTTACTCTTGAGACTATCAAGGTATTCTAAATTTATTTTTGCGATGTGACGCCCCATGGGGCTGAAGGCAGAACTTTCATCAGGAACATTTATTTTTGCTAAAATGTCTTTGATTGGTTGCATTTTAGCTTCTCTTGCAATTTGAATGTCTGATTTTATTTCACCCATAAAATTCTTTAAATATACAAAAACTGCTCGATTAGTATCTCTTTTTAGGAGCTTTGGAAATATCTAAAAATTATATATAAAAAAAATAGGAACTATTTATATTCATTATTATAAAATTTAATCATGCAAAAATATTCAGTATTTAGCCTAATCAAGAATGCTTTTTCTAATCATGAAAAATGGGATTTGGCATGGAAAGATCCTACACCTAAAAAAGAATATGATGTTGTAATTATTGGTGGGGGTGGCCACGGGTTAGCTACTGCCTACTATTTAGCTAAAGAGCATCAAATAACTAATGTGGCAGTTATTGAAAAAGGATGGATTGGTGGAGGAAATATAGGAAGAAACACCACAATTATAAGATCAAATTTTATGTATGATGATAATGCTAGGTTCAATGAATTTGGAATGAACCTGTGGAGAAACATGAGTCAGGAATTAAATTTTAATGTCATGTTTTCACCAAGAGGAATAATAAATTTAGCTCATTCAGATGCACAAATGAATGCTTATGCTCGTCGAGGAAACTCTATGAGATTAAATGGAATAGATGCTGTTCTACTTAATAGGGAGGAAGTTAAAAAGATTATACCTATGGCTGATTTTTCTGAAGATGTTAGGTATCCAATTTTTGGAGGCTTAGCACAACCAAGTGCTGGTACTGCTAGACATGATGCGGTCGCATGGGGTTATGCTAGACAAGCTGACTCAATGGGTGTCGATATAATTCAAAATTGTGAAGTAACAGGATTTGATATTGAGGCAGGAAAAATAACAGGTTTGAGAACGTCTAGAGGAGATATTAAATCAAAAAAAATTGGATTGTGTGTAGCCGGCAGCACAAATGTTTTAGCAGAAAAACTTAATATGACACTTCCTATAGAAACTCATTTATTACAAGCTTGTGTTTCTGAGCCAGTGAAACCAGTTTTAGATGGAGTGGTAACCTTTGGTGCTGGACATTTTTATATTAGTCAATCAGATAAAGGTGAGATGGTTATGGGTGGAGATCTTGATGGATATAATAGTTATGCACAAAAAGGCAATCTTCCAACAATACAACATGTCTTAACCGGAGGTGTTGCTTTATTTCCATTCTTAAGTCGATTGAAAATGTTAAGGACTTGGGGAGGGATTATGGATATGTCAATGGATGGCTCACCAATTATTGATAAAACTCATATCGATGGATTATATTTAAATTGTGGTTGGTGTTATGGAGGCTTCAAATCGGTTCCATCTTCTGGATGGACATTTGCTCATACCATTGCCCAAGATAGAGTTCATGAATTAAATGAGGGATTTAGTCTAAATAGATTTTCTAAAGGTTACTTGTTAGATGAGAAGGGCCTTGGAACAAAAACTTGGATTTCATAAATGTTAAATATTAAGTGTCCTTATTGTGGGGATAGGTCTCAAAAAGAATTTGCCTATGGAGGTGATGGAACAATTACTAGACCAAAACTAAATCAAGAAATAAGTGATGAAGAATGGGATAATTTTGTTTATCTAAGAAAAAGTCCGAGAGGAAAACATATTGAATTGTGGCATCATATTGCAGGATGTAGACAATGGTTTAAAGTTGAAAGAGATACAACTACTCACGAAATTTTTAGAACTTTTAAACCTGAGGAATAATTTTTATGTCACAAAATTTTAGACTAAATACTGGTGGCTTAATAAATAGAGACAAACCTATTGAATTTAAATTTAATGGAAAAAAATATATTGGGTATGAGGGTGATACACTGGCTTCAGCACTACTTGCTAATGGCATACATTTAATTGGAAGAAGTTTTAAATATCATCGTCCAAGAGGGTTTTTTGGTGCAGGAGTTGATGAACCAAATGCAAAAATGCAAGTTGAGATTAATGGTTGTTCAGAACCAAATATTAACGCCACTGAAATAGAACTAGTAAATGGTTTATCAGCATCTAGTCAAAATTGTTGGCCATCAGTAAATTTTGATATTGGTGCAATAAATAATTTCTTAAATCGTTTTTTTCCAGCTGGTTTTTATTACAAAACTTTCATGTGGCCTAAAAGTTTTTGGTATAGAGTTTATGAGCCTTTTATACGAAAAGCAGCGGGATTAGGAATTGCTTCTCTAGAAAAAGATAAAGAGAGATATGAGCATAAATATGAATATTGTGATTTATTAGTTACTGGCTCTGGACCCGCTGGTTTAGCAAGTGCTTATGCAGCTGCCAAAAACGGAGCAAAAGTAATATTAGCAGAGGATAAACCTAGATATGGAGGGACACTTTTAACAGATGATGTCACAATAGATAATTTATCTGGAAAAGATTGGTCAGAAAAAATTATATCTGAATTAAAAGAAATGCCTAATGTTATTGTTAAAAATAGATCTCAAGTTTTTGGATACTATGATCACAATATGATGGTAATGTTTGAAAGAACAGGAGATCATTTAGAAAAAAAACCTAAGCACACACCAAGACAAAGACTTTGGTATATAAGAGCAAAAGAAGTGTTGCTATCAACAGGATCTATTGAAAGACCAATTGTTTTTGGAAATAATGATACACCAGGAGTTTTTCTCTCAGCTGCTGCAAAAGAATATATGAAAGTTTATGGTGTTCTAATTGGTAAAAAACCAATTATTTTCACTAACAACGATAGCGGCTATGAAACAGCTATTGAGTTTAAAAAGAATGGTGTAAATCCAATAGTTTTAGATACTAGAGAGGATCAAAACTCTGAGTTAATTAATGAAGCTAAAGATTTAGATATAAAGATAAAGTTTTCTTATGCAGTGATAGTTGCTCATGGATATAAAAAAGTAAAATCAGCAACAATTGGGAAATTAAATAAAGAGAAGATAGATTTTGAAAATACAGAACAAATAGATTGCGACTCTATTTGTGTATCTGGATTTTGGACACCAACGGTTCATTTAGCATCTCAATCAGGTAATAAGCTGAAATTTAACGACTCGATAGACGCTTTTGTACCTGAAAAATCAAAACAAAATGAACATTCTTTAGGTGCTGCTAATGGAACATTCACATTACAAGATACTTTAAAAAACAGTTTTAATACTGGGTCAGAAGTTTCTAAAAGCATAACTAAAAAAGATGAAAAAATACAAATTCCTAATACTAATGAACGAAAATATAGTGCTCATGATAAATTTTGGTGTTCTCCACTCCCTAAAGGTAAAAATTATAAACGATTTGTAGATTTCCAAAATGACGTAGCAGTTTCTGATATAGAAGTTGCTTTAAGAGAAGGCTATAGATCAATCGAACATGTTAAGAGATATACAACACTTGGAATGGCAACGGATCAAGGACGTACGAGTAATTTAAACGGATTACAATTGGTTGCGAATGTTGAAAAAAAAATTGTTCCTCAAGTAGGTCATACTACCTTTAGACCTCCTTTTACACCAGTTACTATTGGTACAATAGTTGGACGAGAAGTAGGAAAAGAATATATGCCTATAAGAAAAACACCAATGCACCATTGGCATGAAAAAAATAATGCAGTGTGGGTAGATGCCGGTGCTTGGAAAAGACCAAGATATTACAAAAGGGGAAATGAAAATTTATTTGAGGCATCAAAAAGAGAGGCAAAAAATGTTCGAAAATACGTAGGTGTTTGTGATGTAACAACTTTAGGGAAAATTGATATTAAAGGTCCAGACGCTGCAGAGTTCTTAAATAGAGTTTACACAAACGCATGGTTAAAACTTCCGATAGGTAAAGCACGATATGGAGTAATGCTCAGGGAAGATGGAATTGTGATGGATGATGGGACAACAACCAGAATTTCAGAAAATCATTATCATATGACAACCACTACTGCACAGGCTGCAAACGTATTATCGCATTTGGAATATTATCTTCAAATTGTTTGGCCAGAATTAAATGTTAATGTTGTTTCAACAACTGAACAATGGGCTGGTGCAGCGATTGCAGGACCTAAATCAAGAGATTTGTTAGCAAAGCTTTTCCCTAAAATAGACGTTAGCAATGAGGCACTTCCTTTTATGGGATATGTAGAGGGAGACTTATTTGGTGTCAAAGCAAGAATTTTTAGAATTTCTTTTTCAGGTGAGCTCGCTTACGAAATAAATGTTGAGTCTGATTTTGGATTATTTATGTGGGAAAAAATAATTGAAATTGGTGAAGAATTTAATATTCAACCTTATGGTACGGAAGCATTGTCGACACTTAGAATAGAAATGGGTCATGTAGCTGGACCAGAACTAGATGGAAGAACTATACCTTATGATGTTTCGTTAGAAGGTTTAGTATCAAAGAAAAAAGATTTTATTGGAAAGAGATCTTTAGCTAAAGAAGCATTTAATAAAGCGGATAGACAAAAAATTGTTGGCTTAGTCCCATTGGACAGGAAATCAAGTATTCCAGAGGGATCTCATTTAGTAGAAAATAAAAATGCAAAACTTCCAAATCCTAAACTTGGTCACGTTTCTTCATCTTGTTGGAGTGTTGAGAACAATAACCCTTTTTCTCTTGCAATATTAAAAGATGGAAAAAATATGATAGGAAAAAAGCTTTTTGCTGTCTCTCCACTTAAAAATACTTCTATTGAAGTAGAAGTTATGTCCTCACATTATGTAGATCATGAAGGAAAGAGAGTAAGATCGTGAAGCAAATTTCTTCTTTAAATAATGTGCATCAAAATGGAAAATTTGGTGATTTTGAAAATAAAAAAGAGAAAGATTTATTAAAAATTTCAGAGTTGAAGAATTTTTTAATATTCCAAATAGTTCAATATAAAAATTCAAGTTCAGATATCTCAAATATAAAAGTTGATGACCTAAAATTACCTTCGACTTTAAAATCCTCTTCAAACTCAGATACTAGAATTTTATGGATGGGACCAAAGAATTGGATAGTTATATCTTCTAAAACAGATTTAATTTTAAAAGATGGAAAACAATTCGATGAAAGCAATTTTGCAATTACAGATTTATCGCATTCAAGAACAATAATTGAAATTCAAGGTGATCTTGTTAATGAAGTCTTAAAAAAAGGATGTCCTATAAATATTGATAAATTTAATGAGGGTGATTGCACAAATTCAATTTATAACGGAATATCAATCACGATTGATTTTATTTCTAACAATCCAAAAAAAGTAAGAATTTTTGGATTAAGAAGCTTTGGAGAGTCTTTGCATCATTCAATAACAGACGGCTCGTTAGAATTTGGTTATCAAAGTAATTAGATATTAATTCCTTGTTGCGATATAAACACCCACTGACGCTATTAAAAAACCAATAACATCTATACTCGTTAAAGTTTCATTTAAAAAAAGCCATGCCATAATAGCAGAGGTTGCTGGTATTAGAAAAAAAACAGAAACTGTTTTACTAGCTGAATTTTTTTTTATTAAAAACATCAATATTGTAAATGCACCAAAGGAAACAAGAAAAATTTGATGGCTCATTGCTATTATAAATGTTTTTGTAAAATAGATATAGGGCTCTATAAAAAAAATAATTATCAACACATGAAATAAACAACCACCTAATGCTTGATAAAAATTACTAACGGATAATGGTAAGTTATTACTCAATTTTTTCTGCCAAATAGTAGAAAATGTTATAGATAACAATGCAATTAAAGTTGCAATCAAACCTAGTAAAGGAATACCCGAACCAACATCTATTCCTAGTACCAAAGAAGCACCAATAAAACCCAATAAAACACCTACCCATTGTTGCGATGTAACTTTTTCATTTAAAAGTGGTCCGCTCAAAATATTTGTTAAAATTGGTTGAAGTGTCACGATTAGAGCAGCTAAGCCGGTTGGCATTCCTATTGAAATTGAATAAAAAACCCCTCCTAAATATAAGCCATGGAAAAGAACACCACTTAGAATTGATTCAATTAAGTTTTTTCTTTTAATTATAATTGAATAATTAGAATAAATTGAGAATAACAAAAATCCAATTGCTACAAAAAAAAATCTAAAAGCTAAGGCAGTAAATGGATCGCTATTATCAATTATTGGTTTAGTAGTAATAAATGCAGATGACCAAAGAATAATAAAAATAAAAGGGAAAATTTTGATCATGTTAAAAAATGCAGTAAAATGAAATGAATTACCACAATATTCTACAAAAAATAAAACTTATTTTGGACAATTTATTAATTGTAGCTCCCAGCTAAATCAAATAACTTATCTAGGTGATTTTAAAATTTTTTAAACTTTGTTTATACCTCACTTCATTTTTATTTTTGACAGGTTTTGTTCATTTACCCGCTGTAATGGGTCCTGCAGTTACAATAGCTAAGTCAGGAAATTTGGCTCAAGCCACTGCTCAATTGTTATTCGACTATGAATTTAAAAAAAAAACAGGCAAAAGCTCCCTTAACTATATTACAGAGGAGGTATCAAAAAATAATAAAGAAAATCAAATTAATGAAGATTTTAAAAATCTGATTGAAAAAAGAGTGAAAATAACACATCAAAAATTAAAAGATCAAAATAAAATTGATAAAGAATTTAAACTTTTAGTTGAAAAAAGAGTTAAATTAACCCACAAGAAGTTAATTCAACAAAAAATTAGTCAGTAAGATTTAAGATAATTAATTTTTTTTGGTTAGTTTCTTTACACCACAATTCATAGCTTTCACACATTCTCCATAAATGATCAAATGCTCGTTGGGATAATTCCAACGGATAATGGCTCTTCGCATAATATAATTCAGGATATTGAATTAGCTGTTTAACTGATAAATCTTTTTGAATATGAAGTAATCTTATCGTTTCTTCAGGCACCCTCTTTTTTGATACTTTTTTAATTAGTTCATCATGGAATTTTCCAGTACTTATATCATTGTAGGTTGTTGTTCCAATAAAGTTTTCAATTGCGTTGATTGTTGTCAGCTCAGGATTTTTTTTCTTAATATCACAAACTTTTGAGTAAATTGCTTCTGCAACCAGTAATACATAAGGCTTTTCTTTAGATGGCATTATCTATTTTGGTATTTCTTCATAGCAGCGTTAGCTAAAATTAAATTTGGGTCTAAAAATATTTTTGATGATTTAATTGTCTTAAATGGTTTATAAGCAAAAATAGCAATAGGGAGCTCTGTACAACCAAGAATAATTTTTTTACATTTTTTTTTGATTAAATAATTAATTGCTGGCTTAATAGCTTTGCTCGCGAGTTTCACTTTTCCCATTTTTACAAGCCTGATCGCTTTGTTTACGGACTTACTTTGAATAGAATTATTTGGAAACACTAAATTATAATCTTTATCAAAAAACTTATTATAAACACCTGTTTTTAAAGTTCCTTCTGTAGCAAGTAAACCAATGGAGGAATGTTTTCTACATTTCTTTTTAGCATGCACAAAAACCTCTTTGGGCATATTTACTATAGGTAAGTTAATTCGTTTTTTTAAGTCATCATACCAATAATGAGCTGTGTTACAGGGTATGACTATAAACTTACAATTACTTTTTTTTAAAAGATTACAACCATAGATTAAACTTTTTTAAAACAGATAAATATTTTTGTTTAGTTTTTTTACTACTTATTTTACTTGAAAGCTTACCGGTATGGATACCAATTGACTCAGGCCTACCAGGAATATTTGATTTGTTATAAAGTATAAACAATGGGTAATCTTGATCAATCTTACCTCTATACAAAATTGCAAGCTTATTACAAAAATCTAGGCCTGCTTGGGTACCCATTCCACCTAAAATGCCAATCATAAATTATTTTCTAAATTTTGTTTATAGAATAGTTCATTGGCTATAAAAATATATTAATTCTTAATTTAAAAAATTAATTAAATTTATAGCCAATTAATTTATGTGAAAATTATGCAGTTTTTAAGTTAACTGCTGAAGGACCTTTAGGACCATCTTCAACATCGAAAGTCAAAGCTTGACCCTCATCTAAACCGTTCATACCAGCATCTCTTACAGCTGAAACATGTACAAACACATCTTTTTCTTTATCGTCACGTTCAATGAAACCAAAACCTTTAGTTGGATTGAACCATTTTACTTTTCCTTGTAGACTCATATTTTTTCTTCTTACTTTTTGTTATATTAATTTATTACTTATAATTAAGTAATGATGGCTTTGTTTATAAATTAAAGGGTTTTGTCAACAAATTTAGTGCACAATTAGACTTTTTTTTATCATTCGTGGTCAATTAGCTTAGTTAAATAGATAGAATTAACATCTTCTTTATAATGGGCAAAGGGTTTACAAGGTGTAAAATCACATCTTTTAAATAATTTTCTCGCTGGATCAAAAAATTTTCCAGCACCAGTCTCTAAACTTATTCTTTTAATTTTTAATTTCTTAGCTTCATCAATGAGATGTTTGATGACTTTGATACCATTACCTTGATTTCTAAAATCATCATGTATTCTAATTGATTTAAATTCACCGTGATCTTTGTTTAAGAACTTTAATGCCCCACAACCAAATATTTTATCATTTTCCCAAAGGCTCCAAAATTTAATTGATGAAACTTTTAACCCCGGAATATCTAGAACATGAGCACTACCCTCTGGTGATGCTGCTCTAAGTTCAATAAAATGTTTTGTAAGTAGTTTATTGACTTCCGGGTTATCAAAATTTCCCTCTATAGATTTTAGCATTTATATTAAAGTTGTTATGTGGCCCATTTTTCTTTTATCTTTTATCTCTTTTTTTTGATAATCAAAGAAAAATTCATTTTCATTTAATTTAAAATTTTCTCTATAGGGTTTGATTTGATTTCCTATAAGATTGATCATTTTTGCATTAGATATTTTTTTGAGTGGAATTTTTTCTAACGAACAGACCGCTCTTACATGATTTTCAAATTGACTAATATTAAAAGCATTAATTGTAAGATGACCAGAGTTATGAACTCGAGGAGCTATTTCATTAACATATAAATTTTCATTTCTATCAATAAAAAATTCAACACAAAGCGTTCCAATATATTTCAATTCTTCTGCAATCCGGATTGACCAATCTTTAGATTCATCAAATATTTTTTTAGTGATTTCAGCTGGTATTATTGAATGTTTCAATATCTGATCTTCATGAGTATTTTCTATCGGTTCATATATTTCATAACTATTGTTCCCAAATCTAGTAATAATGACAGATATCTCTTTTTTAAGTTTTACTAATTTTTCTAGTATATATCCTTTTGAAAAATCAATATTCAGTTTATCGATGTCTTCAATTTTTTTAATCGGGTATTGACCTTTACCATCATAACCCATTGTAGTCGTTTTTTAAAATCCCAGGTAAGAAATCTCTTAATGGCTCCATATCAGATTTATTTTCTATTGATGTGTATCTAGTAGTTCTTATATTGAGTTTGTTGACAAAATCTTTTTCTGCAATTCGATGTTGAATTAATCTATTTACTGATGGCTTTGGTAAAACTGGTTTTACCTTGTTCATTTCATTAAGAGTTTCATAAGGTATATTTTCAAATTCATAAGTAACTACATCAATTTCTTTTATGAACTCTTGCATTTTGACTTTGTCATCGTATCTGCCATGAATAAATTTGTTACAAAAATTTTGTGCTGGAGCATCAACATCATCACAATAGATTATTGTATTGATATTCAACTTCTTAGCCGCGACAGCTAATAGGCTTCCTAGTTGACCACCACCAATTATACCCAAATTTTTTATTGACATCTTTTATTTTGGATTTTTTTTAACTGATCTTGTTTGTGATGACCGCCAATTATTTAATTTCTTTTTTACAGCAAGATTGCTGTTTGCAATTATAGCTGCAGCCAATAAAGCAGCATTTATGGCACCATCCTCTCCAATTGCAAGGGTTCCAACGGGTATTCCTTTTGGCATTTGTGCAATTGATAATAAACTATCAAGTCCTTTAAGCTTTTTACTTTCAACGGGAACACCTAAAACTGGAATTGAGGTTATAGCTGAAATCATACCAGGTAAATGTGCTGATCCACCAGCACCAGCAATGATTACTCCAATATTGTTTTTTGATGCGCTCTCTGCAAATTCATACATTCTTTTTGGAGTACGGTGGGCAGATATAATTTTAGTTTCAAATCGAACACCCATTTTTTTTAGTATATTTGCGGATAATTTCATCGTTTTGAAGTCTGATTGGCTTCCCATGACGATTGCAACTTTGAGATTTTTATTTTTTTTCATGATCAATTTGATGAATATTTATTTCAAAATTAGATAAAAATTTCAATAAAATAAATAGTATTTAAAAAACAACTTGGTATGCTTAGCCAAAATTAACTAAAATGAAATTTAAAATCGATAATCTTCAATATTGTAAATGGTCGAGAAAAGTTTTTGAGATTAATCGTGAGGCTGGTCTAGATGCAGTTCATGTTACAATAGTCTATCATGAAGATTTTGATGAACTTCAAAACGAAATAAGTAGGTGGCAAACTTTATTAAAAGAAAATTCAGATTTAATTTTTTTAGGCCAAAGTTTTAAGGATATTGAAAAAGCAAATAATGAGAATAAAACTGCAATTTTTTTTGGTTTTCAAAATTGCTCTCCAATAGAAGATGATATCAATTTAGTTGAAAAAGTTCATAGTCTTGGATGTAGATTTATGCAGCTCACTTACAACAATCAATCATTGTTGGCGACAGGATGTTATGAAAAAAATGATAGTGGGGTAACTAATTTTGGTAGGGAAGTTATCCGTGAAATGAATAGAGTGGGTATTGTAGTGGATATGTCTCATTCAGCAGAAAAAAGTACTTTTGATGCAATTGAGTTTAGTGAAAAACCAATAGCAATCACTCATGCAAACCCATCTTTTTGGCACGCAGCAAAAAGAAATAAGTCTTCTGAGTTACTAAAAACTTTAAGTGAAAGCGGAGGAATATTAGGTTTATCTTTATATCCGCATCACCTTAAGGATAATACAAATTGTTCTCTAGAAAGCTTTTGTGAAATGGTGGCGAAAACAGCAGAAATAATGGATATTAATAATATTGGTATAGGATCAGATCTTTGTTTAAATCAACCAGATGAGGTTGTTGAATGGATGAGAAATGGAACCTGGTCTAAAAATAGAAATTATGGAGAAGGCTCTAAAAATAAACCAGGGTTTCCCAAACAGCCTAATTGGTTTGAGGATGCAAGAGGTTTTAAAAACTTAGAAGCAGGTTTAAAAAAGGTTGGTTTTTCAGAGACTGAGACTAATGGAATATTAGGTAACAATTGGTATAACTTTTATAAAACTATCTAAATATGAATATAGAATTAAGAGATCCAAACATCATAATGAAGTTATCAAGACTTGGTTCCTTTCATCAATCAAGATTATCTTTTTTACGAAGTTTTTTAAGCGAATTTAAAGATTGGCAATATAATAGAGACTTGTTTGATTTAGACAAAGAAGGTTATGGCACAGCATTATACTCCTTTAAAAAAAAAGACAGGGTTTATTCTTTAATCTGTTATGCGAACAAAATTAATGATGATGAAAGATCGGATAGAGTAATAGCAACTAAGTGGGATGCAGCCTTTACATTACATGATGGAGTACCTTTAAAAGAAGATATTGACAGATTAAGAAATGAGGTTCCAAAACAGGAAGTTGGTAGGTTGTCTTATAAAGAGCTTACATTATCTAGAGCAAATAAATCTGTTAGGATATTTGATCATGTTGTTGAAAGTTTAAGCAATGGAAACCAACCTGATTTAGAGTTACTTGAAAAAGTTGGATATTTATACAGAACGACTGCAGTTTATGGATCAGGTAAGTTTGGTTTAGCAGATCGATTCAGAATTAAAAATAGAGAGGAAATTAACGGACCATTCAGATTAGAGATGATGTTAGTTTATTTAGTTAGACAATTTACGTTTGATCAAGTTAATCATGTTGCAAAAAATAAAAATCCTAATTCAGCTGTTAAACTAGATCCTAAAATTTGTAGAAATTTGGGTATAGGAAATTCTACTGGATTAGGAATGGCTCCATTTATTGTTAATCATCCAACTTTATTAAATAATTGGATACTTAGTAGAGAAATTGCACTTAAAAAAATAAGAGAAATTAAAATTGTTAAAACACAAGATAGAGATTTATTTAAAGATTGTGTGAAAAGTTCTCTTAAAAATATAACTAGCTGGAATACAGAGAGTGAATATCAACTCAAAAAAATTAAACTTTTGCTCAAAGATATTAAAAAATTCATCCATTTCTTAGAAAATGAATTTGATTTTCAAAAAGATTATCCTTTTAATGAAATTTATCTTTGGCTAGAGAAAGAAACTTGTGAAGAGTGCATAGAATACGTTGTCTCAATAATGATGGAGCCATTTGGTGATATAGTTCAGCCGTTGGTTGCGCAAATGAGCTCTGAGGAGGAAAAATACTTTAATATTCCAACTGAACGTAATGTAGGAGATTTAAAAAAGATTTTAGAAAATAAATATTCGAATATTTTAAAAATTAATTTCAATATGGAAGAGAGCAATCAGAAATTTTGGTTTATTTCAAAAAATAAAGAAGAGCCAAGATTAGCTAATCGTTTTGAGGAAAATGGTGCAGATTTAGAGCAGCCTTTGGCAATAGCTAGAGATATAAAAAAACTGTATGAAAGATTGTCGCCTTTAAAAAATAATTTAAAAATTAATCAATTTTTAATTGATAATTCTGATTTAAGACATGTTGTTAGAAGAGCCTTTATTATTGAAAAATTTCCATATTCAGAAATACAAGATAATACTATTGGAGAAAATTTAGTTCCAATTGATATGTTGAGGTTAAAGTTATCTTTTTTTGGAGCTTTAAAATTTGATCCAAGATCTGACAAGTGGTTGAGAATATGTATGTTTCAAGGTGCGCCACTCCCTAATGAGTTAAATGATTATGATGAGCAATGGGTTTATAAAACCCATTCTTAAATTATGAAATCCTTAAGTGAGATAGAAACTACAGCTAAGAGAGCAAGTCGAGGTGCTGGTTATTCATGGGGTATAGCAGAGGAAGTTGGTAAATCTGTGAGATTATCCGAATTATTTGGTTTTCCAGCGATCAAGCATCTTAATCAATATTATCAAAATAAAAAAAAAGAAAATTTTGAAGAGATAAAACTAATCGATAAGATTAACAAATCAGATGGATCATCTTTTTGTCCAATTATGTTAGGTGTTAATTTTATTGATCAAGTAAAAAACATCGAGAATTTAAAAAAGTGTTCAGTTGAAAATCTTGCTTATCCATTGCTGCTTTTATCTTTTTTAAGTAGAGCTTCAGAAATAATTGGAAAAAAATTATTAATTTCATTTGATGATTGTAAATTTTTATTGAATTTTAATGTGAGTATCTCTTCTAATATGTGGGATAAAGAAATGCCAAAGTTAGCAAAAAAAGTAGAAATAAGTTTTTTAAACAATGAAGATAACTTTTCAGATCAAGATTGGAAAAATCTCTACAAACTTGCAGAAGATACATTTGTAGAGGAAACTGATAGTTTAAAAGAGGGTGCAGCGGGAGCTGGTTTGACTGATAATGACTGAGGATAAAGAAATAGAAAAAAATCTTAAGGATTTAGATGATATTTGTGATGAATGTAAAGAACAGCATGAAAGTGTTACTCAAAACTTAATTCTAACTGGTTTTAAAATTTGTAAGTCTTGCAGGGTTTCTAAGACAATTTTTCCAATCTAAATATGATTGATTGGTAAGGCGTTCATTCGACTTATCACAAATGAAATAGATAAAAAGACAATAATCAAAAATGACATAAAGACTATTCCAAATGATTTTAAATTTGATTTAAGATTAAGAACTTGTCGCGTTGAAATAATTAATCCAGCAAAAATCCAAAATTGTGTAAGAAAAATAATAGGTATCATTAATTCTGGTGTCACAGCAAAAAATCTTAACAGACCAGGTGCGTGAGCGAAACCAACTGCAGTTAATACTTTTTTAAATGGAACTTTACTATTTTTATCAGGAAATAGTTTGACCCCAATAACAAAGATTAATATTGCCCAGACAAACCAAGTTAATATTGCAGTCACTCCTGACATTGCAACGGCTGTTTTAAAAACTGTGTTTGCAGCAACTGCCCCAGCAATACCATCTAGAATCATAATGATACCCGCAAAATAAACTGAGGCTTCACCAAAATTTTTACTATCGGAATAAAGTGTTTTATCTAGTTTGATAGATTTTAAAATAATACTTAGAAATTCACCGAACATTTATTTTTTTTTATTTTTTTGCTCTTTGTAAGATACGATTAATGGGAATATTATTAAAGCAATAGCTATAATAATGCAAATTACTATTAAGAAACCTTTTGTCATTTAAGATAGTGGGGGAGTAAACTCCCCCAAAATCAGATTAACCTTTTGAAACTTCTCTTGTATTAGCGTTGAAAGATTCTTTAAATGGAATATCTACTATTACTGCATCTACAGGCTTACCTGGAGTATCAGAGTATTTTTCAGGTAAATGTACTTTGTATTTGGTTCCAACCTTACCTTTTGGAAATCCATTTGCATTTAATGTTCCATCAAAAGGAACATATCCCATTGCAATGTTAGTTTTCTTTTCAGGATGCCACCAGGGTGAAGTAATGAAACCAACTGGATCCCCACCACTCTCATTTGATATTAACCAAAAATCTGGTGCATAATCATCAATAGGTTTTCCACCCAACTCCAATCCAACTAACTGAAGTGCGTATGGTTTCTTACCATCTTTAAGTTCTTTACCCATTTTTTCTAGAGCCGCTTTACCAACATAGTCAGATGTTTTGTTCCATTCACCTTTTCCTGATAAAGAAACCTGGTAGCCTAAGTTACATTGATAAGGATTATGTTGTTGATCCATATCTTGACCCCAAGACAAAATGCCAGCCTGGATTCTTCTGTGGTGAGCAGGTGCAATAACCATTAACTGGTGTTTTTTTCCAACCTCAAGCACAGCATTCCACATGTCATCAGCATATAAAGTTGCATCTCTTAAATAAATCTCATAACCAGCTTCTCCAGAAAAACCCGATTGAGAAATCACACAACTTCGCCCAGCAACTTTAACTTCAGCTAAACCATAAAACGGCATATTTTCTAAATCAACTTGATCACCTAACAAATCTTTCATTAGAGCTTTTGATTTTGGACCTTGTATTTGAACAGGACAAGCATCGATTTCTTCAATGGTACAATTGAATCTTCCATCTGCATTAACACCTTGTAAGTACAAACCAATATCAGAATCTGATAATGAAAACCAAAACTCATCCTTAGAAATTCTTAAAAGAATTGGATCATTTAAAACCCCACCATAAGCATTACACAAAATAACGTATCTTGCTCTCATTGGTGAAATTTTTGTTGCATCTCTTGTGATTACATAATCAACAAATTTTTCTGCATCTGGACCCTTAACTTGAATTTGTCTTTCAACTGCAACATTCCACATAGTTACATGATTAACAATTGCATCATATTCAACCATTGCACCACCGTCTTCTGGTTTTACATAACCTCTTGGATGATAAATACGGTTATAAACTGTCGCTCTCCAACAACCTGCTTGCATAGATAAATGCCAATAAGGTGATTTTCTTACTCTTGTTGAAATTAACATTTCAACTTTTGTTGGTCCACTTTGTCTTAAGTTATATGGTACTTTTCGATCTGATTGATCTACAGAAGTAACATGCTTTAAATTAGTATAGTCAAACTCTTTAGACATAACTATTCTCCTTCAACCACTTGTTAGTTTCCTTCAAGCCGCCGAATGTATAAATGTGGAAAAAATCAGTATGAGATTTAATTTTCCCAATTAAATCATTAGGGTCTTTAGGTTTTAATAAATCTAACGCCTTACTAAAATTAGATTTAAGAAAATTTAGGGAATTTTTTGCACCAACTATATTAGCAAATTTTATTAAGCTAGATATTTTTAGAGGCCCAGTAATTCCCACATGCACTGGTACGCTTTGTTTAGAAATAAAGTCTATAATTGGCTGAGGATCTAGTAACCATTGAGTTACAATATAATCAGCGTAAGGCTTTTTATCTTTCATAGCTTTTTCTAAATCTGAATCGGATATATCAGGACTCCCCTCTGGGTGTCCAGCAATTCCTATCGTCATCTTCTCAAAATAACCAGTCTCCAAAAGTTGAAAAGAGCTATCAAATTTTCCCATTGGCTCTCTTCCTCCTCCTATAACTAAAACTTGTTTCACGCCACCATCTTTACATCTCGAAACATAATCTTTTAGCTGTTTTTCATCCTGCATAGATCGAGCTGGAAAATGAGGAACTGGATTGAAACCCTTTTTTACTAACTCAACCGCTTGTTGAGCTGTTTCTTTATAATCTCCCCCAGGTAGCATGGTGATATAAATATCTTTTACAGCTGGAACAGTATCCAGATCTGTCTGAGGCCCAATTTCTAAAGAAAAATTCATCTAATGATGATTATATTTTTTGAAAATGCTGTCAAAGAAATTAATCGTGTAATATAATCTCAATCTATTTAATGCCTTATAATCAAACAAAATAAATTAATGAAAATTATATTAATAATGGGTCTACCAGGCTCTGGAAAAACAACTTTAGCTAATGAACTTGCACCATTATTAAATGCTAAAAGACTTAACGCGGATGAAGTAAGAAAAGAGGCAAATGATTGGGATTTCTCTGAAGAAGGAAGAAAAAGACAGGCTAAAAGAATGGCTGATTTTGCCTTAAAACTTCGAAAAGATAATCACTATGTTGTTGCAGATTTTATCTGTCCAACACCACAGGCCAGAAGCTTATTTCCCTCAGATTATGTTATTTGGGTTGATACTATTAAAGAGGGTAGGTTTGATGATACCAATAAGATGTTTGTCAAACCAGACAAGTATAACTTTCATGTTACTACACAAGATGCTAAAAATTGGGCACCAAAAATATATAAGGACATAAAAAAATGACATATCAGTGGGATAATAAAAAGCCAACAGCACAAATGCTAGGAAGATGGCAACCATTTCACGATGGCCATTACACCTTATTTAAAGAAATTATCCAAAAAACAGGACAAGTTTGTATTCAAATAAGAGATGTACAAGGTGTAGATGATAATCCTTTCGATTTTGATACAGTTAAAAAAAATATAGAAGATAGACTTAATCCAGAGTTTGAAGGTCGTTTTAAAATTATGTTAGTCCCTAATATTACAAATATTTGTTATGGTAGAGGGGTTGGTTACAAAATTGAGGAGATAGTGTTGTCAGAGGAAATACAAAAAATATCGGCAACTAAGATAAGAGCCAAAATGAGAGAAGAAGGCAAACTCAAATAGAATTTTTGATGAATATATTAGTGAAGAACTTATCCAGCGGTATATCTATAGTTCAAATTAATGATCCTAAAACATATAATTCATTATCTTTTAAAAATTTAAATGATCTAATTAAAGTTCTAAAAAAACTTGATCAAGATAAAAAAACAAAAGTAATTATCATAGAAGGTGCTGGAAAAGGTTTTAGTGCAGGTCATAATCTTAAAGAAGTAAAAAGTTTAAAGGTAAGAAACAAATATCAAAAATTATTTAATCTTTGTTCTAAGTTAATGCTTCAAATAGTAGAGGGTAATAAGCCCGTCATTGCCAAAGTGCATGGAGCGGCATATGCAGCTGGTTGTCAATTAGTTGCTAGTTGTGATCTAGCCTATAGTACTAAAGATGCATTATTTGCAACTCCTGGCGTAAATATTGGATTATTTTGTAGTACACCAATGGTTGCTGTAAGTAGAAAAATTAATAAAAAACCAATGATGAAAATGTTGCTTACAGGCGAGCCAATTAAAGCAAATTTTGCAAAAGAAATTGGTTTAATAAATGATTGTTTTTCAAAATCTAAATTAAATAACGAGGTTTTAAAAATTGCAAAAAAGATTGCATCTAAATCAAATTTAACAATTAAAATTGGTAAACGAACATTTTATAAACAATTAGAGATGCCTCTTAGAAAAGCGTACGCTCATACAAGTAAAATGATGACAATTAATATGATGGCTTTGGATGCTAAAGAAGGGATTTCTGCTTTTTTAGAAAAAAGAAAGCCTAAATGGAAAAATAGATAATGAAAAAAAATATTTTACTTATTTTTTTTTTAATAATTGGAATAATCATTATTTATAACTTTAGAGGCCACAATCAAAATAAAGCAATTGAAGCATGCATTGCTGGGAGTAAAAAGTTAGACACCCCTATGACAGTCGAAGAAGCTAAAGAGTTTTGTAAGCAAAAAATCCAAAATAAACAATGAATGATATAAAAGAAATCCTTTCAAAATATAAAAAGATTGCAATGGTTGGGGTCAGCAATGATCCCACAAAAGCATCAACTATTGTAATGAAATATATGCAGAAATATGGTTTTAAAGTTTACCCGGTAAATCCTAAAGCTGAAGGTCAAAAAATTTTAGGAGAAGACGTGTGTGGTAAAATTACCGATATTAAAGATAAAGTTGATATAGTAAATGTATTTAGACCTTCAAAAGAAGCTTTAGATATTGCAAAAGATGCAGTTAATATTAAAGCAAAAGTTTTGTGGTTACAGCTCGGAATTAAAAATGAACAAGCAAAGAAATTAGTTATTAAAAACAACATTGAATATATTGAGGACAGATGTACCAAAATGGAATATCAAAAACATTTTTTAAAAATACGTCAAGCCTTTCCTGTTCTACAAGACTAAAATCAAAATTTTTTAGAAAATGATAAGAAAAATTCAAATAATATCAAAAACTCTTTTTATTTTTTTTATTTTTATAACAATAGCAAAGGCAGAATTACTAAAACCCAATAGCGACATCAAACCTGATAGAGTTATAGAAATTCAATTATCAGGACTTCAAAATAATGACCTTATTTATAAGGATAGTGGCATAGAGCAGACTTGGAACTTTGCCCATCCTAACAATAAAAAAGTTACTGGACCTTTAGATAAATTTAAAAGAATGATTAAAGGAGATTCTTATCAAATGATGATTAATCACTTAAGTCACACCATAACAAAGCTTGGAAGTGGTGAAAATTGGGCTCAATTTGAAGTGATCCTTTTAGATAAAGATAAAATTTATCATAAGTTTAACTGGCAAGTTGAAAAGTATGAGACAGATGGTCCACTAAAAGATTGCTGGCTAACAACCATGGTCTCCAGCCCAATCCCATTAGGGAGCTCCATATGATTAAAAATGACAATTTTGTTTCGTTATGAATAAAAATTTAGTAGGAATCGCTTAATGAAATCAAAAACTAAAGTTGTTGTAGTTGGTGGTGGTGTCGTTGGAGTAAGTGCTCTTTATCATTTAGCAAAAAAAGGCTGGTCTGATGTTGTTTTAGTTGAGAGAAAAGAACTTACATCTGGATCAACTTGGCATGCAGCAGGATTACTTCCGCTGTTTAATATGAGTTACTCAGTTGGTCAATTGCATAAGTATGCAGTCAATCTTTATAAAACATTAGAGGAAGAGACTGGAAAAAATGTTGGCTTTAGTGTTGTTTCGAATATTCGTTTAGCAAGTACGAAAGATAGAATGGATGAATATCACCAGTATGCTGGTGTTGCTAAAACAATTGGTGTTGATGTAAAATTTTTATCACCACAACAAGTAAAAGAAATTTGGCCTTTATGTCATACCGATGATTTAATTGGTGCAATTCAACACCCTGAAGATGGATATATTCAGCCAGCTGATTTAACTCAAGCTTTAGCTGCAGGTGCAAGAAATAGAGGGGCAGAGATTTATAGAAATACTGCCGTAACAGCAATCCGACAAACAAAAAGTGGTTGGGTAGTTGAAACTGATAAAGGTTCAATTGAATGTGAGCATGTTATTTCTTGCTCAGGAAATTTTGCACGTCAAACAGGTGAAATGGTTGGATTAGATATTCCAGTAATACCTGTTGAACATCAATATATCGTCACAGAACCTCATCCAGAAATTCAAAAAAGAAAAAAAGCAGGACTACCTGAGATGGGTGTCTTAAGAGATAGTGATAGCAGATGGTATATGAGAGAAGAAGCAGGAGGATTAATATTAGGTCCCTATGAAGATGGTGCTCCAGCTTGTTATGTTGAAGGACCTTCAAAAGACTCTGAGTATGAATTATTCCAAGAAGATTTAGATCGATTAGCTCCTCATATTGAAGGCGCTATACATAGAGTTCCTGCTTTTGGCGAAGTGGGAGTTAAAAAAGTTTACAATGGAGCAATTTGTTATACGCCAGACGGCAATCCAATAGTTGGTCCAGCTTGGGGATTGAAAAATTTTTGGATTAATGAGGGGCATAGTTTTGGTATCACAGCTGCTGGTGGAGCGGGCTGGCAACTGGCAGAGTGGATTGTTGATGGAGAACCAACAATTGATATGCTTGGTGTAGAACCTAGACGTTACGGAAATTACGCAACCAAATCTTATTTAAAAGCAAAAAATGAGGAAGCTTACAGCCATGTTTTTATTGTTCATTATCCTGATGAGGAAAGACCAGCTGCAAGACCATTAAGAACATCTCCTTGTTATGAGAGAATGAAAGATTTAGGTGCAGTGTTTGGTCAAAAGTTTGGTTGGGAAAGACCTAATTTTTTTGCAACAGATGGTATGGAGCAAAAGATGATTGGTCATTTAGAAGATCAAAATGGTTTGATGCAATTAAGAAAGAGTGTCAGAATGTAAAAGAAAATGTTGGCCTGTTAGATATGACGGCATTTGCAAAATGTCGAATAAAAGGCCCTAAAGCTGAGGAATTTTTAGATTATTTAGTGGCAAATAAACTTCCAAAAAAAATTGGCAGAATAAATCTATGTCATGCACTTAATACAAAAGGTGGAGTTCATTCAGAATTTACAATCATGAAAGAGGCCGAAAACAGCTATTACCTTGTTTCAGCAGGTGCAAATCTAAGACTAGATCATGATTGGATACAAAAGTGGATGCCAACTGATGGATCAGTAATATTTGAAGATTTAACTAATAGCACAGGGGTACTTGTTGTGGCTGGACCAAAAGCAAGACAATTAATGCAAAAAGTTTCTACAGATGATTTTTCTAATGAAAACTTTAAATGGTTAACAGCTAAAAATGTTAATGTTGTTTATGCTCCAGTAAATGCGATGCGAGTAAACTTTGTTGGAGAACTGGGTTGGGAATTACATCATCCAATCGAATATCAAAATCATATTTTCGATAAATTAATGGAAGCTGGAAAAGATTTAGGGCTGAAACCATTTGGAATCAGGGCAATGAATAGTTTAAGAATTGAAAAATCTTACAAATTAGTTGGAACAGAATTATCAATAGAATATTCACCATATGAGTCAGGCTTAGATAGATTTGTCCACCCCAACAAAGGAAATTTCATAGGGTTAGAAGCATTAAACAAGTGGAGAGAAAAAGGTTTTGATAATAAATTAGTTACTCTCGAAGTTCATAATACAACTGACTCAGATGTATTAGGCAATAATCCAATTTATAAAGATGACAAAGTTGTTGGAAGAGCGACAGGTGGTGAATATGGATTTAGATTAGATAAGTCAATTGCATTAGCAATGGTAAAACCAGACTTAGCTAATGTAGGGGAAAAACTTAAGGTTGATATTTTAGGCAAGATGTATGAAGCTACAATATTAGATGAAAGTCCTTATGACGCTGAAAATAAATTATTGAGAGCTTAATGAAAATTTTGGTAGCAGTAAAAAGAGTAATTGATTACAACGTTCAAATCAGAGTTAAAGAAGACAATACAGGTGTTGTAACTGACAATGTTAAAATGTCTACCAATCCACCTGATGATAATGCAATCGAAGAAGCAGTTAAAATTAAAGAAGCTGGTAAAGCAACAGAAGTCGTTGCAGTAAGTATTGGTGAAGAGAAAGCTCAAGAAACAGTTCGTAAAGCTTTAGCAGTAGGAGCAGATAGAGGAATACTTGTTAAGACAGATGGTATAATTGAACCGCTTGCTGTTTCAAAATTGTTGCAAAAAATTGTTGAGAAAGAAAAACCAGATTTAGTTTTTATGGGTAAACAAGCAATTGATGATGACTGTAATCAAACAGGTCAAATGCTAAGTGCACTTTTAAATTGGCCTCAAGCAACTTTCGCATCTAAAATTGAAATCAAAGATGGGAAATTAGAAGTTACCAGAGAAATAGATGAAGGTTTGGAAACAATTGAAATTAATGTTCCAGCAATAGTAACTTGTGATTTAAGATTAAACGAACCAAGGTATGCCTCATTACCAAATATAATGAAAGCAAAGAAAAAGCCTATTGAGCAATTAAATGCGTCAGATTTAGGGGTAGATATAACTCCTAGAATCGAGCAAGTTAAAGTTGAAGAGCCACCAAAGAGAAAAGCTGGAATAAAAGTTTCAAGTGTTGCTGAGTTGGTTCAAAAATTAAAAAATGAAGCTAAGGTAATATAATGTCGGTTTTATTAGTTGCAGAACATAATAACAAAGAGTTAAAGCCATTCACACTAAATGCAAGTACAGCAGCTTCTCAAATTGATAGTGATGTACATGCAGTTATTATTGGACATAATTGTGATGAAGCTGCAAAAGCGCTTTCAGAATTACCATTAATCAAAAAGGTCATCCAAGTTGAAGCTCCTCACTATGAAAATTTTGTTGCTGAAAATTTCGCGCCAGTAATTGTAAAATTAGCTGAAAATTATTCACATATTATCAGTTCAGCAAATACCTTTGGCAAAAATTTAATGCCAAGAATTGCTGCTGCTTTAGATACATCTCAAATAAGTGATATTATTAAAGTTATTGCGCCTGATACCTTTTTAAGACCAATTTATGCAGGAAACGCTTTTGCGACAGTTAAAAGTAAGGATGCAAAAAAATGTGTAACTATTAGACCCACATCTTTTGATCCATGTGAAAGCTTAGGTGGATCGGCTCCTATAGAAAAAGCAGATCCTGTTGAAGAATTTGCAAAAACAAAATTTATCAAAAGGGAAGAAGTAAAATCAGACAGACCTGAACTTGGTACAGCTAGAGTTGTTGTTTCTGGTGGAAGAGGAATGCAGAGTGGTGATAATTTTAAATTAATTACTTCTTTAGCTGATAAATTAAATGCAGCTATTGGAGCTTCAAGAGCAGCAGTTGATGCAGGATATATAAGTAATGATCATCAGGTTGGTCAAACTGGAAAAGTTGTTGTTCCTGATTTATATATCGCTGTTGGTATCTCAGGTGCTATTCAACATTTAGCTGGTATGAAGGAAAGTAAAGTGATCGTGGCGATCAATAAAGATGGTGAAGCGCCAATTTTTAGTGTCGCAGATTATGGACTTGAAGCTGATCTTTTTGAAGCAGTTCCTCAGTTCTTAGAGGAATTGAACAAATTAAACACTATACAAAAATAATATAATCTGTAAAAAATTGAGTATGTCCAGAGAGACAATGGAATATGATGTAGTTATTGTAGGTGGAGGTCCATCAGGACTCGCTACAGCTATTAGATTAAAACAACTAAATTCTGAATTAAATATTTGTTTGTTAGAGAAAGCATCTGAAATAGGTGCACATATTTTAAGTGGAAACGTTTTTGAAACAAGAGCTTTAGATGAACTAATTCCTGGTTGGAAAGAATTAGACCCACCCATCAAAACTAAAGTTACTAAAGAAAAATTTTTATTTTTAGGAAAGAATAAATCCTTGAGCTGGCCAACCTGGTTACTTCCAGCAGTTCAAAAAAATCATAAAAATTATATTATTAGTCTTGCAAACTTATGTCGATGGCTTGCAGAACAAGCTGAGGCACTTGGTGTTGAAATTTTTCCGGGATTTCCTGCAAGTGAAATATTATATAATGATGATGGCTCTGTTAAAGGAGTTGCAACTCAAGATATGGGTTTAGATAAAGAAGGAAACAAAAAAGATAGTTATGAGCCTGGCATTGATCTTATTGGTAAAGTAACTGTATTTGCAGAGGGTTGCAGAGGTCATTTAGGTAAACAATTAATTAACAAGTTTGAATTAGATAAAGGCAAAGATCCTCAGCAATATGGAATTGGTTTTAAAGAAATCTGGGAAATAGATGAAAAAAATCACGAGGAAGGGATGGTCATGCATACAGCTGGTTGGCCATTAGATAAAAATACTTATGGTGGAAGTTTTATATATCACGCTGAGAACAAACAAGTTTTCTTAGGTTATGTCATTGGATTAGATTATAAAAATCCTCACTTATCTCCTTTTGATGAATTTCAAAGATTTAAAACTCATCCAGCAATTAGAAAAATTGTTGAAGGTGGAAAAAGAATTTCTTATGGAGCGCGAGCTTTAATCGAAGGTGGTTTTCAAAGTTTACCAAAAATGTTTATGCCTGGAGCATTACTTGTTGGATGTGATGCGGGTACGCTTAATATGCCTAAGATAAAAGGTTCGCATACAGCCATGAAAAGTGGAATGATAGCCGCTGAAACAATTGATGAACACTTTAAATTGAAAAAAGATTTGTCGATCTTTGAGGAAAAGTTCAAAAATAGTTGGGTTTATGACGAACTTTATAAGGCTAGAAATGTTAAACCAAGTTTTAGCTGGGGTCTTATCTTGGGTATTATTTTTACAGGAATAGATCAAATTTTATTTAGAGGTAGAATGCCTTTTACCTTAAAACATAAACATGCTGATCACGAAACACTTAAGCCAGCAAATGAAATGCCAAAAATTGAGTACCCAAAACCTGATAATATCATCACTTTTGATAAAACAAGCTCGGTATATTTAACTGGTACAAATCACGCTGATAATCAACCGGTGCATTTGAAATTGAAAGATCCAAATTTGCCAATTAGTTATACGTTAGAAAAATTTGATGAACCTGCTCAAAGATATTGTCCAGTTGGAGTTTATGAGGTTCAAAATGAAAACAATGTCCAAAAGTTTGTGATTAATTCTCAAAATTGTATTCATTGTAAAACTTGTGATATTAAAGAGCCATCACAAAATATTACTTGGGTTACCCCAGAAGGTGGTGGTGGACCTAAGTATGGCAACATGTAATTAAGATAGATCTATTGCAAATTTTTTTAAAGTTTCGATTGGTAAAATTTTAAGTGTGTTTTCGTGAGTGCTCTTTAAAAATATTGGACAACCTTTACCAGCTTCTACTGCACGAGCATACCAAGTAGCACAAACACACCATCCATCACCATCTTTTAAGCCGGGAAATCCAAATTCAGGGTGTGGGGTAATTAGATCATTCCCAGCTTCTTTACACCACTCTAAAAATTCCGTTGTAACTTTTGCACAAACTGTGTGTAAACCATGATCATTTTCATCAGTATTACAACAGCCATCTCGATACCAACCCGTTAAAGGATCTAGAGAACATTCCTCTAACTTTTCACCAAGAACATTTTTTTGAATTTTATCCATAGAAAACATTAAATGTTTTTTTATCAATATCTAAATTAAATGAAAAAGATCTTCTCTCACCCTCTCTTTTAAAAGGATAAGCAGTATGCATTAAATAATTTGGAAATATAATCATATCACCAACTTTAGGATTGTGATTATGTAAACTATTACTTAAAAAAGATTTTGAACCATGTATAAAATCTATAGTCCCGTTTGTTTTAAGTCTTTTTGTCCCTTTAGTAATATTTTTTGGTATCTTTAAATAGCCAACTCCTGAGATGTTACCATTATGAAAATGAACAGGGTTATATTCATTCTTATATTGCCTTACTACCCAAAAACTTTTTAAATTCATCTTTTTTACATTCTTGTTGGTACATTGCTTGATATATTTTTTCACATTTAATTTAATGAATTTCAGAATATATTTATTTACAAATTTATTTGATAATCTTATCTCTTGTTTTACTTGACCAACAAGTTCTTTGGAATAATCACTTTTTTTTGATCTAGATTTATTATTTATAATTAAATCCACTTCTTTATTTATTCTATTTATTATTTTTTTTGGAATTTTAGTTATAGCAATCTTAGGACCAAAAGGATTAAATACTCTCATAGTGATATTAAATTTTTGTTGGATTGGGTTGGCCCTTATAAACTTTTTCAGGGTCAAATTTTTTTTCTTTTTCTGTAAATTTCATCTGCACTTCTCGACCATTTTCAATTGGTCCAAGTGGAATAGATCTATAAAAACAAGATCGATAACCAACATGACAGCTAGCGCCATCACCAATATCAACAGTTAACCAAACAGAATCTTGGTCATCGTCAATTTTGATTTCAGTTACTTTTTGAACAAAACCACTTGTTTTACCTTTATGCCAGATAGCTTTTCTTGATCTGCTGTAATAATGAGCCTCTTTTGTTTCAATAGTTTTTTTTAACGCTTCAACATTCATATAACCATGCATTAAAATTTCTTTTGTTTGAGAACACATTGTAATAACAGGGATTAATCCATCATTATCAAATTTAGGAGAAAGTAGATTCCCCTCTTCAATTTCCAGCACATTTTCTCTTTTTTTGAACATATTCGGTGATTATGTAGCACATATCTCGATATATTAAATATTTTAAAAATACGCATTTATAGGTATAAAACCCACCATGAAATTAGTTAAAGATATAGATAATAATCAAAATTCTAAAAAGATTTCTGATAAGGAAGCTGAAGAAGCTTTTAAAACTATTTTAGCTTGGATGGGTGAAGATCCAAGTAGAGAAGGATTATTGGAGACACCAAAAAGAGTGGTTAAAGCATTCAAAGAATATTTCAAAGGTTATAAAGAAGACCCTATACAGGTTTTAGATAAAACATTTGGTGATGTCGATGGATATGATGACATGGTTATCCAAAAGAATATTTCTGTTCAAAGTCATTGCGAGCATCACATGGCACCTATTATAGGTAAAGCTCATGTGGCTTACATTCCCAATGAAAGAGTTGTTGGATTAAGTAAATTGGCGAGAGTTGTTGAGGTTTTCTCAAAAAGATTACAAACTCAGGAAAGATTAACTATGCAAATTGCGAATACACTAATGGGGGCATTGGATGCCAAAGGGGTAGCGGTGACAATAGACTCAACTCATCAGTGCATGACGATGAGAGGAATTAAAAAAGAACAAGCAACAACAGTTACAAATTATTATTTAGGTCAATTCAAAGAAGACCTAAGTTATCAAAATAGATATTTAAGGTTAATTAGCAATTCAAAAGATTAAAAGTGTCAGATCAATTTAAAGCATTAGTTTTAAATCAAGAAGGTGACAACTTTACAAGAGAAGTAAAATCAGTAGATAAAAGTTTTTTAAAACATGGTGATGTCACCATCAAAGTAGATTATTCAGATCTAAATTTTAAAGATGGAATGATTTTAAAAAATGGTGGAAGATTAGTAAAAGAATTTCCTCACATCCCTGGAATTGATTTTTCAGGAACTGTTGTTGACAGTGAAAATTCAAAGTTTAAGTCAGGTGATCAAGTAATTTTAACTGGGTTTAGAGTTGGAGAAATATTTTTTGGTGGTTACGCGCAAATGGCTAAAGTCAATGGTGATTTTTTAGTAAAGAAACCAGATGACTTAACTAGTAAGCAAGCAATGATTTTAGGAACTGCAGGCTTTACTTCTTTAATGGCTGCATTTGCAATTAAAGCAAGAGAAGAAATATTACTTGGTGCAAAAGTAAATGATGTTTTAGTTACTGGAGCATCAGGAGGAGTAGGAAGTATTGCGGTAATGATACTAAATAAAATGGGATACAATGTAACAGCTGTATCAGGCAAAGACTCAAAAGCAGATTATCTTAAATCGTTAGGCGCTAAAAATGTTATAAATCGTAGTGAATTTGATAAAGACCCTAAGCTTATAGATAAAGGTTTATGGGATGGAGTAGTTGATACAGTCGGTGGAAAAATTTTAGCAAATGCAATTGTTCAAACGAATTCAAATGGAATTATTGCAGTCTGCGGTAATGCTAGTACTAATGAACTTAACACTAATGTTATTCCATTTATGTTACGAGGAATAAAACTTTGGGGAATGGACTCTGCTAATTGCAGTATCAAAAGAAGAGAATTTATTTGGGGCGAAGCAGCAAAACTAATTGACTTTAATTTAATAGAAAAATCAATTCAAACAGTTAGCTTGGAGGAGTTAATTGAAACTTATCCAAAAATATTAAAGGGTGAAATTTCTGGGAGAGTTTTGGTTGATTTGAATAAATAATGGATTGGGATAAGCTTAAAATTTTTCATGCAGTAGCGGAGGCAGGAAGTTTTACTAATGCCACTGTTAATTTAAATCTTAGTCAATCTGCAATTAGTAGACAAATTCAATCTTTAGAACAGGATCTAAAAGTTCAATTATTTGAAAGACATGCAAGAGGGCTGACACTTACAGAAAATGGAGAATATGTTTTTAAGACTGCTCATGAAGTTATTAGCAAATTAAAAGAAGTTGAAACCTCTCTAGGAGATCAAAAAAATAAACCTACTGGCAAATTAACAATTACAACTGTTAGAAGTTTTGGCACGCATTGGTTAACACCAAGAATTGAGGAATTTATGCGCCTAAATCCTGAAGTAGAAATAGAACTTATTTTTGAGGACAAAGAGCTAGATTTAAGCACTAGACAAGCTGATATTGGTATTTTTATGAGAAGACCAAAACAACTTAATTATATTCAAAAAAAATTAATTGATCTTAAGTACTTTATATATGGTTCAAATAAGTACTTAGAGAAACATGGTATGCCGAAGACTATAGCTGATTTAAATAAGCATAAATTTATATCTTTTGGCAAAGGGGCTCCATCACCAGTTTATAATCCAGATTGGGCGCTTAAATTAGGAATGCATGATGGAAAAAAACGAAAGACTATTATGAAGGTTAATAGCGTAATGGGACTGCTTTTAGCAGTAGAAGCTGGTGTTGGTCTAGCTGCATTACCAGAATATCTTGTCAGTAATTCAAGAAATATAATAAAAGTTCTCCCAAAATCAGAGGGACCAATCACAGAAGCACACTTTGTATATCCTCAATCTCTAAAAAACACAGCTAGAGTTACAGCTTTTAGAAATTTTTTATTTAGCAAAATAGGCGATTGGAAGTCCCAATAGACTGCGACACTATTGCGATTGATAATCATTCTCAATGAGAATAGTTCTCATTCTCATTAAATCATGCGGAAGAACTAGGAGTAACGGAGAATAAATGAGGAAGATATCAATTATAACGTTAATCTTTTCAGTAATTGCATCATCATTTGCAATTGCCAACGAAGTTAATGTTTTTAACGCAAGACATTATAAAGCAGACTCTGAGCTTTATTCTAAGTTTACAAATATGACTGGGATTAAAGTTAATTTGATAAACGGAAAATCAGGTGCTTTAGAAAAAAGAATCATAAGTGAAGGTGCAGACTCATCTGCTGACTTATACATCACTGCAGATGCAGGTAGATGTGGTGCAATGGATGCAAAAGGTGCACTTCAAAGTGGTTTAACATCTGCAGAAATTAAAGATGCTGTTCCAAAAAGCTTTAGAACAAACAAGTGGGTTGGAATCGCAAAAAGAGCAAGAATAATTTATTACTCACCAGAGAGAGTAACTGGTGCTGAATTATCTGGAATGACTTATGAAGGTTTAGCTGATCCAAAGTGGAAAGGTAGATTAGTAATAAGAAAATCTAGTAACATTTATAATAAATCTCTTGTAGCGTCTTTGATTAAAAATAATGGAAAAGCTGCAACAGCAGCATGGGCTGAAGGAGTTGTGGCAAATATGGCAAGAACACCAACAGGTAATGATAGAGCACAAATTATGGCAGTTGCTGCTGGCGAAGCTGATATTGCGGTAGCTAATACTTACTACTTAGCTCTTATGTTATCTGGTAAAAAAGGTGCAGAGCAACAGGAAGCTGCAAAAAAAGTAAAAGCTTTCTTTCCTAATCAAAATGATAGAGGAACGCATATGAATGTTAGTTGTGCTGCTTTAGTAAAAGGTGCACCTAACAAAGCTAACGCTGTTAAACTTGTAGAGTTTTTATTAACTCCAGAGTCTCAAGAGCATTTTACAAATAATACTTTTGAGTTCCCAATGATTGATGGTGTTTCACCAAGTCCATTAGTAGTCAATAATTTAGGATTAGATTTCAAACAAGATATGAAAACTAAATTAGCTTCTTATGGAAAAAATCAAGCTGCTGCAGTAGAAGTAATGACAGCCGCTGGTTGGAAGTAACCAATGGAAGAAAAAAAGAAATTTATTTCTGAAGTTGATTTAAATAAGTCTTCCAAAGCATGTTCCCCATGTAGTTTGGAGTGTGAAAAAATCAATAAAAGAGTAAATAACAGAAAGCTTTCAGAAATTAAAACTGAGGAGGTTCCGCATATCCTAAAAGTATTTGATTTTTGATTTTCTGGGTGTTCAAGCGCCTTAATTAAGTTGTCTCCTTATTAAGGTCTTGAACATAATACTTTCATGTTTATAAGGCGGATTATAAATTATGAGAATAAATTTTTGGTATATATCTTCTTTTGTAATTTCATTATTTGTAATCATTCCAATTTTAACTGTCTTTTCTAGTTTTTTTGATAATACCTCTAATTACTATCAAGTATTAAAAGATACTTTTTTATTGGAGTATATTTTTAACTCTTTAATCTTATTGGTGAGTGTTTTAATTTTAACTTTTATTATAGGGACAGGATCGGCTTACTTAGTTTCATTTTTTAATTTTCCGTTTAGTAATTTTTTTAAATGGGCACTAATTCTATCTTTTGCTGTACCTCCTTATATCTATGCGTATTCTTTAACAGCTTTTTTTGAAAATTATGGAACCGCCTATACTATTTTAAAAAATTTATTTGGTGAGGGTAATTACAACCAAAGCATTCCTAAGTTTGATGGTTTATTAGGTGTAGTATTATCAATTTCTTTTTCACTTTATGCCTATGTCTATATTCTAGCGAGAGCGTCATTTTTATATCAATCGCAAAACATAATTGATTTGGGAAAAAACCTAGGGTTTACAAAGTTTAAAGCCTTTTATTCAATTATTCTCCCAGCTGCGCGGCCTGCTATAGTTGCTGGTTTATCGCTAGTGGCTATGGAAACACTAGCTGAATTTGGTGCAGTAGATTTCTTCTCAATAAATACGTTAACTACAGGTATCTATAATTCATGGATTGCCTTTGACGATTTAGCATTTGCAAATCAATTATCTTTCTTTTTATTGTTATTTATTTTTGCACTTTTTATCTTAGAAAATTTATCGAGAAAAAATGCCAAATATCACTTCAATACCAAGGCAGGATTTAAACAAAAACAAAAAATACAACTTTCAGGTAAAAAAGCTTTCTTGGCATTTTCTTTTTGTTTTTTAGTATTCTTTCTAAGCTTTTTATTTCCGCTTAGTCAGATGATGTATTGGACAATTAAATTTCCAGAAAACTTGTTTGATTTAAAAATCTTAGATTTATTAATGAATACTCTTTATCTAGTAATTTTATCAAGTCTGCTGTTGATAATATTTGGTTTGGTTTCCAATTATGGAAATAGAGTAAACAAAAATAAAACGTTAAATATTTTATCCACATTATCTATTTCAGGTTATGCAATTCCTGGAGTAATTTTAGCTGTTGCGTTCATAACCTTTATTGCATGGTTTGATGATAGTGTGATTAAAAATTTGGGTTTTGTTTCTATCAAAAAAGTTTTTATAGGATCAATTGTTGGATTAGTACTTGTATACTTTATTAGATTTTATTCACTTGCATACAATGGAATTAAATCAGGCTATGAGAAAATTAATATTTCAGTTGATGAAAGCTCATATTTACTTGGTTACTCAAAAAGAAAAACGTTTATGAATATCCATATTCCTTTTTTGAGAAATTCTTTATTGTTTGTTGGAATATTAGTCTCTTTAGAAATAATAAGAGAACTACCAATTACTCTCATTTTAAGACCTTTTAATTTTGAAACTTTTGCAACAACAGCTTATATCTCTGCATCAGAGGATTTACTTGAGGCTGCTGCGGTACCTTCATTATTTTTGATTTTGATTGCAACTTTCTTCATAATTGTTACATCTAAATATATTTTAAGAGATAATAATGACTAAAAATTTTTTTGAAGTTAACAACGTTGATTTTAATGTAGGTAATAAAACTAAAGTTAAAAATGTTTCTTTTGCAATTGAAAATCAAGGTGACGTAATATGTCTTTTAGGTCCTTCAGGAATTGGCAAAACTACAATTTTAAGAACGATTGCAGGCCTTGAAAAATTAAAAAAAGGATCAATCATATTAAATGGAAAAACTTTATCTTCTGAAAATATTAACTTAGAGCCAGAAGAAAGAAATGTTTCACTTGCTTTTCAAGATAACAGCTTATTCCCACATTACACTATTGAAAAAAATATTTCGCTTGGTTCTGAAAGAAATAAGGAAAAAAAAGAGAAAAAAATTAGTTTAAAAGAAATAGTAGATTTATTAGATATATTTCACATTCTTAATAAATATCCTCATGAAATAAGTGCTGGTGAAGCCCAAAGAGCCTCATTAGCAAGATCATTGATAATGCAACCAGACTTGTTGTTACTTGATGAGCCATTATCAAATGTAGATCAAAGTTTTAAAGAAGAAATCCAAGTAAGATTAAAAAAAATTTTAAATAAATTAAAGATCACAACAATCATTGTTACACATGACTCTTATGAGGCATTTTATTTAGGATCTAAATGCGGAATAATTTTAAATCAAGAACTGAAACAATTTGATGATCCCTACAAGGTTTATCATTTGCCAAATTCTATTGAAGTTGTAAATTTTTTAAATAGAGGAATTTTGGTTCCAGCAAAGGTGACTGGAAAAAATACTTTAGAAAACTGGGATTTAGGCACTATTGAAGGGAATTTTATAAAAGAGTATCCAGAAGGTGCTAATGTTCAACTATTACTTCAGCCAGAAGATTTAGAGCATGATGATACAAGTAATTTAAAACTTGAGGTAGTTGATCGAAAATTTAGAGGCACTAATTTTATTTATACTCTTAGAGCTCCAAGTAATACTTTAATTCCAGTATTTGTTCACTCACACCATATACATCAACATGAAGTGGATGAAAAATTTGGTATCAAAAGACCAATTCATATTGATCATATAGTTTGCTTCTAATAAAAACCTTTTAGAAAATGAAAAGTAACTTTAAAGTTTTTTTAAAGGGAATTATTGACGTAAGCCCACTGATGATACCAGTGGTCCCTTTTGGTTTGATATTTGGCGTATTAGCTATTGATATTGGGTTTACTCCAATTGAAACAATGGCAATGTCTCTAATTATTTTTGGTGGTGCTTCACAAATAGTATTATTGCAATTATTTTCAGGAGGAGCCTCATCTTTAGTAATAATAAGTTCTGTTGGGGCTGTTAATTCAAGACATTTACTTTATGGCGCAGTTGTATCTGAACATCTATCTGATTTAAAATTAATCTGGAAAATAATTATTTCATACTTTTTAATTGATCAGGCATTTGCAATTTCAAATGAATATTTAAAAAAAAATAAAGATAATAATAGATATTTTCACTTAGTGGGTGGTGGAGCTACTTGTTGGGTGATATGGCAATCAACAACATTTTTAGGAATTATACTTGGAGCAGCAATCCCAGAAAAACTTGGTCTAAGTTTTGCAGTTCCTTTAACTTTCTTAGCTCTATTAGTTAATGATTTTAGAAAACTTATAAATGTGATTGTAATAATTATTTCAGGATTGGTTGCTACGTTGGGATATAATTATATTCCTTTTAAAGCCTACGTCATAGTTGCTGCTTTAGCAGGATTATTCACTGCAATGATTTTAACAACGAAAAATAAAAAAGTATGAGCAACTGGGCATTAATTCTATATTGTGGATTGATTACGTATCTAACAAGATTTTCTATGATAGCTTTAATTAAAAAGGAAATGTTTAATGATAGAATTAGAGAAATATTGTCATTTGTGCCATCTGCAATATTTCCTGCAATAATTTTTCCGGCAATTTTTATTAATGACAAAGGCTTGTTCGAAATAGATGATAATCCAAAGATATTAGCTGCAATAATTGCAATGGTTATTGGTATTTTCTCTAGAAGTATAATTGCGACAATATTTTCAGGATTAGCTTCTTATTGGTTTTTAATATTTGTTGTATAAATAATCATGAAAAAAATTTTAACTTTTTGTTTTCTTTTATTTGCATTCAATGTCAATGCAATGGAAAAAGAGACAACTTTTAAAAAAGAATTATTTGATAAAGCACAATCTGAAGGCAAAGTTGTAGTAGTTAGCTCATGGATTAAGTATTGCATGTCATGCGCTAGTCAAATGAAAGTTTTGCAAAAAGCAAAAAATGATTTTAAAAATATTGAATATTTTTCATTTGATGTTACTAACAAGGAAATTGCTAATTTCTTTAATGTGCAATATCAAACCACACTTTTAATTTTTAAAGACAATAAAGAAGTCTATCGGAGTCTTGGAGAGACTTCTAAAGAACTAATCTACAAAGCTTTAAGATCTTCTATTTAATTTAAACACCTAAATTAATATTTTTAGATACATTGTAATCAATTTGAGCAGGTTTTTTTAAATTAAGATTGTTCATGATTTCAATATATTCATCAACACTGCTTACTTGTAATCTTGGATTTTGTTTTTTTTCTTTTCCAATCGTGCTTACTTTTTCGCCTTTATAATCATGAGCAGGGTACAAAAGAGTTTCCTCAGGTAATTTTAGAAGTTTATTAAAAATTGAATTATAAGCATCTTTTGAACTACCATTTTGAAAGTCTGTTCGACCAGTCCCGTTAATTAGAAGTGTGTCACCTGAAAAAAGATAATTATCCATTAAAAAGCTATAACTATCTGAAGTATGTCCAGGAGTATACATCGCTCTAATTTTAAAATTATCTAGACTGATATATTCATCATCTTTAACTTTTATTTCAACGGCATCCGCAGGAGTATGGGCGCCCATGATAGTAGAGCATTTAGTAATATTTTTAAGCTTAGATGCCCCTGTTACATGATCTGCATGTATGTGGGTATCAATTACTTTTACTAATTTTAAATCTAACTTCTTTAGTAAATTTATGTATTCGCCAACATTTTCTAACACAGGATCAATAATTAATGCTTCTCTTCCTTTTCCAGACGAGACTAAATAAGTATATGTAGAAGAGTTTTTGTCGAATAATTGTTTGAAAATCATTTAATTATAATAACACATAAGTACAAATTGACCCATTGTAAAAATAATACGAGGAATTATTTCTAAACACATTATGAAAATATTAAAATTTTTAATTATCTTTTTATTTACTTACACATTTGCCTATGCTGATAAAAATATGAAAATCGGCTCTAAAGGTAAAGAAAGTGAAGTCTCACGTGTAGTTAAAGTTGTGATGTATGACAACTATTATGAACCAAGTTCATTTCAAATTAAAGCTGGTGAAACAATTAAATTTGAAGTGGAAAATGCTGGTATGCTTGTCCATGAATTTAATATTGCAAATAAAATGATGCATATGAAACATCAACCAGAAATGATTAAAATGGTTGAGAACGAAATACTTTTGGCTGATTCTATTGACAAAGAAAAGATGAAAAAAATGGCAAAAATGGATAAAGCCATGGCCCACTCACATAGTAATAGTGTTTTGCTTGAGCCAAAACAAAAGGGAGAAATCATCTGGAAATTTGATAATGCAGTTAACATTGAGGTAGCTTGCAATGTTCCTGGTCATTATCAAGTTGGAATGATTGCTAAAGTTGATATAAATTAATCAATGGACACAACAGCCAAGGCCAATTTTCATTGGTCGTGCAGACATACTTGGAAAAGAAGTGCTAAAAACACTGCTTGGTGTTTATTAGGTTGTGCCATCGGAGATTTAGGTACAATTTTATTTTTTCAGCTTACAAAAATTCCATTTCCTGTTTTAGGTATTATGATTTTAGCCATCATTAATGGTTTGATTACAAGTATCATTTTAGAAACAATTATTTTAATGAAACAAAGTTTTGATTTTTCTAAGGCATTTAAAACTGCAATTGGAATGAGCTTTATATCAATGATTAGCATGGAAGTTGCTATGAACTTAACTGATTACTTTTTAACTGGTGGTGCAATATTAACATGGTGGGTTGTGCCGATTATGCTCTTAGCAGGTTTTGTAACACCATGGCCATATAATTATTGGAGACTTAAAAAATTTGGTGTTGCTTGCCATTAATCAAAAATTTTAAATTAAGTTGATTAAATGCAAAAATCTTCGATATCTTATATTTTAAAATTATCTTTCCCTATTTTCTTTGCAAATTTAGCAATTCCTTTAGTTGGTATTATTGATACAGCCTTGATGGGAAATCTTGGAAACCTTTCTTATTTAACAGCAACATCGGTCGCTGCAAATTTGTTCTCTATGATATTTTGGAGTTTTGGTTTTTTAAGAATGGGAACTGTAGGTATGGTTTCTCAAGCCTTGGGGCGAAATAGTTACCAAGAAATTTTAAATATAATTTTAAGAAATTTATTGTTTGTATTGATAGTTTCAGCCTTAATTTTTTTATCTCAAATATTAATTCTTAATTTAAGCTTAGAAATATTTGATTTATCTGAGTTAACTAAAGAATTTTATATTCAATATTTCAAAATTAGAATTTATTCAGCCCCTGGGGAACTAACTTTATATATTCTCACAGGTTTATTTGTTGGTTTACAGAAAACTAAAATTTCTAGCTTAATAATAGGTTTTTTTTCTATTCTAAATATATTTTTAAGTATCGTTTTAGTTACAAAATTTGATTTAAATATAAAAGGAGTGGCTTATGGCACTTTTTTTTCAGCATTAATTACGTCTATAATATTTTTGATTTATACTTTTAATTATTTAAAAAAATTTTTTAATATCAAGATTGATGTAGTGAGTCTTTTTGATTTAAAAAAGATGAAAGATATTTTTAATATTAATTTTGATATCTTTATTAGGACCATTTTATTAACATTTTCTTTTTTATGGTTCACTTATTTAGGAACACAAATAGGAGAGGATTATGTTGCGGTTAATGCTATCTTAATAAATTTAGTTTTCTTGTCAGCATTTATATTAGATGCTTATGCATTTTCTACCGAAGGATTGGTTGGGTACTCTCTGGGAAAAAAAAATTTAATACTTTTTAAAACAATTATTAAAAATTCTTTTATATTAAGTTCTTTAACAGGTCTTTTGATCTCAATTATTTATTTTTTTATAAATGAAAATGTAATTTATTTAATGTCAGATATAGAAAATATCAGAAAGTTAAGTTCATCTTATGTAATTTGGTTAATCTTGTTGCCCTTTATTGCATCTTTCTGTTATCAGTTTGATGGTATTTTTATTGGATCTTCTCAAACAAAAGAGCTGAGAAATGCTATGATTTTTTCTGTATTTTGCTATTTATTAATTTCATTAATTTTAACAAAGTATTTGTCTAATACAGGAATTTGGATTTCACTCTGTTTCTTTATGATTTTAAGAGGATTATCATTATTTTATTATTTGGATAAAATTTATCAAAGATTTAAAGCTTAATTTAAGATTTAAAAAATTATGGTAAAAAAAAATATTAAAAATTGGGATAATAAAACTTGGCTTTCTTCAAAAAGATATATTCAGACTTTTAATAATTTTTTATTAAGACAAATTGAGTTAAACAGAAATTCTCAAATTTTAGATATTGGATGTGGAAGAGGAAAAATATTAGGCTCTTTATCTTTAATATTGAGATTAAAAAATAAGCCAACAGGTATAGATATAGAGAGACATAAAGATAAAGATAAAAAAATAATTTTTAAAAAAATTGATGCAATTAAATATTTTAAAAAAAATAAAAAAAAATTTGATTTAATTTTAATTAAGCAAACAATTCATTTATTAAAATTTAAAGAAATTAAACAATTACTATTCTTATGTAATGAAGCCCTTAATCCTAAGGGAAAAATAATCATATTTTCATTAAATACAAATCAAAATGAAATCCCAACTTTTTCATTAATGAAAAAAAAATTAAAAAATTCATTAAATAGGGATAAGCAAATAATTCAATTCATATTAAATTTAGATTTCAAAATCCTAATAAAAAAATTTGTTTTCAAAGTAAAAATAACAAGGAAAAAATATATTCAAATGATCAGGAACAGGTATATTTCAACACTGCTAAATTTTAAATCAAAGGAAATCAATGAAGGGATTAATGAAATTAGCACTAAATATAGGAAAAATCTAAGGTTTAATGACAAACTTATTTGTCTGATTTTAAAAAAGTAAATCCAACTTACTTAAGGGATTGCCCTTTTGCTCTCCAGCCAAAAGAGCTCCCTTAAGTCGCCTTGATGGCATTTAAGTCCAAATGGACTTTAAGTTTTTTGTTTTCGTTTTTATGAAATATAAAGCTACCCAGCTAAGTGTCAGGTGGCATTTGATTCATTAAAACTACCTCCTTAATTAGAAGTTAAATTCCAGCAAGGTTGTATTCAAGATATTTATTTGCAAATTAATTAAATATATTTCTTGAATACAACCTAACTATTTATTAGTCTTCCCACATCTTAAAAAAATTTCACTTAAAAATAGAAAATTAAGAATTGAATTGAGTTTTAATATCTATATTGTTTCATTATGAAATATGTAAAAGGATTGATTAACTTACTTGTAAGCCTAATTGTTTCTACGATAATTATTTACGCTATCAATATTGCAGCAGGTTTTGCTGGAGCTGACTACACATTTAGTCATGGGGAAACATTTGTAATTTGGATATTAATGGCAATATTAGTTAACAATTGCTTTAACAAATAATTTATATATTAAATTTTCTTTTCAAGTGTTTAAGTTTTCCCTCAGTGCTATCATAATCTATATAGCAACCTTGTAAAAATCGTTTACCTTCATTAGCATTATATTCGGTTCGGCCGTGAAGAAGTCTATAGTTATCCATCATCAATAGATCACCAGGTTTTAATTTAAATTCAATTCTGAATTTTTCTGAGTTGTACATTTCCGATATTTTGTTTCTAGCTGCGTAATATAATTCTAATTTTTCCTTATCCATTAAGGGCACAAAATCTAATCGAGGACTAAATCTGACTTGTTTAAGTCTTCCGTTTTCATCAAGTTGGATCATTTCTGCCCAGTCTTCTAAAACAACATTATCATCGACAAATTGAAATCTAACTTTGATTTCGGTCAAAATTTGGAAAAAAGTTGGATGCTCTTTTTTTAATTCTTCCGTTACAGCAAGACCATCAACTAATGTTGATAAGCCACCACCAACTTCATTTTCGATGCAATGTAGCAATTGTATACAGGGCACTGGTTTTCTATAAGGATTGTCAGTATGTGGTGCTAAAGGTAATGAAGTATAGGCAAGATCATTTGGATTTGGTTTTGATTTGACATTAAAAAACTCACCGAAATTAGTTCGTCTTATACTTCCAATTGAATTAGCGAAATTGACAATAAAGTTATCTTGGGTAGGAACATTTTCAAATATAACAAATCCATATTTGTAAAAGTCTAGTAAAGACTCATACATTATTTTTTCCTCAAAAAAATTTTTATTAAACTTATAAATATTGTTATTTTGAAAGTCTGATTTCCATGAAATTTTATTGATAAAGTATAATTCATTATCTTTCTCAAATTCTTTAAGTATATTTTCGATAACTAGTTTTGCGTATGCACCATCTTTAAAACTTACCTCAAGAAATTTATCTGAAATATTCACTTTTGAAATTTCTGAGCTATTTTTAAGCATTGTTGGATCAAATAATCTTTGTTGAGTTTTTTGGTCTAAAAAGTTCTCGCTATTCACTCGTTCTCTTAGCCAGAAAGGGTGGATTTCTTTTTTTGCACCCTGTTTTTCAAAAAACACTTTGTTATTGGTTAATTCTATTTTCATACAATAATAAGAGAATTATTTAAAATTTTACTTTAATCAATATAAATTAAATAGTAATAGTCCCATGTGTCAAAATTAAATTCATCAGATTTTAAAAGGTATTCTAAGTTTGTTGATAGCTTAGCTAGAAAACTTACTAAGTTTTATTACTCTAAGCTCAATAGAACTTTTAAAGTCTCTAACAAATTAAGAGGCAAGGGATTCGATCCTGTTACAACATCAGATAAAGCTTTTGAAAAATTTATCAGGAAAGAGATAGGAAAAAGGTTTCCTGATCATCAAGTCATAGGCGAGGAGTTTGGCAAAAAGAAAACCAAAAGTGATTTTACCTGGGTTATTGATCCAATCGATGGAACCAGATCTTATGTAATTGGTAATCCTACTTGGAGTAACTTAATTTCTTTGAATTATAAAGGGAACCCTGTAATTGGACTAGCAAATTATCCTGTTCTTAAAAAATATTATTATAACGCGTCAGATAAAGTTGCATATGTTGTGGATCAAAGAAAAAAAAGAAAAATAAAAGTTAATAAAAAAATCTTATTCAAAAATATAAAAATGTCCGCAGCTTTTCATGGCATGCTATCTTTAAATAAACAAAAAAAGATTCCCAAAATTTTAAAACTAATGCAATTTCCTTGTGCAGATGCTCTTAGTTACTCACATCTTGCAGAAGGTAAAGTTGATGTAGTTATTCAATGTGGAAATAAAATTTGGGATATTCATCCTTTAATACCAATTATAAAAGCAGCTGGTGGAGTTGTTAGTACATGGAAAAATACAGATGCAGTTAAAGGCGGAAATATTGTTGCTTCAGTTAACAATAATATTCATAATAAAATTTTAAAAATACTTAGACCAATAACTAAGTAGTTTTACCAAGAGTATTTAAAAGAATTACACCAACAACAATTAGAGCTATCCCAATAATACCATAGAGATTTGGTATTTGATTATATTTAAACACACCAAATAAAGTTACTGCAGTAATTGTTAGTCCTCCGTACGTAGCATAAGTGAAACCTACAGGAATGATATTCATTGCTTTTGATAAACAAAAAATACAAGCGATTATTGATATTGCACAAAAAATTGTTGGGCCAATATTGGTAAATCCATTAGTTGATTTTAAAAAACCATTTGAAGTAATGCCTAAGATAATTGCCAGTAGAAGAAATATATATCCAGATAAATTAGTCATAAATTTAATTTGTTTTACCAAGAAGATTAACTATTAACACTCCTGAAATAATTAAAGTTAAACCAACAATAGTGTAAACGTCTGGCATTTGATTAAATTTATATACTCCAACAATTGTTGTAGCGATAATACATAGACCTGCAAATGAGGCGTAAGTAATACCTACAGGAATAGTTTTCATAACAATTGATAATGTAAACATACAAGCAACTATTGTTATTGCTGTTAATAAGCTTGGTAATAATAATGTAAAACCATTAGCTCCTTTAGCAAAACCATTTGCTGCAGTCCCCAAAATTACTGCAAGTATAAGAAGTATGTAGGCAATTATATTACTCACAATATAAAGAGTATTATTATTTGGTAATTTTATCTACAAATTTTTCAACTATAGGAGCTACAATTGTTGTGGCAACTAATGCAACAGGTAAGCTTACTGACCAAGCTTTAAAAAATCTCTTATAATAAAGTTCATCATAACCTGTATTGATATATGTAATTATAAGTGTCATGATCAAGCTCATGCCGAGGCCCATAAAAAATATGAATATTAATTTTGAATATTTTTTTGGAAACATAGAAAATTATAAATCAAAAATTAAGAAATAAAAATAAATTACCCATAAAAAACAAGCTGCCATCGTTACAAAAATTATTGTTACTCCAGTAGCTGTCTCATTTTTGTATTTTTTATTTACCTCTTTTTGCCATTTTTTTGGATAAAGTGGGATAGTCAACGCGTAGATGATTAAAAAAATATCAAGTGCAGTTATAGCAATACAAATAAAGAGTAATTGACTCACCTATTTTGGCATTGGAGTGGCGCCAGTCTCTAAACTTATAATTTTTCCATCTTTGTATTTATAAACTGCCATTACCGCCTCAACATTTCCGTCATTAAATGTAACTATTGAATGGTGAACTCCAATTTGATCATTTTCATAGACTACTCTAGCTTTATCTTGGTTTATATCACCGCTCATTGCCCACTTTATAACATCAGCTTTACCTATGGTGTTTCCTGATTTGTGCATTGTGAATTTAAAGTCATCATGCAAAAGTTCATTCATAGTTGACTCATCTTTTTTATCAATTGCATTGGTATATTTCTCTAACATAGACATCTTAAACTCCTTTGTTGTTAAATATAGATTTTGTCACTAAAACCATAAATCATCACAGCACTAAGTATTGTCAACACTAATGGAGCATAAATTCCCTCATCCGATGTTTTGTCTGTGTGTCCAAGTTTATTAATTTTTGTATTATAAAAGCCAACAATAAATGCAGATAAGTTTTGCAAAAAGATCAAGTTAAAGAATGCCCATGTTGTCTCTAAACCATTAGGTCTTATAAAACCAACATAAATAGCCATAACTACTGAACCAAGAAATATTGATCCAAAAAATCTAACCATTCCTGCACCAGTATCATCGATACCATATTTATCTAAGAAGGACTTTGTCTGGAAAACGCATCTAAAACCATAATAAGCAAACCCTATAAAATGGATTATAAAAACTGCTAAATAAAATATTCCGTTAAATTTTTCTATCATTTTATCTCCTAGTCGTTAAAGACCATTCTCATTTCATCTTGTATTGTACCTTCTTTAAAAACACCCTTCATTTTTTTTTGAAGTTCTATAAATTTAGGATCTGCAGACATGTTTTGATCATTTTCAAATGCTTTGTCTGTAAACTGTTCTCCTACAAGAGTTTCTCTAACTGTTCTTGGATTTCCACCAATTTGAAAAGAAAAATAAACTTCATGATCAGGATAATATTTTTTTCTTACTTCAGCTAAACCTTTGGAAATTTCCATTGCCTCACCAAGCTTGTCATCATAAACTCCGATGGTTCTTGTGTAGATTGCTTTCATTATTTATCCCTATTTTGCGTTATAGTCCATCACTTGATCAGTGCACTCAGTAAATTTGTGAGGTTCAAAGAAGTCATTCATTTGACCTAGTTGATTAATTATATCTTCCTCACTATTTCCTTTCCACCAGCAAAACATTTGCATTGTATCAGCTGGCGTATTCCAAGTCATTTGACACGCAGCTTTATCACTGGTCATTGATTTAATAATATCCTCCATTTTCATTGAGGCTACTGTTTCGCTAAATTTCTCTTTCATTTCTTTAGATTTGAAAGTGTGAGTTACCATATAGTTTTTCATTTTTCTCCTTTGTGTTTAGCTTTTAAATAAAGCAAGAGCTTCATTTAAAAGTTTTTCAGACTTAGCATGATCACCATTATTATGGGCATCCATACCTTGATCTTTAAGTTCTTGAGCTTTTTTAATTTTTTCATCAATATTTTTAGCTAACATCGGACATGAACCTGCATATGCTGAGCTCATAAATAAGATCAAACAAAGCGTTAACATTATTTTTTTCATTTATACTCCTTATAAATTTACTTCAGATAGTTCATATAATTTAGCACTCTCTACACATTCTGCGTAAATAGCCTTCGCGGTAGGATTATTCCCAGTTACAAATTCTTTCATTCCAGCTTCATTATGAACATTCACTTTAAATAACATCCCACTTTTATCTGGAATCATGGCTCCAACAGTTTTTTCTGGATAGGCAACGCTTTTTCTAACACCCATCCCTTCATCTGATTGCATCCAACCCATGAAAGTTTCTAATTTACCCTCTTTAAGCTTAAGAAGTACTAACATTTCTTTTTCCATTTTTTTCTCCTTTTTTATTAATATAAAGTTTGAACTACTTTTTTTACTCGTTCAGCTCCATTCGGAACTAAAGCTTCAACAAATGTATGACATTTTTCAGTTTTAGCTTGGTCGTATTTGGAGCCATAATGCTTATCAACTGCTTTATTTACTCCTTCATCCCATTCTTTTTCTGGAATACCAATTTCAAGAGCATACGTTTTTAATACTTTTACTGTTGAAATAGATTTTTCTTTCATGCCATATTCAAATTTTTCACCAGATGGTAAAAAGTAATTTGCCATATAAATTCCAATACAATCCCAGGCTTTAGATTTGTCATCTTTACTCATACCTGCATGTGCGGAAGTAAAAATTAATAATGATAGTATTACTGCTATATATTTATTCATAACCATTCAATGTTAATTAATATTATTCTAAAAATGTAACTGTTTTGTTACATGGCTGATATGCGATATTATAGCCAGCTGGGTATTGGAAGGTTTTTTTCCTTTAAAAAAGATTTATTAAACATCTTTGAGTTGTATTTGTCAGACTTATCACAAAGAATAGTTACAATAGTTTTTCCTGGGCCAAGTTCTTTTCCAAGTCTAATTGCACCTGCAATATTTACACCACAACTGGTTCCTAAACTTAAACCCTCATTTTGAATTAAATCATAAAGTATTGGTAAGGACTCCTCATCACTAATTGAATAAGCACCATCAATTTTTGCCTCAGCAAAATTTTTAGTTACTCTACTTGAGCCAATTCCCTCAGTAATTGATCCTCCTTCAGCTTTTAATTCACCATTCGTAATATAATTATAAAGAGCAGAACCTGTTGGATCAGATAAATAAATTTTAACATTTTTATTTTTTTCTTTTAAAAATTTACTTACACCACCTATAGTTCCACCTGTTCCAGAAGCACAAACAAAACCATCAACCTTTCCATCAGTTTGTTCCCAGATTTCTGGTCCCGTGGTTTCATAGTGACCTTTTGCATTGGCAGTGTTATCAAATTGATTTGCCCAAACTACACCATTGTTATTAGTACTTTTTAATTCTTCGGCAAGACGACCTGCAACTTTTACATAATTGCCATCATCTTTATATGGTTTGGGTGGTACCAATCTAAGATCTGCTCCAATATTTTTTAAAGTATCTTTTTTTTCTTGTGTTTGATTGTCATTCATCACAATAATTGTTTTATAACCTAAAGAATTTCCTAAAAGACATAAACCAATTCCAGTATTACCAGCAGTGCCTTCAACTACAATTCCCCCCTCTGAAATTAATTTCTTTTCTTGTGCATCTTTTATTAAAGCAAGAGCAGCTCTATCTTTAACTGATCCACCGGGATTAAGATATTCCGCTTTACCGAAAATATGACATCCCGTGATTTCAGAGGCTGCTTTTAATTTAATTAAAGGAGTATTTCCAATCGATTCAAGAAAGCTATTTTTAATTTGTGTCATTGTCTTTATCTTTATCAGTAACCGCATAAGGTTGAAATCCTTTTGTGGCATCCCCAACTCTTGTGGCTGGAATTCCAACCATGATGGATTTCTCAGGAACATTTTTTGTAACCACTGCATTAGCACCTATTAAAGAATTTTTTCCAATTACAACTGGTCCTAAAATTTGAGCACCAGATCCAACAACTACATTGTCTTCTAATGTTGGATGTCTTTTAACATTTCTTTGATCATTTGCATTAATACTTGGAGCAATCCCACCAAGGGTAACGTTGTGATAGATCGTGACATTATCTCCTATCTCTGAAGTTTCACCAATTACAACACCCATTCCATGATCGATAAATAAATTTTTTCCTATTTTTGCTTTTGGATGAATCTCTATACCAGTTAAGAATCTTGAAAATTGAGAAATGATTCTTGCAACTAAATCAAATTTAGCTATTGCAAAAAAGTTTGCAATTTTATGAAAAAAAATAGCCTTTACTCCTGGGTAGGTAAGAATCAAACTCACCTTTGATTTTGCCGCAGGGTCTCTGTCTATTATAGATTGTAAAAAATCATTCATTATTATTTGCCAACTTGATTTAAAAAATTAATGCTTATATAGTTATTTTGTTAAGTATTTAAAGGAGAAATTATGTACAAAAACACAAACTGCTTTCATTTAGCAATACCATGTGGTGATTTAGAGACAGCAAAAAAATTTTACAGCGAAACATTAGGCTGCAGATTAGATAATTCTGCTCAAGAGTGGGCTGATGTTGATTTTTGGGGAAATGAATTAACACTTCATGCAAGTGAACATAAATTAGATAATGAAAGACACGATGTCGATATGGGTAATGTTTCAGTACCTCACTTTGGTGTTCATTTATCTAGAAAAGATTTCGATACGTTAAAACAAAGATTAAAAGATAAAGGTGCAAAGTACTATGATGAGCCTTACTTAAGATTTAAAGGCACAAAGTATGAGCAGGAAACATTCTTTGTTAAAGACCCCAACGAAAATATTTTAGAAATTAAAACATTAACGGCAAATCCTGAATAATTTTTATTAAATTATTTTCAGGCGTGTTTTAATGAGCAATAGAAGAAATCTATTAAAGATTATTGGTGTATCCTGTTTATCATGGATTTTGTATCCATATAAATTTGTACTTTCAGAAACCAAAAAAATAATCAATCAGAACCTTACCAGTAAACAAAAAGAAATTATGTTTAATGAAGGTACTGAAAGACCATTTACTAGTGAATTACTGCAAGAGAAAAGAAAAGGCTTTTATCATTGTGCCAATTGTGGAAACAAATTATTTTCCTCAGAGGCTAAATTTGATAGTGGCACTGGCTGGCCATCATTTAGTGAAGCTTTGCCAGGTGCCTTTAAAACAAAGATAGATTATTCATTTGGCATGAAAAGGATCGAATATCATTGCGCTAAGTGTGGTGTTCATCATGGACATGTTTTTGACGATGGGCCAAGCTCAACTGGTAAAAGATTTTGTAATAATGGGCTATGTTTATTGTTTATCCCTGAAACTTGATAATTATTTTTATTTTCTAAAGATTTAAAGTAAGTTCAAAAAATTCAAATATATAATTTATGGAATTTGCTTTATTGGGTTTTTTTACAGGATTAAGCTTAATATTAGCAATTGGTGCTCAAAATATTTTTGTCATAGAACAAGGTTTAAGAAAACAACATGTTTTTTTAGTTTGTTTAATTTGCTCTATTTCTGATTTTATTCTTATATTTTTAGGCATTTTTCTTTTTCATTATTTTACGCAATATTTTAGCCCAGTAATTGAATTGATGCTTAATATTCTATTAATAATATTTCTTGTTCATTTTATTTATTCAAAAATTAAGTCATTTAACACTCAGGTATATCTTGATCAAAATTCAAATTTTAATGAAAAAAAAAACGTAGTACTAAAAACACTAGGTTTTACCTTTTTAAATCCACACGTTTATTCAGATACTGTGTTTTTCCTGGGCAATTTCTCTAAAAGCTTTTTACTTGTAGAGAAATATTTTTTTGGTATTGGCGCGACTATAGCTTCTTTTTTATTTTTTTTCTCAATAGGGTATTTATCTCAATATTTTGCTAGATATTTAAATGATAAAAAAATATGGAAATTTATAAATATTTTCATTATTTTGTTCATGTTTTTAATAACACTTTATATTCTAAGAGATGTATTAGAATTTTATAAAAATATTTAATGTTTGCTAAATTTAATAAAAAATCATTTTTAAAATTAAGATTATTTTCTTCAATATCTTTAATTATTCTATTATTTTTTATTTTTTTATTTAATCCTGCATATGCTGATAGTAATACTATTCAAGACGGAGGTACTACCACCGATCAACAAAATCTTGATGGAAATGGAGAAATTTTAACTGTAAAAAGCAATTCAACATTAGCTACGGGTGCAACTACTCCAGCGGCAAATGTCACTGGAGATAGTGTTTCAGTAACTGTCGAGTCTGGTTCAACTATCAGCGCTAATACTCAAACTGTTTTTGGAGATACGACATCTGATTTGTCAGTAACTAATTCAGGAACAATTACAGCAAGTGGTACAACTGCGATCGATGCAAAGGCAACAACTGATGCAACAATTACAAATAACTCTGGAGGTACAATTTCGTCAAATAGAAATACTATTAGAATAAGCAAAACGGGTGGCACAAATACTACTGGTATGACAATTATTAACTCAGGGAAAATTACAGCCACAAACGGATCTGCCATTTTTGGAACCGCTGCTGGTAATACAGCAACAATTACCAATAAAGCTGGAGGGGAAATGACTAACTCTGATAGTGATAATGCCACTATAAGAGTCGGGGTTAACTCAAATGTTACCAATAGTGGATCAATAAAGAATGATGTTGGCTACGACTCAATAAAGTTATATGGGAATAATTCAACAATCACCCTGAAAGATGGAGGTATTGTAGTTGGTAAAATCGCTCATGGAGCTGGCATAACTGGAAGTACTTTAAAAATGAAACATGGTGTTGGTCAAGCTTATTACTATGACATTGACGGAGACTTTTCTTTTGAAGATTTAGATGGAAACCAAGTAGTTAAAGGCTCTGCAGGATCAGTCGGTCAAGGAGGAAGTGAAACAATTGATGAAATGTTAAGTTATAAATCAATTAATCTTAGAAATTTCCTTAATAGATACGAAAACTCAAATTTATTTAATCATAAAGGAGGTTGGGGAGAATTATACTCAACTCTTCTTAATAGGAGTGAAGATTCTAACAGTTTAGCGATGGAATATAATTTAATCAATTTAGGAGCAAATTTAATTTATCCATTAGAAAATTCTAATTTTATTATGATGTTTGAGGGTGGAATACAAGATTTTGCAAAAGACTATAGGATTACATATCAAAATATCTCTGGAGGTATCCATACTCCTGATAATGATAAATTTTTTAATTTAGACACTTTTATTACTAGTGGAGTTACTTTAAAAGACGGAAAAAGAAAAGTTTTAACTAACACAGTGTCATCAGGAACAGTAGACTCTGATAGTAATTTTCAAACTTATGATATCCAATTAGGAGCAAAAAAAAATAATCTAAATATCATTCCAGATATCGGATTTACATCAAGTATGTCAATAACACCAACATATGATGAGAGTAAATTTTATTCTTGGCGAAATAGAGTAGTTGGAAACTTGTCAATTTATCTTTCTGATGATTATTTAATTAGAGATGACAAAGAGGAAAAATTAAATTTAAATTGGGCTTTAGATCTTAGAAGTGCAATTGGAGATGATGAACAGACATATTCAGTTAATGGTACAACTGCAATATATAAACCAGATAATGATTTAAAAAGAGAAATATCATTGTCAGCTAGCATGAATTATGAAAAATATATTTACGAAAATAGTAAAATAGGTGTCTCCTATTATGGCTTACTCTCTAGCCAAAATACATTGAGTTTAGGTGGTAACGCTTTTTATAAAATGAATTTCTAGTTGTCTTTAATTCGAATAGCCGTATTTTTTGAGCCTTACATCTCCAGTTCTAGCATGAGCTTCCATTCCTTCATATCTAGATATTCTTGCGGCAGCAGCACCAACTAGTTCAGTAGATTCTTTTGTCATTCTTTGAAAACTTAAAGTTTTAATAAATTTACCAACAAATAAACCACCAGTATATCTACCAGCTCCTTTAGTTGGTAAAATATGATTTGTACCTGAACATTTATCTCCATAGGCAACTGTAGTTTCTTCACCGACAAATAATGATCCATAATTAGTTAATCGTTCGTGAAACCACTTTAGATTTTCTGTTTGAACTTCTAAATGTTCTGGAGCGTATTCATCACTAATTTTTAAGATCTCTTCATCAGTGTCACAAAGAATAACTTCACCATAATCTCTCCAAGCTGCTTCTGCACTAGTTCTTGGAACCTCCGGTAACTCTGCAATTAATTCTGGAACTCTCTTCATAACTTTCTCAGCTAATTCTTTACTAGTTGTATAAAGCCAACATGGAGAATTATAACCATGTTCTGCTTGGCCTACTAAATCAACAGCAACTATTTCTGGATCAGCTTTTGCATCAGCAATTATTCCAATTTCAGTTGGACCTGCAAACAAATCAATTCCCACCTTGCCATATAAAATTCTTTTTGCTTCAGCAACAAACTGGTTTCCTGGACCAACAATTATGTCTGCTGGAGGGTTTTTAAATAATCCATTAGTCATTGCAGCAATTGCAGGAACACCACCTAGGTTTAAAATTACATCTGCCCCACAAAGATCAGCAGTATAGACAATAGTAGGGTGGGCACCAACACCTTCTTTTGGTGGACTACACGCTATAATATTTTTAACACCAGCAACTTTGGCTGTCGTCACACTCATTACTGCAGAAGCGATATGAGCATATCTTCCTCCTGGTATATAGCAACCTGCCGTATTAACCGGAACTAATTTTTGACCTGCATACAAACCATCGGATAGTTCAACTTCAAAATCTTGTCCGTAATTTTTAAGTTGAGCTTCGGCAAATTTTCTTACTCGATCAAATGAAAACTGAATATCATCTTTAGTTTTTTGATCTAAAGTTTTTTTAATTTCTTCAATTCTCTCTTTTGAAACAATGATTTCACCATCGTATTTGTCGAATTTTTTGGTTAAATCAATACATCCTTGCTCTTTTGTACTTTCAATATCTTTTAATAAATCTTGAACAATCCCCGTTGTTTTATTGTCATCTGTTGATGATGTTTTTGGTGATTTTTTTAGATATGTTATAGTCATCAATAGTTTTAATTAAAACTTTTTAATCAATTTAAATTTTATTTCAATAAACTTTTTTTATCTCTTTCATCTATTGCGCAAATTAAATCAATAACAAAATTCCTATCTAGTTTAGTACAATCATCATTTTCTTCCTCTATATAATTAACGGGGTGAAAACTTTTATCAGATTTATCAAACCAGTAACTAACACAACATTCTTCTTCGCGACGGTGCTTTAAAGCCCACGGAGTAAATTCATGTTCTTTAAATTCTTTAGTTAAAGAGTCTTTATGAATAAATATCGCAAAATTTAACCTTTCTTTAATTGGTTCTCCATTGTCATTTTCAGCATATCCATCAAAAATTATTTTCACTCCAAATGGAGCTTCACCAGTATTATCACCAGGTATTAGGTTACCGGTATCATTCATTGACGAGATATAATGTTTAAGCCAATTTTCAAGAATGTGGGGATATTTTTCTACGTTTTTCATAAAATAAAAATTATTTAATTTAATCCAATTTTTTATCTTCCATAATTAATTTATTCCTCAACCTTTATTGGAGTTTGGTGATATTCTTCTGTTTCAAAACTATAATTCAACTCATCAGCTACAGTATCAAGTGGAACCATATCATTTAGCATATTTTCAACTTTTGAAATTTCATTATCATCAACTCCATTGTGAAAAATCATATTTAAACTGCTTCCGCCACCAGTTGATCCTGCCCATAAATAATCAATATCTAAATCTAATTTATTCTCAATATTTCTGATATTATAAAAATTATTATAATCTTCATTATTATAAAAACTCTTTTCATTTTTGTCTTTGGAAATTGGTGTTAAGGAATTTATTGAATTGTTTATCAAATTTTGTATTTGCGATATGTCATTGCAATCTTTAAATATTTTAACCTCATTAGAGTCTATAAATTCACGATCTATTCTTCCCCAATCTCTTTGAAAACTTATCCATTTATTATGCTTTGCATCTTTATATTTATCATCTTTGTGATATTCAGGATGAAGATCAATTAATGTTTCAATGACTAAATGTTGAGCTGGAATAATCTTAAATCTCATTTTTGGTTTCTATCATTTTTTTTATCATCTTTTTTAATCTCAACTACTCTAAGAGGTGCTCTATAAAAAGTGTCATGTGCCATGCTAGTATAGTTAAAATCTTCCACCAAAACATCATCTTGCCAACCTTCTGCAGCAGCTTCAAGTGATACATCAGTTTCACCTCTAACACTTTCACTTACAGTTTTATTCCAATCGGCATCATCTATATTTTCTGAATGAAAGACATTAGAAAAAGCTCCTCCACCACTGCTTTCATTCAAAAATACATCGCCTTCTTCTGCGCCAAGAATTTCAGATAATCCTGATGTCTCATAAACATTTAAGTTAACATCGTGAACAAACAACTTTGATAATTCGTGTTCTGTATCTTTAACTATAGGTGTTGCTTCTTTAACTTTTTCATCCATTTTTTTTTGAATGTCTTCTAAGGTCTTACAATCATCAAAAACATTGAAATCGTGAATAGTGAATTCTCTTCTTCGATAAAATCCCCAATTTACTTGTATCCAAATTTTTTTTTCTTTTTCTTTGTTATCACTATTAACAAATTGTTCCATTTCAATGGTTTCATCAGGCTCTATCGTGAACTTAAGGTCATTAATATCTGTCATGGTAAATCTAAGATCTCACTAATATTGGTGCACCTAACACATTACCTTCACCATATTGTGATTTAGCCATATTTAACGCCGCATGAACATCGGGTGCTTGAATATTTATATCTACTATTCTGCCACCATGAAGTCTTACTCTTACTTTAAACGTTTTCATATTTTATTGTAACATTTTCTTTTAGATTAGTAAGATTAATTTTATCTATTAATTAATTCAAATAATTCTTTATCTTCCTCAAATTTTTTACTTGATGAAACTTTGGTGTTTTCTAAAACATTAAAATAACCATAAATATAAATACCACTGGTTAAAAGATTAATAGGTAACCAAAGTTCTTTCTCTAGATGAATTGGAAATACTGGATTAAATAAAATTAAAATTAAGGAAAAAATTATTATTGTTTCATTTATTCCTTTTGCTGATTTAAATCCATAAAAGATAATTGTTCCTGAGGAAAAACAAATTATCATTTTAACAAATGCGTCAAATCCTGCAGTAAAAGCAATCAAATTAGAAATAATTAATAATCCCGCAGGAATAAAAAGAAATAATGCTAAGGTATTTTTGTTTTTAATCATATTTATTATTAAATTGTTAAGTTGTGTTTAATTAGTTTTGGTGTCCAATAACGCCTACCTGATGCAGTAACTTTCATGTGCTGAATAGTTCCATTTTTTAACCATCGACCTCTCTTTGGAGGTTTAGGCTTTTTTACACGTATTGGTTTATAGACAGGTCTCTTTTTTATCTTGAACTTGAAAGGTTTGTATTTTTTTATTTTAAAAGGTTTAAATGTTTTCATATTTAGACTTTAAACTAATTATGAAATAATGTTAGTGAAGTGACTATTGATCTGTTTCACTAATTATTTTAAGATAAATCATGTCTAAAGATTATGATAGATATAATAAATTTTGTGAAAACTACGATATGCATGCTGATGGCATTGAGGAGGAAGTAATTGAGTTTTTAAAAAGTAAATTTCCTAAGGCATACGATGGAGCAAAAAAAGACCTAATGGATGAAAATGGAGGTGACGAGGAAGAAATGCCTAGTCCTGGATCGATATTTGCACATCTTTCAAATGATGAGGATGATAAATTTTATTCTTCTGTGGAAAATTGGTTTAAAGAAAATTATCCTGGAGATGAGTTAAAATAATTAATCAATATTTTTATAGAGCCCTTGGATCATTTAAAAAAGTATAGTCAGAAAAACTTTCTTTATACTCTTTGTAAATTAAATTTTCGAATTGTTCCAAGCTAATCGTAGAGTCGCCATCTCTATGATAAAAATTGATAAATAAATCATTAAGATTAACACTTTCTTTCCCTAATTTTTTATATCTTTCAAAAGAAATTTTCTGCCACTTTTTGGGGGTAGTATTTTTGTTATTATTCGTGCTAGTTAATTTTTGAATATGAGATCCAAGTCTTTGTTTAATATTTGATAAAGTTTTACCAATATAAAAATATTTTAAATACTTATCAACAATTACATAAATACCCTCTGAATTAGTTTTCAAATTTAAAAGATTATTTTCATTAATCTTTAATTTAAAATTTGAAAATTCTTTATTTGGTCTAAAATAATATGTTTTACCAATTTTTATTTTGTTAAAACTACCATCCCAATTATCTACAAATTTTGGGGGGCAATAATCAACAACTTTAGTAATGGGTATAAATTTATCTAAGTTTTTTTTCATATTTAATTGAGTTTTCATATCTTAAATATAATATAAATTACAAATATTGTTAGTGAAATGACTTAGTTCCTATTTCACGTAATTGTCTATAGAATTAATAATTGTTCTAAGTGGAAGATTTTTTTGATCAGATTTAAAATGATCATCTATTAATTTTCTTATTTCAATTCCATTTAATAAATTTAACTCCGCAATATACTTTGCAACAAGCTTAATAAATTTATCTCTAATGTTATCTATTTGACCCTGTGGAATAGACATATCAATAAATTCTTTATTTGGTATTTTGCCAATGTCTTCAAATTCTTGAATGTTAACTTTATCAATAATATCATCACCTAAATTTCCAAAAGTAATTATCCATGGTTCATGCCAACCACGTTTTCTATTTTTATCCTTTAGCACACCCTCTAAATGTTTACGTCTTTTTTTTAAATTATTGGTAGAAGAAACCCATTTTCTTCCATTGGAAGTATTAGTCAATACTAAAGCATGATTGAAACCAAGTTTTACTTCATAAAACAGTTTCTTAAATTCATTGAAAATTCCTTCAACTTCTCCTGAGGTTTCCTCGCTAGTCATAAAATCAATAAATTTTTTTTTCATCATAAAAATTAAATTTTTGTTAAAATAATTAATTGAACTATCAATATAATTACAGGAACTATGGTTCTTATGAGTTCCATAGTGTGATTTACTTCATCAAGTTTTCTCTCTAGTTTTGATCTATTGTTTTTCATTTAATGTTCCTTTCTTTTTATAAAATATGTAAATGTCTATTACCTTTAATCATCTCTAAGTCATTGAAGTTTGCAATTGTAATTAATCGATCTCCCTCGTCTAAATCAATTTGTTTTTTTTGTTCTGGGTTAATGGAAATACTTTTAATTTTTCTTTTTGATAAATAAAAATCATAATCAATAATACCAATTAAGACCTCATTTTTGCTTTGAAAGTATTTTTCAAGCTCACAAAATGTTGTTGTTAATGACTTGTCTAATAATGTGTGGGATTTTAATGTATGAGCCCGTTTAAATAATAAGTTTATTAAATCAGAATTATTCATATCAAATGTTGCTGCAGCAATATATTTACTAATAATAGAGTTTATTTCTACAACATCATTTCCAATAGTTGGGCTGAAATATTTATATTTAAAATCTTCCAATATCTTTTTAGTTCGATACCCATTAACTTCGGTAATCAAAGATTGATCATTTAATATCCTTGAAAATCCAACAAAGTTGTTAATCATCGCATGATCTTCTATAGGATTTTCTCTAAATTTTTGTATTTGTTGATTAGACTCATTTAATAAAATGATACAATTACTCTGTTCAAATTCTTTATTATAATCAAGAACTTTGTCTATATTAGTAATATCTTCAGAAAGTTTATCTAAATTTTTTTGTATAGTATTTATTTTAATATCTTCTTGGAAACTTTTCTTTTTTGATTCAATTTTGTCAAATTCTTTTAAAATTTTTGTTTTGCAATCTAATACTTCTGTTTTTGAAATTTCTAAAAATTCAATTTTTCCAGTATCATATTTTTTCAAGATTATTATAATTTCATTATTTTCATTCAAAATATTATTTAATTTTATTTTAAATTTGTTTTCAGTGCCTCCTGCCCATTTTGTATAAATACAATATTCTTTTTCATCCAAATTTTTTTTCAAATCTTTTTTTTTTATAATATTAAGAATTTCATCAGCAGGTTTGATCTTTGAATATAAAGGCGAATTTTGATTAACCTTATACACTTGAAATTTATAATAATGCTCATGATCTGTATCAATCCTGTGGAAAATAATACCTAAATTAATTAATTCATTTTCTTCAGAAGAATTAATCTTTGTTGAAAAATTAATATTATTAAGTTCGTCAACTTTTTCATTATGATAAATATCAATTTTTTTTAGATTATTGTAATAATTTGAGCTAACCAATTTTCCAACAATTTTTGTAAGATATTCTTTATTTTTTTCCTTACTAAAATCTAAAAGAGAAATGTTGAGATCTTGATCATCTTGTTTAAAATTTGGATCGATATCTTTTACCTCTTTTTCGTGACTTTCTAATTCATTTAATTCTTTTATTATTTGATCCTCATTTTCAGCTATACAGATAATTCCAAAGTTTTTTGTCAGCGGAAAGTTAATTGGGGTATTTAAAAAAATCTTATTAAGGACTTTATTTTTGTTTTGATCTTTATAAAAAAAACCAATTACAATTATATTATCACATAATCTATTTAAATCTTTAATATTTTTACCAATGTTTTTATTTAAAACTTCTTTAAATTTTGATTTATCTGGATCAACAAAATATATCTCTGAACCTTCATAGCCAAAAAGATTATCATATATTTCAGTTAGATCTGGTGTGTTTGTACATTGAGATAAAATATCACTTTTTAATTCCTGTGAACTGACAAGTTCTGGCACATAATCATTTCCTACCTTGCCAATTTTTTTACCCCAAATATCCATGCTAAACATAAGATGAGAAAGACCTGATTTTTCATTATGAAACTCACTGAAAATTTTACAAGGTTTTTTATTATATTCTTTGGAACCGATAATCGATGAAACACTTTTACCTACTTCGACATCACAATCCATTTCTGTTTTAAACAATTCATTAATATCAGGCTTTAAAATTATTACTTGTTTAGCTTTTTCCAAATTAATTTTATCTAATAAACTTTTTTGCCAAGCGTATCCTTTTCTTGCAAGAATAGTTATGTTTTTTGGAATTTTGATTACATTTTTTATTTTCTCCATTACAACCAAAGGTTCCTCATTCGAAACAACAACAAAAGATTGTTTCTCATTTTCATAAGCTTTACAAAGTTCAGTTAAGAGAGGAATTAATCTTCTACTAAAATTAAAAAATATTATGTGATTTTCCTCTTCTATTTTAGTTTTACCAGTTCGTAATTCTTCAATCCTGTTTGATATTAAATTAGTAATTATACCTATGATTGATGAAAAAATTAAAATTCCAAATATAGTTATATTGAATTTGAAGAAATAATCTAAAAAAGTATTTTTATCATCTAAACTAAAAAATGCTTCAGTAACAAAAAATAATCTAAATCCTTGCCATAAAGTTTCTGTGTAAAAATTATTTTCAGATAAAACTCCTAACTCTTGTAAAACAAAAATTAAAGTAGATATGACAGTAACACCAATAAAACTTAAGAATAAAAAAAAGATAATCAAATATAACAAATCTTTTTCAAATGCTTTATTGAAACTATACTTAATAAACTTCCACATAATTTTTTAATTTATGTTTTTATCTCTAAATTGTCGATAATCTTTTATAAAGTTTTTTATTAATTCGAAATATTCATCATTCTTAATTTCTTTTAAAACTTCATCTTTTGCTAAAGTTATTAGTTTATCCTCTTTAACTTTAATTCCATTATTAATCTTAAATCTTTGATGAAGAATTCTTGCGATCAAAATGAGTTCAGATGTTACTTCGAGACCATGATATATTCTTTCATTTCTGAATTGTCCTAAAATAAAGCTGATAACCTCTGTGACTTTAATCTCTGAATTATTAAGTTTTTGCATTACTTCATTATCTTTTTAAAATTACATATGCCACATGTTGGTGAAGATTTTGGTTTAGTCTTTGAATATAAAACATCTTGAATTTTTGTAATATAACTAATTAAATCTTTATCATCTCTAGGTATATCAAACCAATGGGTTTCCATAACCATATTGCAATTATTATTTTCTAATTCTATGTCACTTGGCTCGAAACAAAAAATACCTAAACGTTTAACTGGAGTAAGTTTTAAACTTCCCTCTTTAGGTTTTTCCATCATTAATGCATAAGTTTGTAATTGAGTTGCATAAGCATCTACCTTGCTTTCATTAATCTTAGTAGTCTTAAAATCAACTATAGTAAACGAATCCTTGTGTTTGATGTAACCATCAATTTTTCCACTTAATGTAAATGGTCTATCTTTAAGGTCATATAAAATTTCTGATTTTAACATTTTATTAAAATCTCCAACTATCTCACCGTCTTCAAGATTTTCTGAAAGAAGCTTACTTGATTTTCCGTGATAAAAGTTCTTTTGGAGCTTATCCATTTTTGAAAAAATCCCAGGAAATGGAACTTTTAATTCAACACCATTGATTTTTTTATCATAGTAACAGCTGTTGCAAGCTTCAAAGCCAAATGCAAACTCACTTGGTGAATAATTAATTATATTTTGATTTTTCAATATTGATCTCTTTTGTTATTGTTAATGATATTACTCTGATTATTAAATTTTGTTTAGTGAAAGGTTTGGGGTTGATTTTCACAAGTTTAAAAATTAACTTATAAATATGGCTGGATATCCAAGAAAACTATTATCTTTAGAATTAGCTCTTAAAAATATTATAAAGGAGTTGAAAAAAGATGAGATAAAGGAAATAACTGGAAAAAGTGAGTCTCATTTTAGAAAATGTACTGATGAGCAAGATTTAGATCACAATATTCACCACTTCGACTCTATTAAACTTGATCTAGAATTTAGAAGAAGAAAACTAGGAAGCCCCATGCTTGAAGCACACGAGTCAATGCTTGAAGCTGCAGACTTAAAACTTGGAAAACTTGATAATACCTCCAATACATTAATAGATATAAGCGCTAAAATTGGTAGACTAATGGAAGCTACTAAAGATGCTATAGAAGTAGATAGTGAAGGCGGCACCAAATTTAGTAAGAATGAAAAAGAAAAAATTAATATTGCAATTGAAGAAGTAGAAAAAAAAATATTAACTTTAAAACAGATTATTGATAGCAACTAAATCATTGAATACTGCATAAATGCAGCACTAACATCTTTATCGAGTTTCATTGAATTATCAACAAATTCATAACTTTCTCTATTTTGTTTTATGGCCTCTATAATTATTTCTTTATTTTTTCGAAGATTACCCTCTACAAAACTAATCGATAATCCATTTTGTTTAACAGCTGCAAGGGCTAAGTTAAGGTCATCCTTATATACATCTGGAATATATTTTAAACAATAACCATTTATTTTAACTAATTTTTCTAAAAACAAATAATTTAATCTTAATTTTGGATCTATAAACCTTAGTATATAACCATGTTCCTTAATGCATTTTTCTATAAAGATTTTATCTCTATTATATTTTTTGGGTAATAACTCAAAAGCATATCCATGATATTTTACTGCAGAAAATAAGAAATTAGGATCTCTTAAAAATTTTCTACCCACAAATTGTAGTGCCCAACCATCAGATTTAATTGCTTCATATATTATTTCCTTATCATTTTTAAAAATTTTATCTGCGTATTTCAAAGCAAAACCACATTGTTTTACAGCTGTAAATACAATCTCTCTGTCTTTTTTTAATTCATCAGATACAAATTCCAACATTAAACCATATTTTTTGAGTGAGGCTATTACAATTTCACGATCATTTTTCAAAGATTCAGGTACATCATAATATACAAAGCTTTCATGACGGATTGCCTCTAATGCTATATCTTTATCTTCTTGCAGAATATAATCTAATTTATCATAAGAAATTTTTCCATTTGCGATATCATTCAATGTTTTTGATTTTAAGCTTCTATAAAATTCTTTTTCCATAATTATTTTTTATATAACCAGCTGAAGAAAACCTAGTGAAACGAATATGCTTTCATTTCACTAACAATATTTTGATTTAGAGATAAATTTATTTCATTATGAAAAAACAAAACTTAATAAAAAAAATGATAATTGCTCTAACAGTATTTGTCATTTCTATACAATCAGTAAACGCAAGTGAAAATAAACTTAATATATTAGGCCAAAAATTTAATCTCTTTTTTGATTCTCTAAAAAATCATATTGTTGAGGAGATTGAAGATACTAAAGAGTTTCAAGCTAGAAAATGGAAAGAAGCTAAAAATCAAAACGATAAGACATTAAAGATTGTTAATCAAAAATTAACTGGTTTTTTTTCTGATTTTCCAAATCCTAAAGGAGATAGGTAATGATGAAAATATTAAAAATAGGATTAATAGCTCTATTAAGTCTAACATTATCTAATTGTAGCACTTACACAGTCAAAAAAGATATGTCCAAAAAAGGTGAATTAACTAAAACACCTAAGTGGTACATTAAATATAAGCGTGAAGATAGAAAATGGATGTATGAAACTGCTTCGAGTGTTTCCCCTGATTTAGAGTTAGCGATTAAAAAATCCACTCTATTAGCTAAAGCTAAGCTAGCAGACCGAATTAATGGTAAGATGAATAATCAATCTTCAATAAACAAAAGTGAAACTGGTATAGATGAAAATAATAATATTACAGGTTCAGCTGAAGACACTATTGTCAATTTAATCAATGATACTCTTGTAAGAGATTACATTGTTGAAAAAGTGGAGCTCTTTTATACGCATCACAAATCTTACAGGGCATATGTTAAAATTAAAGTATCTAAAGATAATGTTTCTTTAGTAATTCAAGAAATAAAGGCCGATAAAAAATTAGCACAAAATAATAATAAAAAACAAAATAAATTAACGTCGAAAGTAAAAGAGGTTTTAAAGAATCTTGATTAAAAATATAATTATTCTAGTTCTTGGTTACTTTGTTTGGCTTGCATATATTGCTGAGGCACATGCTGCCAATCAAGAAAATCAGTATTGTAATATCGAAACTACTCTAATTAGAACTGTCGATGAAAATGGTAATACTATCGATGAAAAAAATGAGGAAATCGTTAAATGTGATGATGGGGTAAAACATTTTTTACAGGATGCTGGCATAGCTAAGGAATGTAAATACTATAATTGGACAGGAATTGAGGGTTATACTCCAATAGAATACCGATCATTAGCTTGTCAAAAATTGGATGGAGGGTATGAAATTATTCCAAATTATACTGGTATTGAGTAGTTTTTTTTTACTGAATAATTGTGTGGGTATTACTCCTGAAAAAGTAAATATAAACAAAATTAAAAAAGAAAGAAAACTTCCAAATCCAAATTTTTTTATACCTGATGCAATGTATGTTACTGCAGGGAATGGCTATCGATGGGATTTAAGACAATTTATGGATTTTAGATTTTGGTCTCCACCATATTTTAATTCCAAGGAGGCAAAACAACATGAGAGTGCTGTTCATATGGCTTTAACACATGCAAAAGATTTTGAAATAGTGAGTTGGTATAGTGAAAGTCGTGATGCTGGAGGCAAAGTTAGACCTATATTCACCTATCAAACAAATGCAAGTTTATGTAGAGATTATCAATCTTTTTTATATATAGATAAAAAAGCCAGATCAAAAACTTTTACAGCTTGTAAAGGAATAGCTTGGAAAGGACTTCTTTTTAATTACTGGGATTGGCCGGGTGCAGAAAAATATTTAAATTAATTATGACAAAAAACTTTGAAACGAAAAAAGGATTTGCTTTAATAGAATTGTTAGTGGTGGTCGCAATAATAGGTATAATATCTTCTGTTGGAGTAGTTGCTTATAATGGTTATACTCATTCAGCAAAAAGAAATGCTACACTCGCTCAGCACAAAACAGTAGTAAAATTTATAAAACATAAACTAGCTATGTGCATGATCAATGGGGGTGGTTCATTGTCTTTAAGTTCTAAACATTCAATTAATTGTGATCTTGAAAATGATGCTGGTGGAATTAACGACTTGAATAATACATTTATAAATTATTTTTTAGATCAAGGCTGGAGAAATCCATATGGAGATAAAAATCCAGTTGTTTACTCAGGAAGAAACGGCAGTGAGGACTTTAACGGGAGAATGCGGTTTGATGAAACTGAATGCTCAAGTGGTTCATCAAAAAAACAAATAGCACTATGGGTTAAAACCCATAAAAATGAGGATTATAAACCTTCACTGATTAGTATGGATGGGTGGTGTAACTAATTTGATTAAAAAAATTAAGACAAAAGCTTTTTTTTTAATAATTATAAGTTTAATTTTTACAAATTGTACAACTACAAATCATACAAAAACAGAAAAAAAAATACTTGATTACAAAAGTTCAGGTTCTGCGCTTAACGCTCTTTCTCTTGGAGTTCCAGGTGCTGCAATTCTTTTTTTAACAGTTGATATAAATAATTATAGAAGATTTAATTTAAATGATAAAGAAATTAAGATGCATACCGATGCTATTCAAATTGCATTAAATCATGCACCTAATGGCGAAATAGTTAGATGGCATAATGGAGATAGATTAGCCTCCGGTAAAATAAGAGTTGTAAAGACTTATTATAAGAATGATAGATATTGTAGAATTTTTCAATCTTACATTAAATTAAATGGTGCTGAAAAACACAACACTAAACATGTTTGTAAAGTAAATAATGTTTGGGAGTTTTGATAATTTTGTAATCAATTAATCTAAAGCAACAACGGCTGCCGCAATGGATGCTAATCTTGCAGGAGCTTCATCAGAACGACTGGTTATTACTACTGGAACTTTACCTCCAACAACCACACCTGCAGCACACGCTCCACAAAAATATATAAGCATTTTTACTAACCCATTTCCTGTTTCAACACTTGGGACCAGTAATACATCCGCCATACCAGCTACACTATTTTCTATTCCTTTGATAGCCGCAGATTTTTTTGAGATACTATTATCAAATGCCAATGGACCAAAAACATCAGCATTTAAATTTTCTTTTTTAGCTAAGTTAGTTAATTCTTCAGCTTCTTTAGAACTTGGCACACTATCTAAAACTTCTTCAGTAGCAGATAATATTGCAACCTTAGGTTTTTCAATACCAATTCTATTTGAAAAATTAATAACATTTTTGAGAATATGTAGTTTTGTTTTTACATTAGGTAAAACGTTTAATGCTCCATCAGTAATTATTAAAGGTTTATCCTTTTTCCCCAAAGTCATATGCCAAATATGACTTAATCTCGTTTTTCCTAGTAAATTGTATTCTCTTTTCAAAACTTCTTTCATCAATACGTCAGTATGAATGTGCCCTTTAACAATAATTCTAATTTTTTTCTCACTTGCTAGTTTTGCAGCAATCGTTGCTGTATTATTTTCAACAGGCTCATGGATTATCTTATAATTTGAGATATCCCATTTCAGATCCTGGGCGCATTTATTAATTTCTTTTTCATCACCAATAAAAATTGGTTCAATTAGATTTTCTTTAACAGCATCTTGCACTGATTGCATAGGTAATGGTTTTCCGGCATTAACAATTCCAGCTTTTATACCTTTCTTTTTATGAGCAACATTAAGTAAGTTATCAGGACAAATAATTTCTTTATTGGAAAGCATATTAATTTTTTAAATCTACTAAATCTTTTTGAATAATTTTTGACAATTTAATTTCTTTTTTTAAGTTCATTCTAAACCTTTTATCTTTATTTTGACCAGGATACATTATTTCTTTTACTCCTTTTATCTTAGGCAATCTTTTAATTGTTTTAATATTATTCTTAATTCTTGAAGTATAATTTCTGACAAATAAGTTTGTTTTAAATGTGATAAACAAATGTCCAATATTTTGTGGACCTGAAAAATCATCAAAAGGATCCTTAACTTTGCCTGCATGATTTCCACCAGTTAAAACACCACTTAGAATATCTACCATCCATGCTAAACCTGAACCTCTAAAACCTGCGATAGGTAATTGAACTCCGTAAAGTGCTTTTTTTGCATCTGTCGTTGGCTTGCCAAATTTATCTAATGCAACACCTTTTGGTATTTTTTGATTATTTCTAGCTGCAAATCTAATTTTTCCTCTATTAATTTTTGCAATAGCTGTATCTAATATAAATGGTACCCTTGCTCCAGTTGGAGAACCAAAACATATAGGATTTGTTCCAAACAAACTTTTCTTAGCACCATAAGGAGCAATTGCAGGTGGAGCATTAGTATAAATCATAGTGATTAAATTTTTTTTAACTGCCTGTTCAGCGTAGTAACCAGATAATCCATAGTGACCACTATTTTTAACTGCCACTAAACCGATACCTGTTTTTTTTGCACATTCGATTGCTTTTTTAATCGCGAGATCCGCTGCAACGAAGCCAATACTATTATCAGCATTAATATGAGCAATCGATTGAGATATCTTTTTTACTTTTATTCTAGGTTTGGGATTGATAACTTTTTTAGATATTCTTTTACAATACATTCTTAACCTAGAAAGACCATGACCATAAGCCCCAACTAACTCGGCATTAATCAAAGCATTTGCTGAAATAACAGCATGAGGATTACTTAATCCGTGATTTTTAAAAATTTTAATAACTTCTTTTTTAAGATTTTCTGTTTTCAAATTAGCCTTTTCCACGCCATGGAATAGTTTTGTCTATTATTTTTCTTAAAGTGACATCAAATAATAAACCTAGCATTCCCATTATAAATATAGTGATCCAAATAACTTCGTATTGGAAATATTTTTTAGCAACGTTTTCAACAAATCCTATTCCGGTTGTTCCTGCTAAAAACTCAGCTGCAACTAAAGTTCCCCAACACATTCCTACGGCAACTCTTATTCCAGTAAGTATTTCAGGTAAAGAATTTGGAAAAATTACATATCTCAATATTTGTTTTTTGGATGCACCAAGTGAGTGAGCTGCATGAATTTTTGATAACTGGGTACCAGAGGCACCAGCTCTTGCAGAAATAATCATGATAGATAATGAGACCATAAATAATAAGAAAACTTTTCCAGTATTATCAATTCCTAAGACTGAAATAATTAAAGGAGCCCAAGCCAGAGGGGGAACAGGTCTATAAAGCTCAATTAATGGATCAAAAAAACCTTTAGCAAATCTATTTAGCCCCATAAATAATCCAAGTGGCACACCAATTAATATTCCAAACACTAATCCTAAAAATACTCTTAAAAAAGAATCCCAAATATGACCATAAGGCACGGGTACTTTAAATAACTTAAAGTCTCCTGTTACTAATTTTAAAACTTGGCCTTTAAAATTTTGTTTAACAACTCCATCTTGGGTGTGAACTGGGTATTCACCAGGTAAAATGTCAGCAATCCAATCTGGTAAAATAAAACCAATCATTTTACTTACATCAACCAGTTCTATCCAAAGAAGAGGAATTTCTTTATAACCTACACTCGGTTTAAGCATAAGCATGAACTTATCTAATGTATCTGACGGCTTAGGTAGCCATCTACCAGATCCTTGTTCCGAACAGCTTGGCCCACTTGCAACAATAGTGCCAGCTGGAAATAAAAATATATCTATAAATCTCAATCCCCCTTGAGCTTCTTTTTGGGCAACATCAAAATTGATAATTGCATTTTGCATTTCATTTAATGCATTAGGTGGATAAATACTTGCAAATTCTATTCGTCGGGCAATTTTAACAATATCTTTAGCATAAGTTGAAGCTACTTCTTGAGTATCATCTAAATTTTTTCGATAAGCTTTGATCTCATCTTTGAGCTCTTTTATTTTATTTTTAAACTGTGGATTATGGTTTCTTAACTTAAAGAATTCATCACTAATAATTTGTAATTCTTTTGCGGCAGCATCAAATTTTAAACCTCTTTTAGTCTCCGGAACCAAAGGTACTTCGATCGTATTTTCTATGGATCCTGTTCCAGATTGAACTTTTATAATTCCCCAATCTCCTTGCTCACTTACTGCTTTAAGTCTTTCATTGGCTTCTTGTTCTGTTTCAAAAGGATATTCAGGTTTTCTAAAATTTTCAGTTAATAAGTTAATTTTACCAGTTATTTCATCTATTTTAAATTTCGTTTCATTTTCAATTAAATCCTCATTAGTTAATAAAGGAATTAGTTGAATAGTTTTATTGATAAACTCAGTGAGCTCAGTTTTTTGTTGCAAGTTTAGATCTTCAGAAAACTTAATTTCATTTAAAGTTGCTTTTAGATTTTTATTTTCTTTTTTAATTTGAGCAGTGCTTTTGAATTCTCTTTCCTCTATTGGAAATTGATATTTTAAACCTAATAAAGAGTCGTTAACTTTTGCCACTTGGCAAAGTTCATTAGCTGATTTTGGGTAAAAACCTTTTGCAATATCCCAAGAATAGTAAAGCCATACCAATAATAGAAAGCTACTTCCAACTATTATCCAGTGAGTACCACCTCTTGCTCTTTCTGGATTTCCAAAAACGGCATCAACCTTTTCAGTTTTGATTAATCTTCTTCCATAAAGAATACAGCCAATAACTGCAAAAAAAATTAAAAAGGTGACGATTTGAGTTAACATTTAATTATCTTTCCCCATAATTTCTTCTTCCATATTCCAAATCATCTCTAATATTTCCTCACGTTTTGCAGAAAAATCTTTGTTCTTTTTAATCTCTCTTAGATCTTCTTTAAGTCCCATTGAAGCAAATGGAAGGTTGTATTCTTTGTGAATTCTTCCAGGTCGAGGTGCCATCACATATAATCTCTCACCAAGTAACAGAGCTTCTTCAACTGAGTGGGTAATTAAAATAATTGTTTTTCCAGTCTCCTTCCAAATTTTCAAAACTAAAGACTGCATTTTCTCTCTTGTTAATGCATCAAGAGCTCCTAAAGGTTCATCCATTAAAATTAGATCGGGATCATTAATCAAACATCTTGCAAGAGCAACTCTTTGCTGCATACCCCCAGAAAGTTGATAGGTTGGGGTGTTACCAAAACCTTTTAAGCCAACTATTTCTAACCATTCATCAACTTTTTTTTGAGTTTCAATTGGATCTTTTTTTTTCATTCTTAATCCAAAGTTGACATTTTCAGCAACTGTTAACCATTCAAACAATGCACCTTGCTGAAAAACCATACCTCTCTCTACACCGGGTCCATCAATCTCTTTACTATTTAAAGTAATACTTCCAGAAGTTGGTCGAATAAATCCCGCTGTAATATTTAATAAAGTTGTTTTTCCACAACCTGATGGTCCAAGAACTGTTAACAGTTCTCCTTTTTTAAGAGTAAAATTTAAATCTTTTAAAGCGTGTACTGTTTCTCCTTTTGGAGTTTTAAAAATCATGTTAAGATTTTGAGAAACTAGATCACTCATTTGTTCACTTTATATTAGAATTTACATAAAAAAAATAGGCACCAATTTAATATAAAATTGGCGCCTATTTAAATTTTAATTACCTTTAGATTATAAAGGTAAGAAACTTGTATCTACGTTTCCTCTTGGTGTTCCCATTCCTTTTAGGAATGCATCAAGATTTCCACTTTCCATAGAACTTTTTGTTTCCTCTGGAGTTAGAAATTTGAAACCACTTAAAGTTTCTTTCATGTCAGGAATTTTCATTTCCGAAGCTTTTGACATTGCATTCATATCGCTTTTTCCAGCTCTATATCTTGCATTTGCTTCATGAGTTACCTCGATGAAAGTTCTCAACATTCCTGGATTTTCCTTCATAAACTTTGTAGTTACAGAAGTAATATCAATCCCTAGGATACCTGCATCTCTAGCTTCTTGAACTGTTAGTAATCTAGATCCAACTGCAGTAGCAGCTTTAATAGAATTACCACCAAATAAACATGCCATTACAACATCACCGCTTACTAAAGCAGCAGCACCTTCTTCAGGGTCCATTTGAATGATATCCATTTTTTTTCTATCTGCTCCAACAACTTTCATACTTTCATCAAAAACATATTCCGCCATTGTTCCAAGTGGAACAGCAACTTTTTTACCTTCTAATTCAGTTGCGTTGGCTTTTGTAATTCCAGATGCATTAGATGTAACACAAGTTGTTCCTCCCATTCCGTATTCCATAGCAATATCAACTAATTTGATAGGTGCTTTAGATTTTACAGCGTTAATAAATGGAACTAGACCTTGAGAATAAGAAATATCAATATCTCCTGCTAACATCGCATCAGTCATAGCACCACCATTAGTAAAGTTAGTCCACTTTACTGGAACCCCTAGAGCTTTTGCGAAGTTTTTCTTCATCATGTCCTCTAGATTTGGACTTGGCCACTCTAAGAAGTAAGCAACTCTAACTTCATTTGCTGCTGAATTAGCAACAGAAATTGAAAGATTAAGAGCTACAAAACATCCAAGAATAAAACTTATTATTTTTTTCATTTATGCCTCTTCCTTGTTTATTTATATGTTTCAATTTTAAGATTAATTTCACCTATATGTAAAACAAAAAAATGATCATTATAGTTACACAACTTTAAGTTGTGACATTATTTTGGTGGTTAATTTAAGTTAATTAGTCTAAGGATTCATTTATAAGTATTTTAAAATTTAATTATGAGCTCAGAAAAAAGAACATCAGTACCTAATTCACTTAATGAACATTGGATGCCATTTACATCTAATAAGGATTTTAAAGAAAATCCAAAATTAATTGTTGAGGCAAAAGGTGTTTATTTAAAAAATCATCATGGCAAAACACAAATTGATGCAAGTTCAGGATTATTTTGTAATCCTTTAGGACATGGAAGAAAAGAAATCATCGAGGCAATTACAAATCAATTAAATACTCTCGATTATTGTCAGCCATTTCAACAAGGTTTTGGTGGTTCATTTGAATTAGCAACGAGAATTTCAAAACACACACCCGGAAATTTAAATAAAATTTTTTATACGATATGTGGATCGACAGCAGTAGAAACTGCAATTAAGATTAGTATCGCTTACCACAAAGCAAGAGGCGAGGGGCAAAGATTTAGATTTGTTGGAAGAGAACGTGCTTATCATGGAATGAATATCGGAGCCACATCAGTAGGTGGTATGATCAATAACGTTAAAGCGTATGCAAGTGTATTGATGCCAGGTGTTGTTCATATGAGACATACGCATTTAGATGAACATAAATTTATTTCAGGTCAACCTGAAACAGGAGCTGAGATTGCAAATGATTTAGAGAGAATTTGTACTAATTTTGGTTCTGAAAATATTGCAGCTTGTATTGTAGAACCTATTGCAGGTTCAACAGGAACATTAGTGCCACCAGTTGGATATTTACAAAGACTAAGAGAACTTTGTGACAAACATAAAATACTACTAATTTTTGATGAAGTTATTACGGGTTGGGGAAGAACTGGTTCAGCTTTTGGAGCTCAAGAATTTGGTGTAACACCTGACATAATGACAATGGCAAAAGCAACAACCAATGGAATAGTTCCCTTTGGTGTAGTTGCATGTAAAGAAGAAATTTATGATGCAGTGATGGATAATTCTCCAAAAGGTGCAATAGAATTATTTCATGGTTATACTTACTCTGGTATTCCTGTTTCAGTAGCTGCAGCATTAGCCGTTCAAGATATTTTTGAAAAAGAAGATATTTTTAATAGAGCAAAAGAACTTGCTCCTTATTTCCAAGAAGGTCTATTTTCTCTTAAAGATATTGATGTAGTAGATAACATAAGAGGTTATGGAATGATGGGTGGAATAGATATTAAAACTGATGGTAGACCTGGTAAAGCAGGTTTAGCTACTTTCAAACATTGTTACGATGCAGGAGTTAATTTCAAAGCGACTGGTGATTGCTTAATTATAGCACCAATGTTTATTTGTGAAAAAAAACACATTGATGAAATCATAGAAAAACTAAGAACTGGAATTACTAATTACGCAAAGAGTAAAAAGAATTAAATTTCGTTAATGAGAATTGGCGTACCTAAAGAAATTAAACCCCAAGAAAATAGAATTGGCCTGACACCGGATAGTGTAAAAACTCTCGTTTCAGAGGGTCATGAAGTTTTAGTTGAAAATAACGGAGGCTTTGAAGCAGGTTTCGATAATGATCAGTACAAAAATGCCGGGGCAAAAATTATAGAAAAAGCTGCTGATATTTTTAATGACGCTGAGATAATTGTTAAAGTTAAAGAGCCTCAAAAAGTTGAGGTTGAAATGATTAGGGAAAATCAAATTGTTTATACCTATTTACACTTGGCTGCTGCAAAAGAATTAACTGAGGGTTTAGTAAAATCAAAAAGTATTAATATTGCTTACGAAACCATTACTGATGATAATGGGCGACTTCCTTTGTTAGCACCTATGAGTGCTGTAGCTGGACGTATGTCAGTTCAAGCAGGAGCACATTGTTTAGAGAAAAATCAAAAAGGCAGAGGAGTATTATTGGGTGGAGCTCCTGGTGGTGAACCCGCAAATGTTTTAATTTTAGGTGGAGGTGTTGTGGGTGAAAATGCTGCAACAATAGCAACTGGTATGAAGGCAAAAGTTCATGTTGTCGATAAATCAGAAGCAAGATTAAAACAATTAGTTGATATATTTGGAGATAAAATTATTCCAGAACAAAGTGATAAAATAGACTTAAAAAAGTTAGTGGCTGAAGCAGATTTAATTGTGGGTGGAGTTTTAATCCCTGGCGCAGAGGCGCCAAAATTAGTTACTAAAGATATGCTTAAATTAATGAAAAGAGGTTCTGTAATTGTTGATGTTGCAATCGATCAAGGTGGATGTGTGGAAACAAGCAAACCCACAACATTTAATGATCCAACTTTTATAGTAGATAATGTCGTCCATTATTGTGTAGCTAATATGCCAGGTGGAGTTCCAAGAACTTCCACTATTGCATTAAATAAAGCAACACTTCCTTATTTGGTTAAATTAGCAAATAAAGGTTATCAAAAAGCTCTTGGAGAGGACAAAAACTTTTTGGCGGGACTAAACGTTCACAAGGGTCATGTGACTTATAAAGCGGTTGCAGATGTTTTTGGACATGAATATGTTAATCCAGGAGATGCAATCAATAACTAATTAAATGGAAAAAAAACTTCCAAGTAGCACAAAAGTTGTTGTGATAGGAGGTGGGGTAGTAGGTTGCTCTGTTGCTTATCATTTAGCTAAATTTGGTTGGAAAGACACAATCCTTTTAGAAAGAGATCAATTAACGTCAGGAACAACTTGGCATGCAGCAGGCTTAGTAAGTCAATTAGGTCCAACTGCAGCAGTTACAAAAATTAGAAAATATACTTTAGATTTATATAAAGAGCTTGAAAAAAAAGTTGATCATTCTGCAGGGTTAAGATTAAACGGAGCCCTTTCAATCGCTCAACATAAAGGAAGATGGCAAGAACTTCAAAGACAAGCAACCACAGCACAACTCTATGACGTTGATGTAAGAATTTTAGATAAAGATCTAATTAAAAAAGACTACCCTATAATCAATACTGATGAAGTTATAGGAGGAATTTTAATGCCAGGTGATGGTGCTGCAGATCCTTCAGGTGTTACTCATATGTTGGCTAAAGCAGCAAGAATGGAGGGTGCACAAATTTTTGAAAAGTCACCGGTCGAGGAAATTTTAACGAAAGATGGAAAAATTTCTGGAGTTAAAGTTAAAGGTCAAAAAATTGAATGTGAATATATCGTTTTAGCCTCAGGTATGTGGTCAAGACAAATAGGAGAAAAAGCTGGTGTCAGTATCCCATTATACCCAGCAGAACATTTCTATATTATTACTGAACCAATTGAAAATTTATCTAAAACTTTACCAGTGGTAAGAGATTTTGATAATCGAACATATATAAAAGAAGATGCAGGAAAAATACTCGTTGGAATTTTTGAAGGAAATTCAATTCCTGCATGGAATAATACTAATAAAGTTCCAGAAGATTTTTCTTTTGGTGAGTTTCAAGAAAATTTTGAACATTTTGAACCTTATTTAGCCTCAGCAATTAAAAGATTTCCAATTTTAGAAACCGCTGGAATAAGAAAATTTTTTTCAGGCCCAGAATCTTTTACCCCTGATACCAACACTTTATTAGGAGAAGTACCTGAGGTTAAGAATTTTTTTGTATGTTGTGGGTTAAATAGTATTGGAATTGGTAGTGGTGGTGGTGTTGGTAAAGTTACAGCGGAGTGGTTGATGACTGGCCATATTAATGAAGATATTTTTAGTTATGATATAAAAAGATTTCAAAAGTTTCACTCGGAACTAGGTTTTATCAAAAAAAGAATTACAGAGTCATTAGGAGATTTATATGGAATGCATTGGCCCTTTAAACAACACAAAACTTCTCGAGATATAAAAAAACTTCCGCATCACGATAATTTGAAAAGTTTTGGAGCCTGTTTTGGTGTCTCTGGTGGATATGAAAGACCTATGTGGTTTGCACTAGATGGTGAAAAGGCAGAGTATGAATATAGTTATAACTATCAAAGTTGGTATCCCTCAGCTGAGTATGAAACAAGTAATACAATAAAAAATGTTGGTTTATTTGATCTAACTCCTTTTTCAAAGTTTGAAATTAAATCTGATAAAGCCCATCAAGAATTACAAAGAATTTGTACTGCAAATATTAAGAAAGATGTTGGTAAATGTACCTATACTCATATGTTAAATTCAGATGGAGGTATTGAGACTGATTTAACTATAGTGGCTATTGATGAAAACCATTTTAGAATAATTAGTTCTGCCGCAACAAGAGAAAGAGACAAGCATCACATTAAGAAACATTTAAATAAAGATATTGAATTAATAGATGTAACTGATGATTATTGTGTTTTTGGTCTATTTGGACCCAAGAGTAGAAGTCTTTTAAGTTCATTGAGTAATGGTAATTTTGATAATGAAAATTTCAAATTCGGAACAGCAAAATTTATTTCAATAGATGATACTAAAATTTGGGCTCAAAGATTGTCTTATGTTGGAGAATTAGGTTATGAGCTTTACGTTGAAGTTAAAGATGCCAAAAAAATTTATGAATTAATTATAGAAAAAGGAAAAGATCATAATCTTTCAAATTGTGGTATGCATGCAATGGATATTATGCGAATGGAAAGTGGCTTTCTCCATTGGGGCCATGATATTTCCCCTGAGGAAAATCAATATCAAGCGGGTTTATCGTTTACAATCAGTAATAAAAAGAATGTAGACTTTATCGGTAAGTCAGCTCTTGAAAAAATTGATAAAGAAAAGATTAAGACAAGATTTGCTAAGTTTACTTTAAAAGATAGCAAACCTGGAGAACCATTATTACTTCATGACGAACCTATTTATTTGGAAGATAAAATAATAGGAAGATCAACTTCTGGAAATTATTCATTTAATTTTAAGAAAAACTTAACTTTTGGATATATCAATAATGATTTTTCCAATGAAGAACTTCAAAATAAAAACCTATTTATTGAGGTAGAAAAAAAGAAGTATCCAATTGAGATAAGCAACAAACCTTTGAAACAAACAAACTTTAAAAATAATTAATTTTTATTTTTAAGAAGAAAAACAAATATAAATCCAGTTATATACATTGTTAATCCATAAGCAGCCGTTGGAGTTGCATATAAAATATCAGCACCAAATATTTGAGTTGAAACAAATATGGCTAATGTACCATTTTGTAGACCACACTCTAATGAAATAGCTTTCCTTTGAGCAATTCCAGAGGCAAAGTATTTTGCAAGATAGAAAGCAACAACCATCATTGTTATGTTTAGAACTAAAGCAATTAGGCCAGCTTGCTTAAAGAAATTAATAAAGTTTTCCCTTTCTTCATAAAATGCTGCTATGAAAAAAATAATAAAAAAAACGATATTAAGTTTGTTAAATATTTCAGCTTTTGAGGTTACAAAATTTTCAGCAAATTTTCTTATAATCATCCCTAAGATTACCGGAACAGTTACAACCAAAAACATTTTTAGCGCTATACCAATCATTGAAATATTTTGAGAAATATTTGTAATTCCAAATAAATCAGCAGATGTAAAAATTATAAGAGGAACAGTAATAATAGAAATTAAACTGATTACAGCTGTTAAAGAAATAGATAAAGCAACATCTCCGTTAGCAAATTTTGTTAATATATTAGATGTCACTCCGCCTGGTGCAGCAGCGATAATCATAACTCCAATTGCTATTTCAGGTGGTACTTTTAAAATAATAATTAATAAGTAAGCAACTAATGGAAGAATAATTAATTGAGAAAAAAAACCTATAAAAAAATCCTTTGGAGTTTTTAATATTCTCGTAAAATCGTCAATCTTTAATCCCAAACCTAAACCCAACATTATTAATGCGAGTATGATAGGTGCTATTTTTGTTACTATCTCCATGACCCCAAAGTTATTGGACGATAAGTTATAAAAGATTTAGGAAATTACAAGAAGATTTAAAACTTTGCGTATAAATTTAGCTTTAAACTTAAAAGCCTCAGTTTGATAAGGTAAAATTTTCTTAAAATTGAATGAGGATAAAACGTATTGTTTTTTTTCATTAATTTTTATCAAATCATTTTTAATCAAATATTTGCATTTTCTTATTACTGTAGCTCTTGGTATTAATGTCATGTCAGAAATTGACATTGCGCTTATACCTGAAGTTGAGCCAACATTATCAATCAGTAATTTACTCGCAGCACCATGATCTAATGGTAATTTTTTTGTTTCTGAATTTTTTAAATTTTTTGTTACATTCAATGATTGGTTCATGCAAATAGTTCCCCAGACATGAAATGTACATAGATCTTGCATGAATTTGTTATATCCAATTATTAATGGTATTTGCATTCGATAAAACCATCGCCAACATAATGTAAATTTTTTTTTGATTAAACTTTCAATTAACTTGACATCAACTTTTTTTGAAAAGTGCTTATCTCTATGCAAAGCTTCAGCTACTAATAAGATATATTTTGATGAAAGTTTAATTTGATTTTGAGGTTTAACAAAAGTAAATGCTTTACTATCAATAACAATTTTTTTTTTATCTCTTTTAATAACACCTTCTTTCTCAAGTTCTAAAACTTTTCTTCTTATCGTTTCTTTTGGTAGATCTAATTTTTCACATAGTTCAGTAATACTAAACTTATCTATTTGAACATATGATTTAGAATAATATTCTTCATACGATTGCTGAATATTCATTTGATCATAAAATTGCAGTGTTTTTTCTATAAGTGAAATTATAATCATGTATTTGTAGTGATCATTAAAAGCCCAGTACACATTGTTCATCCAATTCCACTGATGTGATATCCACTCATTAGCTAAGTCTGAGTAGTTATTCATTATACTTTCATAAACCTGATCGTCGGTTAAGGTTTTACTGAAATCGATTTGTTCTAAATTCATAAAATTTGAATTCGAGAATATTGACCCAAATTGAACACATGTCAATCTAATAGTGACCCAAATTGAACTTCGGGAAAATTGTTCGACAGATATTTTAATGTATTAATCCTACAATGAGTAATAAAGGCTTTGCAGAGACACATACTAGCATCGAGACCCCAAATGATGTTGATGTTGCTGAAAAGCCTTTAAAAACTCTAAAAAAAAGAGTTGATATAAACATTCTCAAATCAAAGCTGGAGGAAACAGAAGCGAAGGAACTCAAAAAAAATATTTTCATTTTATCGTTGCTGATAATCGGTGTTGGATCCTTTGGAATTTATCTTTCTTTCTAACAAATTTGCAAAAATCTATTATAAGTGATTAAATAATGATATGAAAAATTCAGGTATTAACGTTAAAGAAAAGCTTATAGCTAAATACCTTGAAAAAGATCTACCATCAACTCAATCAAAAAGTAGCAACATAAACGTGCTTCTGAACAGAATTGCAGTTAATAAAAAAAATGAAAACAGAAAAAAATTGTATTTTTCAGCAGCTGCTTCTACAGGGTTGATTTTATTTGGTTTAATAATTTTTTAAGAAAAAATTAGTAAATTTTCAGTAAATTGTAACTTTTACCTGATTAATAAATATTGAATCAAATTATTAAACTATTATAAATCTCATCAAAAGGCGGGGTAGCTCAGTTGGTTAGAGCGCGGGACTCATAAGCCCGAGGTCAGTGGTTCGATCCCACTTCCCGCTACCATTTGAGTTAAATTTTTAACCATCTTTTATTTTTTAAAGTCCAGTTAACTACTTGATCTATTCTTTCTTCTATGGAGACTTTTGGTTTCCATCCCAATTTTTTCATTAAATTACCATTTAAAGCATATCTTAGATCATGACCAGGTCTACTTGAATGAAAATCAACCATTTTATATTTTAATTTTTTGCCAACAGACTTTGCGATTAATTTTGCTAGTTCGAGATTATCTAATTCTATAGGACCTACCAAATTAAATTTTGGACATTTCGCTCCACCATAATCTATTTTATTTTTTTTAATTATTTTTTTACGATTTTTAATCAAGAACAAACATCCATCTGCTACATCTGATGCATGAATATAATGCCTGCTCCCAGCTTTAGTTTTATTTTTATTACTATGAATTTCTACATTCAAACCATCTCTTGCACTAATGATACATTTTGGAATAAATTTTTCAGGATGTTGTCTTTCACCAAATACGTTCATTGTATGTGTTATGAAAATTGGCATATGATAACTATTTTCAAAAGCCACTGCCAATTCTTCACCACCCGCTTTGGTTGCACTATAAGGATTAGTAGAATTGTATCTTTCTCTTTCTTTATATTTAACTTTATTTGGTGCTGGACCAAAAACTTCATCAGTACTAAAATATACAAATAGCTCTAAATTTTTAGTTTTCTTTGCAAAATTTAATATGTTGCAGGTTGCAACTACATTATCATATACAAATGTCAAAGGATCAGTAATTGATCTATCAACATGACTAGATGCAGCCATGTGTAAAATGAAATTAAATTTTCCTAAATCAGCTGCCAACATATCATTTACCTCTGCTCGAAGATCATGATGAACAACTCTTAGTCGTTTTTTATCTTTCTCAGAAATTTCAGTCATCATATCTGATATTCGATTTAAATTTCCTGAGTAGTCTAACCTATCTAAGGAGACGATTTCCCAATCAGTATTATTTAGGATATGCTTGATAGTGTGATGGGCAATAAAACCTGCTCCTCCAGTAATTAAAACTCTTTTTTTCATATAAGATACAACTATAGTATTTTCAAAACTGTAACAATATATTAAATATCTTAAATGGACCTAACAATTGTAATTGTTTCATTCAAAAGTGGAGACATACTTCATAGATGTATAAAATCAATAGATGAGAAGTTTCCAATAATAATTATTGAAAATTCAATGGATCAAATTCTAAAATTAGATTTAGAACAAAAATATCCTAATGTTAGTTGCATTTTACCGACAGAAAATTTAGGTTATTCAGGTGGAAATAATCTTGCATTATCTAAGGTAAAAACTGATTTTGCTCTGATTTTAAATCCGGATGTAGTTTTAGAGAAAAATTGTATTAAAAATTTTTTTGTAACAGCAAATCAAATCTTAGATTTTGGAATTTTAGCACCAGTTTCTGTTGATGAAAGATACGATAATTTTGACGCCATTAAGGACTTAGACATAAAAGAAGTTGAATATGTTAAAGGTTTTGCAATGTTTTTTCATATGAAAAATTTGAAAGGGTGTAATTTTTTTGATGACAATTTTTTTCTTTATTTGGAGGAAATAGATTTATGTAAAAGGTTGCGTTTGAAGAATATAAAGATATTTATCGATCCTTCCATAAAAGTAAGACATTTTGGGGGCTCTTCACATATGCCAGAATTAAACAGACCTATGGAGTTGTCTAGAAACTGGCATTGGATGTGGTCAACATTTTATTTTAATAAAAAACACAATGGTTATATAATTGCTCTAATTAAAATTTTACCGAAATTTTTTTCATCATTATTAAAGTTTGTTTTTTACTCCATTTTTTTTAAGAAATACAAAAGTGAAATACATAAGCATAGACTTTTGGGTATTATTAATTCTGTTTTATTAAAAAAATCATGGTATAGACCAACATTAAATTAATTTGTTAAATCTGTTATATTCGAATTAGTAATGAAGAAAAATAAAAAAATTCTTATCACTGGTGGAGCTGGTTTTGTTGGAACGAATTTAATCAAACTACTTTTGAAAAAGACACAATATGAAATTTTAAGTTTAGATAATTATACATCTGGAAAAAAATCTAATCATATTCGAAATCCCCGAGTAAAATATATCAAAGGTAGCACTGCAAATATTTTTAAATTAATTAAATACCCAAAACAAATTAAATCTATTTTTCATTTTGGTGAATTTGCGAGAATTTATCAAAGCTTTTTAAGAATGAATGATTGTATATACTCAAACTCAATAGGTACAAATGCAGTTTTTAATTTTTGCTTAAAGCATAAAATAAAACTAATCTATTCAGCAACCTCTGCATCTTTAGGGAATAAAGGACAAGATAAAAATTTATCACCTTATTCTTTCACAAAAGCAAAAAATTTAGAGTTGTTAGAAAACTTAAAAAGGTGGTTCAATTTTAAGTATGAAATTATTTATTTTTACAACGTTTATGGACCAAACCAGATATCTACAGGCCCAATGTCGACTGTAATAGGAATATTTGAGGATCAATTTATTAAAAAAAAACCTTTAACAATTGTCAAACCAGGTACACAAACAAGAAGGTTTACTCACATCGATGACACTGTAGAGGTTTGTTACAATGCTTGGAAAAAAAATTTTTGTAGACACTATAGTATAACAAGTAAAAATTCTTACTCGATAATAGAGGTTGCCAAAATGTTTAATTCCAAAATAAAATATTTAGATAAAAGACCCGGGGAAAGATATGCTTCAGCTCTTACTAAAATGAATTTAACTAACAAAATTTATAAACATTATGGAAAAATATCTTTAAGAAATTACATATCTGAATTTATAAATAATAATACTTAATTTCATTTAAAACATTTTCTTAAATTCATTAATATTGATAACTCGTAAATATTTATTAAAATTTTCATAATAATCTTTGAATTTTAGATCTTTGATTTTCTTATCAATTTTAAGAATTGAAGTATTCTTTTCCTTTTTAATTATCCCAATTCCTTGATCTATTTCACAAGTATAAATATTTAAATCACCATTATGTCTTAAATCTACTATTGCTTTCCAAACATCACCATTCCAAGTCATTCTATATCTTGGAACAGCTTGTTTACTCATACAATCAGGCATACAATCATGAACTAAAACTACTCCATTCTCTTTTAAACAATCTAACGAATTTATTATATCTTTTTTGACTTGCTCATAAGTATGTAATCCATCAATAAAGACCAAATCAAAATTTTTATTATTTGCTTTAAAAAATTCATCACTTGTTTTTCTTAAATTTCCACCACTGACTGGATCAACTCCAACTTTATTTTGAATATCAACTTTAGAAAATAACTGATCTTGATCACAGCCAATCTCTAAATAATCAATATAATTATATTTGTTTATTAGATATTTAATTAAATCCCAACGATAATAATCTGAGGGAAAATTATATTCTAATTTACCCTTAAAATTTTCTACAAATATATTGTAATAAATTTTATTTAATAATTTCGATATTTTGGATAATTTTTCCATTTAATGACCGGGAAATTCAATTAAGTTTTCGACTTTATAACCTTTTTTTAAAAGATTATCAGTACCATTTAAATCAAACAAATTAATTACAAATATAAAAGCTGCAACTTTTCCTTTAGAAATTTCAACTAGCTTGGCCGCAGCCTCTGCAGTGCCTCCAGTTGCAATTAAATCATCAATTATCAAAACATTATCATTTTCATCAATAGAATCTTTATGCACCTCTATAGTTGCAGTACCATATTCAAGCTCAAAATCAACTGAGTGAACATCAGCTGGTAACTTATTTTTCTTTCTAAGCATCACAAATGGTTTTTTTAATACATATGAAACTGCTGATGCAAAGACAAAGCCCCTTGATTCAATGGCTGCAATTTTATCAAATTTTACTTTTTTACTCCTCTCAACTATCTGATTTATTGTTTCAGAAAATGCTTTTTCATTTTTAATTAATGTAGTTATATCTCTAAATAAAATCCCTTTTTTTGGATAATCTGGAATTGATCTAATAAAATCTTTTAAATTCATAAGAGTAAATTATATATTAATAATTAATTAAAAAATTTTTACATGACAATAAATAAATTAGCAATCATTGGTGGAAGCGGTTTATATGATGTTGAAGAATTTGAAAATCGAGAGTTAGTTGATTTACAAACTCCCTGGGGGAAACCTTCAGATCAAATTTTAAAGACAAGATATAAAAATAAAGAGGTTTATTTTTTACCGAGACATGGAAGAGGACATTTTATTTCACCCTCAAAAATAAATTTTCGGGCTAACATTGATGCATTAAAGCAATTAGGTGTTACTGACATTGTTTCAATATCAGCGGTTGGATCTTTAAAAGAAGACTTACCACCAGGTAAATTTGTGATTGTTGATCAATTTATTGATAGAACTTTTGCAAGGGACAAAACTTTTTTTGATGAGGAAATTGTTGCCCATGTTTCTATGGCTCATCCAACATCAAATGGTCTGATGAATGCGTGTGAAGAAGCTATTAAGAAAGAAAAAATAGAATATCAAAGAGGCGGAACTTATGTAGTAATGGAAGGACCACAATTTTCAACTTTAGCTGAATCCAATCTTTATAGATCGTGGAAAGCTGATGTAATTGGTATGACAAATATGCCAGAGGCTAAATTAGCAAGAGAAGCAGAAATAAGGTATGCATCTGTTTCAATGGTAACTGATTATGATTGTTGGCACCCAGATCATGAAAATGTAGATGTGCAACAAGTAATAAAAGTTCTTTTAGGAAATGCGGCTAAAGCAAAAAATATGATTAAAAATTTGATAGAAAATTTTGAAAATCATATTGATCCTAAAGATCCAACAAACAATTGCTTGGATGTTGCTATTATTACTGCACCAGAAAAAAGAACAAAAAAAACTATAGATAAACTTAAAACAGTTGCGGGTAGAGTTCTAAATAAATGAGAATAGAAGGAAAAGAGTATCGTACTATTTGGTTTGAGGATAATGTTGTAAAAATTATTGATCAAACAAAACTACCACATCAATTTATCATAAAGGATCTAAAGACAGTTAAAGATGCAATTAATGCTATAAAAACAATGGAAGTAAGAGGTGCACCTTTGATAGGTGCTACAGCAGCTTATGGACTGGTCTTAGCAATTATTGAAAATAATGATCAATCATTTTTGAAAAAATCTGCAGATGAATTAATAAGTTCAAGACCAACAGCAATAAATTTAAAATGGGCTGTTGATAGAATGATGAATAAATTATCAGGTTTAAATAGTGATAAAATTTTAGAAATAGCTCTTAATGAAGCTAAAGATATATGTGAAGAAGATATAAAATTTTGTGAAAGTATAGGATTAAATGGTCTTAAAATAATAGAGGAAATTTATAATAAAAAAAAAGATACAGTTAATATTTTAACTCATTGTAACGCAGGTTGGCTTGCAACAATTGATTGGGGTACTGCAACTTCTCCTATTTATCATGCACATAAAAAAGGGATTCCAATTCATGTTTGGGCAGATGAAACAAGACCAAGAAATCAAGGAGCAAATCTTACCTCTTATGAATTAAATGAAGAAGGAATTGAGAACACAATCATTACAGATAACACAGGTGGAATTTTGATGCAAAGAGGAGAAGTTGATATGTGTATTGTTGGAACAGACAGAACTCTAGCCAATGGAGATGTTTGTAACAAAGTTGGAACTTATCTAAAAGCATTAGCAGCTCACGACAACGAAATTCCTTTTTATGTTGCACTACCTAGCTCAACTATTGACTGGAATATAAAAGATCATAAAGATATTCCAATTGAGGAAAGAAATTCAGAGGAATTATCTCATGTGGAAGGTTTAGATGAAAAAGGAAATGTAAAGAAAATACAAATTTATCCAAAAAAAAGTAAAGCTATGAATTTGGCTTTTGATGTAACTCCAGCAAAATATGTTACAGGATTAATTACCGAAAAAGGCATATGTGAAGCATCAGAAAGAGGACTAAAAGAATTATTTAAATGAAGAATTTAGACCAAAGAAATCAAATTATTGAGCATTCTCTAAAATTGAACTCTACAAATCTTTCACCGTTACGATCAGGAAATATATCTTTAAGAGCAGAACAAGATAATATTCAAGGTTATTTAATTACTCCATCAGGAAAAAAATATGAAACATTAAAGCCAGAAGATATTGTTTTTATGGGTTTAAATGAAGAAGCACAAAATAACGACTCAGTAAACAAACCCTCCTCCGAATGGAGATTTCATAGAGATATTTATGTTAATAAAAAAGATGCCCAAGCAATTGTTCATGCACATTCTCCACACGCAACAGCTGTATCTTCACACGGAAAATCCATACCTCCGTTTCATTACATGATTGCTCTTGCAGGAGGAGAAGACATTAAATGTGCAGAATACGCTACTTTTGGGACAAAAGAACTTTCACAAAATGTAATTAATGCTTTAGAAAATAGAAGTGCCTGTTTGATGTCTAATCACGGACAGGTTGCTTTTGGAAAAAATCTAGACCAAGCATTTGAACTAGCACAAGAGATAGAAAATATTTGTCATCAATACACTATTGCACTAAAGTTAGGTGAACCAAAAATTCTTTCATTAAAAGAAATGAAAAAAGTTTTGGAAAAAGCTAAAGATTATAAAAAAGGCTAATATGATAAAAGTAGGGGAGCACATTACTTTAGATATTATTGGTACCGATAGAGAATATGATCCATCAGTTTATGAAAGAGTTATCAAAGAGATTGCTAAAGTAGCTAAAGTTACAATCTTAAATATATCAAAATATAAGTTTGAACCGCAGGGCTTTACAATTCTTGCATTATTAGCCGAAAGTCATATCAGTTTTCATACATTTCCTGAAAAAGGAATTATAAGTTTTGATTTCTTTACTTGTGGAAAAATCAGTCCCTCAGTAGCGATTGATATTGTTAAAAAAGAATTTAAGCACAAAAGAATTGTAAAAAAAGAATTTAACAGAGATACAAGATCTCTTTATCACGATATTTACAGCTCCCCAGGTTTACAAAAATCATATGTTGTAAATGAAGTTTTGGAAGATTTTAAATCAAAGGTGGGTCAACATATTGAGATTTTAGAGTTAGAGCAATTCGGAAAATCACTGTTTATTGATGGTGAAATTCAAGTAGCTGAGTCTGATGAACATTTGTACAGCTCAACATTTGTGGGTGCTGGGTTAAAATTAAATAAAAACAATGAAAGAGCTGCAATCATTGGTGGTGGTGATGGAGGAGTTGCCAGAGAATGCATATCTAAAAAATTTAATTTTATCGATTGGTATGAACTTGATCCTGAGGTAGTTGAAGTTTGTAATAAACATTTAGGGGACATTGGAAAAAAAGCTACAGAGAAAAATTCAGTTAAATGTGTTTGGGGAGATGCGTTTCATAGTATTAAATTAGTAAAAGACGATACGTATGATCATATCTTTGTAGATTTAAATGATGATCAGTTTTGTATTGATTTAGCTGCAAAAAATATGGATTCTTTAGTAAGAATATTAAAACCAAAGGGTGTGATCACAGCACAAGTTGGTAGCCAAGATAAAAAACCTCTTCAAGTTGAAAATTGGATGAACGTTTTTCATCATCATTTTGGAAATACCAAATTATCTAGGGTTTATGTACCCAGTTTTGATTGTTCTTGGAATTTCTCGTCTTCAATAAATCATTAGTTTTTTCTTTTTAAAGTCTCTGATTTGTGAAATAATATTTTTTTATTAAAGGAGAGAATGATGAATATATTTAAAAAAACTATTTTTTCAGTTTTATTTTCATTATTGATTATTGGAAATGTTAATGCTGATAAAATTAAAATTGGAACAGAAGGTGCTTATCCTCCATGGAATTCTAAAAATGCATCAGGTAAATTAATCGGATTTGAAGTCGAATTAGCTTACACACTTTGCAGATATATTGGACAACAATGTGAGATTGTTGAGCAAGATTGGGACGGAATGATACCAGCTTTAATTATGAGAAAATTTGATGCAATTATGGCAGGTATGTCTATTACTGCAGAAAGACAAAAAGCTATTAGCTTTTCACAAGGTTATGCAGATGAAGTTGCATCTTTGGCAGTTATGAAGGGTTCTGACCTTGAAGGTATGAATACTCCAGAGGGAATCAATCTTACTCTAGGGGGTTCAGGTGTTAAAAAAACTTTAAAAACTTTAACAGGTGCACTTGCTGGTAAAACTGTTTGTACACAAACAGCAACTATTCACCAAAACTTTTTAGAATCTGGTGATGTTGGAAAAATAAATCTGAGAACTTACAAAACTCAAGATGAAGTCAACTTAGACTTAGCATCAGGAAGATGTGATGTTGCATTAGCAGCTGCAGTTGCTTTTACCGATTATGCTGAAAAATCTGGTAAACCAGTTGTTCTTGTAGGTCCAACTTTTTCAGGTGGAGCATTTGGTAATGGTGTTGGAGTTGGAATTAGAAAAGACGACACTGAATTATTAAAAGCATTTAACAAAGCAATCGAGAAGGCTAGAAAAAACGGAGACATTAGTAGAATAGCTACTAAATGGTTTGGTTTTGATGCCTCTATGTAATTAATTTTAGATTTGGCGACTATAATGTATAGTCGCCAATCTATATGGAACTTCTAGCATTTGGAGATACTGGTTGGGGTGACGAGTTATTTCGTGCCACTCTAATGACTATAGCTGTTTCAATTACAGCAATGATTATAGGTTTTCTTTTTGCGTTAATCTTTACTCCATTAAAATTATCTAAAAATAAGTTTTTAAATTTCATAGCTAATTCTTACACAACTATAATAAGAGGTGTTCCAGAATTATTAGTAATTTATCTTTTCTTTTTTGGTGGAACTGGTGCAGTTATGTTTGTTGCATCAATATTTGGTTATAATGAGTATATTGAAATAAATGCATTTATCACAGGTGCATTTGCAATTGGAATAATTTCTGGTGCTTATTCAACTGAAGTTTTTAGGGGAGCAATTCAATCAATTGATAAAGGTCAGTTCGAAGCCGCCAATGTATTAGGTCTAAATAAATTTGGAAAATTTTTTAAAATTATTTTACCTCAAACATTAAGATTAGCTATTCCAAATCTAAGTAATGTTTGGCAGATAACTCTTAAAGACACTTCTCTAATTTCAGTTACAGGTTTAGTTGAAATCATGAGACAATCTTATATTGCTGCTGGATCAACGAGAGATCCATTATTCTTTTATTCATTTGCTGCAGTTTTGTATTTACTACTTACTTTTGTGAGCATGAAATTAATTAACAGATTAGAAGTTAAATATAGTAGGGGGTACTAATGGATCTTGAATTAATGATTAATAGTCTCCCAAAGTTACTAAATGCTGCTGTAATAACTTTAAAACTTCTTTCAGTTTCTTTAATAATTGGATTATTCATTGGTTTATTTTTTGCAATTCTAAGATTAAATAAAAATATATTTATTAATAGATTTGCTTATGGATATTCGTATGTTTTTAGAGGCACACCCCTTTTAGTACAGATATTCATTATTTATTTTGGATTAGGTCAGATTGAATATTTAAGATCGACAGTTTTATGGATAATTTTAAAAGAACCATATTGGTGCGCAATAATTGCTTTTGCTCTAAACACAGGTGCTTACACTTCAGAAATATTGAGATCAGCATTTCAAACCATTAAACCTGGAATAATAGAGGCAGGTAAAAGTTTGGGTATCTCAAATAGAGTAATCTTTTATAAAATTCAAATTCCTATCGCTATTAGACAATCTTTACCAGCTTATGGAAATGAAATTATCCTAATGATGAAAGGAACTTCTTTAGCAAGTACTGTCACTATAATGGACCTTACAGGTGTTGCAAAATACATAATTTCAACAACTTTTAAACCAATTGAGGTATTTATTGTTGCTGGTGGTATTTATCTATTTATGACCTTTATAATTCATAATGTGATTAAGTTTTTAGAAAAGAAATACAGCTTTAATTAAAGCACAACTAAATCAATTTTTTGTTTACCAAGTCTTTCGTTACCTTGTTCAGTTACCAAATAAGTTTCACCTAAGTTCATTGCTAATTGATTTTCCGAGTCCATTAATATCATATGCATAAAAAAAACATTTCCAGGCTCAATCACATATGGATTTCCGGTATATAACATTGGCCAATCCATCCAATTTGGAGCAAAAGTAGTACCTAAAGAATAGCCACATGCATTCATTCTTGCTTTATTAAAACCAAGATCATCAAATGTTTTTGCGTGAATATCAAAAACCTCTCCAATTTTATTTCCAGGTTTTAATTTATTTTCGCAATTCTTTAACGCCTCAACACACGCCTCATGCATTTTATGATGTTTGGGATCTGCTTTACCTATAGGAATTGTTCTAAACATTGCTGAATGGTAATGCCTATAAGTACCAGCCCATTCTATAGTTAATTGATCTTGATCATTTAACGTTTGTTTCTCTGATTGATAACGGCAAAGAAGAGCATTTTTTCCTGAACCAATAATAAATTCATTTGCAGGATAATCTCCACCTCCTTCAAATATAACTTTGTTCATTTCAGCTAAAATTTTAGACTCATTCACACCCGCTTTAGCATATTTCCAAACTTCATCTAAAGCTTGATCGGCCAGTTCTGCAGCTTTTTTTACATAAACAATTTCTTCTTTGGATTTTACTACTCTTAATTTTGTTATTAAGTTTGATTTATCTTCAACAGAACAATAATTCTCTAAAGACCTGTTGAGCTTCAATGTATTTTTTCCAGTCAATCCATAAGCATCATATTCAATTCCTAATTTTTTTCCTTTAAGATTTAGCTCGTCTAAAATAATTTTAAGATCATCGGTTGGGTTCGATCCATCTTTATCAACCCAAATTCTAATGTCTTTTATATTGGATGTATTTTGTGCCTGTCTTAAATCTGGAGCTCTAGTCAGTAATATTGTGTTTCCTTTTTTATCTAAAATTAATGTTTGAAAGAAAACATACCCAAATGTGTCATAACCAGTTAACCAATACATAGATTCTTGTCTAAACATTAATAAAGCATCTATGTTTTGATCTTTCATGGAATCTAAAACTTTAGATTTTCTAGTTCTAAATTCTTCTTTTGAAAAATGAAGTCCCATTAATGATTTAATAACTGGTGTATTCTTTTATTTCTTTGATAGCTGATCCAGTGTGATTGTTAATCTCTAATTTAATTTTTGCCCGATCATCATTTAGAAAATGAACATCTCTTGAAAGCTTAATAAATTTTTCCCCGAAATCCTTTTCTCTCTCACATTGTCTTTTATCATCCTCGATAACCCAAAGTTTTGAGTTAATTTCTTTAAGAGATTGGTAAAGATTATTCAGCTTTTCATCAGATTTGATATTTTCATCGAATTGATTTTTAAGAATAGAGTGTTCGTTATTAATGAATTTTAATTTTTCAGCATCTTTTATCTTTTCTTTTTTAATCTCTAAAATTGAAATTTTATCTAAAAGTTCTCCAACTGAAACTTCTACTATAATTTTATTCATAAAATTTAATACTATGTTATCTTGTTATAAATATGTCTAATATACTAATTATCAAACACGGATCTTTAGGAGATATATCTCAAGCTAGTGGTGCTATTCAAGACATATCTGAAAATCATAAAAATGATCAAATTCATCTTCTTACTACAAAACCATTTATTGATTTATTCAAAAAAAATCCATTTATTCATAATGTTATTTTAGACAAAAGACTACCTAGGTTTAATTTAATATATTTATATTTTTTAATGCGTGAAATAAAAAAACATAACTTTTCTAAAGTTTTTGACTTGCAAAATTCATCTAGAACTAATTTTTATAAGAATATTCTTTTTCCAAAAGCAGGTAAGGAAATATGGTCAAGCTCAACAACGACTTTACCAGTAGGAAAAAATAAAAGTGAATTTGACAAAAATTCTGTTCTCGAAAGATTTGAATATCAATTGAAAGACTCAGGATTAAGTACATTGAATACACTAAGGCCAGATTTTAATTGGGCTGCTACAGACATAAGTGAAATTAAAAACTTTTATAAAATAACAAAATATATTTTATTATTTCCTTTTTGTTCACCTCATTTAACGATTAAAAAATGGCCTTATTACAACAAGCTTATTGATTTAATATCGAACAAGTATGGTGAAGAATATAAAGTTATTACAGCTCCTGGACCAACTGAAATCAGTGAAGCAAAAAATATTAATGCATTAGCTTTACTGGATAATGGAAGAGCGCTAGATATTTCTCAACTTACTGCTTTGATAAAAGATAGTTCATTTGTTGTTGCCAATGATACTGGTCCTGCGCACATAGCTGCTCATGTAGGAGCCAAAGGTCTTACATTATTCGGCAAACATACAACAGCGTATAAAGTAAGTATTGAAAGAGAAAATTTTAAACCAATTGAAGTTACGGATCTACAAAACTTAAGTGCTGAAAGAGTTTTTGAAAGATTATCTAATTCTTTAACCTAGTTTTTTCAATTATTCTTAAAATCACTGGTATGACAAAGAGTATAAATAACAATCTTATAATATGATGAAAAGCAACAAAATCTGGCTCAAGGTCAAAAGCAATCGCTATTACTGCCACCTCATAAATACCTCCAGGGCAAAAGGATAGGATCAGTGATAAAATGTTATTATCTACAAAAAATGTTGCAACGTATGCTGCAATCAGACCTAATAAAACTAAAAGTATGGTTGCAACTAATCCATGAAAAGAGTTATTTGCCACTTCTTTAAATGTTTTATTTGCAAACCTACATCCAACAGAAGCTCCCAAAATTAATAAACAAAAATTTATTGATGCATCAGGTAATTTGTATGACGCGATGTCAGATATTTGCAAAACTCCACTTGCAACTAGTGTTCCAGATAAGAGTGCAGCTGGAACTTTAAATTTATCAAAAAAAAATATGAACACTAATGAAACAATAATTAATATAATTAATTCCCAATGGTTTTGAGACATGTAATCAAATTTTTCTAATTCTAAAGCTTCAGCTGAGTAAAGACTAACTATTATAAAAGGAAATAAAGTTATTATAATTATTAATCGAATTAAATGAGCTGTAGCTACTTGAGATAAATCTGATTTTTCATACTCTGCTAAAATCATTAATGGTCCTAAAGCACCTGGGGCTGCAGAAAATATAGATGTTTTTTCTTTGTAATCAGAAAATTTTTGTAAATATTTAGAAACAATTAGAATGCTAATAACAATATAAAAAAACATTATAATTGTGGTCCAAATCCAATTAACCATCTGATTAAGTAAATTTTGATCAATATAGTTTCCAATATGTAATCCTAAAATAATTAAGATTGAGCTAAGGGCTAATCTTGGCATTATTACTTGAAAACCTTTTAGGGCAATCAAAGAGGTTGCTATCATCGGACCAATCATCCATGCAAGTGGGACCTTAAAAAAGTCAGCGATAATCGCACTAGGAATAGAGATCACAATAACTAATAAAAATTTTTTTGATAATAATTGCCTAAAACTTTCTCGGTTAAAGGGAATCACGTTCTGCATGTGCTCTATCTTTGGTTGTTGACTAGATTACTAAAAGTATGTTTAATCTATGTAATTAACTATAACAACGAGAGGAAATAATGAAACTAATTAAATCTTTTTTTTCAGTTTTATTCTCTGCCGCTCTTTTATTATCAACAACTACAGTCAACTCAATTGCAATTGAAAAACTACACTTTGTAATTGGTGGTGGTGCTGGTGGTGGTTGGGATGGAACTGCTAGAGGTACTGGAGAAGCTTTGACAAAAGCTGGATTTTTAAAAAGCGCATCATTTGAAAATATGTCAGGTGGTGGTGGTGGAAAAGCTCTTGCTTACATGATTAATACTAAGCCGGAAAATACAATCTTAGTTCAATCAACACCACTAGTTTTGAGATCAATTACAAGACATAAAGGTTATGTCAGCGGAAGTGGAACTTTATCTTATAAAGATGTTGTGCCAATTGCTGGAGTAATTGGTGATTATGGTGCAATTGCAGTTGCAAAAGACTCACCTTTCAAAAACTTTAAAGATGTTGTTGATGCATATAAAGCAAACCCTAGTTCAATAAAAATGGCTGGTGGTTCTGTTAGAGGAAGTATGGATCATTTAATTGGTGCTTTAGCATTTCAAGCTGCTGGTGCAGATCCGAATGCTGTAGCTTATATTCCTTATGATGCAGGTGGAAAAGCATTAGCTGGACTTTTATCTGGCGAAACTCAAATTATATCTACAGGTTTAGGTGAATTAATGGGAGCAAGAGACCAAGTAAGAATCATTGGTATAACTGCGCCTGATAGAGTTGGTGATGCACCTGATGCACCTACACTTAAAGAGCAAGGATATGATGTACAATTCGTAAACTGGAGAGGATTTTTTGGCCCTCCAGGCATGAGTAGCAAAGATAAAAAAGCTATTGCTAAAATGTTAGGCGATGTACAAAAAACTCCTGAATGGGAAGCAGTAAGAGCAAGAAATGCTTGGGTAAATATTTATAACCCAGACAAAAAGTTTGTTAAGTTTTTAAAAACTCAAACGAAAGAAATGACAGCTCTTATGAAGAAACTAGGAGTTATTTAATCCTCTGGATTAATTAATTTAAAGAGCAGTGAATATAAATACGACAAAAATTATATCACTGCTCTTTTTTATTTTCTCAGCATTTTATTTATATACAGCTTATCAAATTCAGGTTTTTGCGTTCGATGAAAATGCACCATTTAATGCAAGAACATTTCCAATTTATTTAGGATATGCTGGTTTATTTTTTTCTGGTTTAAAATTAATCTTACCAGATCCAGATACTATAAAAGTTGAACATAGAACTTTAGAATACAAAAAAACGGCATTACTAATTTTAATTGCAATTATCTACGGGGCAACAATTTTAAAAGTGGGTTACTTTTTAACTACATCTATATTTTTATTTGCCTCTTATTACTTTTTAGGTGAGAGAAGATGGGTTTTAATGTTTTTACTTTCTTTTCCATTTGTTGCTGGATTTATGTATTTGCTTCACGGAGTTCTTGAAATTTATTTAAGGGATCCCTTTTTAAAATCTATTGGAGTGATGGGATGACAGAAGGAATATTAATTGGTTTAACTACAGCATTATCATTTCAAAATATTTTTATGGTGATGATTGGTTGTTTCTTTGGAACAATTATTGGAATGTTACCTGGTTTAGGTCCCATGACAGCGATTGCTTTAATGATACCAATTACTTATGGTTTTGATCCTGCAACGGGCTTGATTTTAATGGCTGGAGTTTATTATGGGGCAGTATTTGGTGGTTCTACCTCCTCCATTTTGTTAAATGCACCAGGAGTTCCAGGAACTGTCGCAACTTCTTTTGACGGATATCCAATGGCACAACAAGGTAAAGCCGGTAAAGCATTAGCTATCGCTGCTTGGAGTTCATTTGCAGGTGGAACACTATCAGCAATTTATTTATTGTTTATGGCTCCAAGTTTATCAAAAGTAAGTTTATCTTTTAGATCGCCAGATTATTTCGCATTAATGATTTTAGGGTTAACGGCAATAGCAGCTTTTTCATCTAAAGGACAATTCTTAAAAGCGATGATGATGGTTGTACTTGGTTTGATGCTAGCATCTGTTGGTCAAGACTCTCTATCTGATATTACAAGATTTACTTTTGATAATATGAATTTAACAGATGGAATAAGCTTCGTTTTGGTGGTTATGTCAACATTTGCGATGAGTGAAGCTTTAACAATCATATTAAAGCGAAATGATCCAACAGCTGCAGCAAAACAAGTTTCACTAACAGAACTTGGATCAATAAGAATTAATAAAGAAGAACGAGGTAAAATGTATCGAACTATTCCAAGATCCTCAGTTATTGGTTTCTTGATTGGAGTATTACCTGGTGCAGGTGCCACTATTGCATCATTCTTAGCATATGGAATGGAAAGAAATTTAGTAAAGGATGAAGAAAAAGAAAAATTTGGAAAAGGAAGTGTGAATGGATTGTCTGCACCTGAAACAGCAAATAATGCAGCATGCTCTGGTTCTTTTGTACCAATGTTAACTTTAGGTATACCGGGAAGTGGAACAACAGCCGTAATGCTTGGTGCACTTTTGGGCTTTGGTATACAGCCAGGTCCAAGACTTTATATGACTAATCCTGAAATTTTTTGGTCAGTAATAATGTCGATGTATATTGGAATGGTAATATTATTAATATTAAATTTACCATTAATTCCCTACATCGCTAGAATTCTTGCAGTCCCAAAAAATTATTTGATTCCATTAATCTTATTTTTTTCTATTACAGGAATTTATGTGATGTCATTTAATAATTTTGATATTTATTTAATGATTGGCATAGCAGTTGTTGCAACATTTTTACGACTTTATGATTTTCCTATGCCACCTTTAATACTAGCGTTCGTTCTGGGGGGCTTGATGGAGGAAAATCTAAGAAGATCATTACTTTTAAGTAATGGATCTTGGGAGTTTCTATGGGACAGAACTCTGACAGTTTGTATATTGGTTACAACAATTCTTATTGTTCTGTGGCATATCTATAAAACTTTTTCGAAAAAAAAATCTTAAACTAAAACTTTTTTATATTCATCAATAGTATTGGACCAATCGAATTTAGATGACAACTCTTTTGCATTTTTACCAAAATGCAAATATTTTTTATTTTCAATCATAGAATTTAATGATGAATAAATTTCATCTAGATTATTTCCATCACATATTAATCCAGTTTTATCGTGTTGAATTGCATCTGCTGCACCTCCATCAGCTCCACCTAAAGAGGGAACTCCATATTGTGCAGCCTCTATATAAGCTATACCAAAACCTTCAACTGAGCTTTTATATTTTACTGATGGCATCACAAATATATTTGATTTTGCCACCAAAGCATTTTTAAGGTCATCAGTTATCTCTTTAAAAAACATAACTTGCCCACTTAAATCGAGTTCATTTACCAAATCTTTTAAATTTTGTTCTTCTTCTCCATACCCAATGCAAATGTAAACAATATTTGGATAAATTTGTTTTAAGTTTCTCAGAGCCATCAACACTTTTTCATGATTTTTTCTTTTATCAAATCTTGAAACTGTAATTAAACGTGGTGATTTTGTTTTAAGTAAGCTTTCAACTTTAGTTAACGATGTCTTATTTAATTCTTGGGCAGGGCTAATTCCTGGATTTATCACAACAACTTTTTCTTGTTCTATACCATTTTGAATGGCTAAATTTTTTGTATATTCAGAATTTGCTATTACTTTTTCAACACTATTTAAAACTTTGTTTGCTCTTTTATTTAAAGAGCTTCCTTTAGCGTGATTGATTTCTTTTCCGTGAATTAAACAATATTTTTTTTTATCAGTTACTATTAATTCTAAACTTTTCCAATGATCAGCTATAACACCTTGAACTTTCCTTTCTTTTAAATATTCATTAATTAGCTGTGCTTTTCTAATCTTTCTTAGGAATTTAATTCCACCAACTCTCTCAATTGAAAAATTTACTTTTTTATCAAATTCTTTATGATTCTCGTAGTGATCAGCAAAAACCTTGACCATAAAGTTTTTAGACATTTCTTTTGCCAAACCCCACATTAAACTTTGCATACCACCCACCTCTGGTGGAAAAGATCTCGTAACAATTAAATACATTAACTATTTTTCCACTTAATACTACAGCCAGCACTCGGAGTTTGATTTTCAGGTCCTTTACCAGTTTCAGCAATTTGTTTCATTGCATTAAATAAATCACTATCACCATCCCTTACAGGAATTAAATTTTTTAATTCTCTTAATCTGCCTCGATATTGAAGCTCCAAATTTTTGTTGTATCCAAAAAAATCTGGAGTACATACAGCATCATAAGTTCTGGCTATTTCTTGCGTTTCATCAACCAAATATGGAAAACCGAATTGATTTTTTTTTGCAAATTCAATCATATTTTCAAACGAGTCTTCTGGATAATTCTCAGCATCATTGGCACAGATTGCTACAGAGTTAATTCCTAAATCTTTCAATTTTTTGGTATCCTCAGAAATATCCTTTGTAACTGCTTTAACATAGGGACAATGGTTGCAAATAAACATTATTAAGGTTCCACTTTCACCTTTAACGTCCTCTAAAGATAAAATTTTACTATCAGTTGATTTAAGCTTAAAGTCGTGAGCCTTTTGACCGAAATCACATATTGGAGTTTGTATTGGCATAATGTAATAATATATAAATTATGTTTTACGATTTAAAAGATAAAAAACCAAAAAACTCTGGCGAAAATTGGGTAGCACCTAATGCGGTCGTCATAGGTGATGTTACTTTAGAAAAAAATACAAGTGTTTGGTTTAATGCAACTTTAAGAGGAGATATTGAAAATATTCATATAGGTGAGGGATCAAATGTTCAAGATGGATGTGTATTGCATACCGATCCAGGATATCCAATTAAAGTTGGTAAAGATGTAACTGTCGGACATATGGTTATGCTTCATGGGTGCACGATAGGGGACAACAGTTTAATTGGAATAGGTGCAGTGATTCTAAATAACGCTAAGATTGGAAAAAACTGCATCATAGGTGCAAAAGCTTTAATTACTGAAAATAAAGAAATACCAGACAACTCTTTAGTAATTGGTTCACCTGGTAAGGTAGTAAGAGAAGTTACAGAGGAAGAAAAAAAAGCTGTATTTGAAAACACAAAACACTATCAAGATAACTGGAAAAAATATTCGAAATCAATTTTTTAAGGATTAATTATGAAAAAGATTTTTTGGGTCGTGGTTATAGGTTTGTTATTGAGTAGTAACGTTTTTGCAGAAAGTAAAAAAGTTAAAACATGGAAAAATAGACAAATTCCTGAGGAATTAAAAAATCCAAATCTTGAGACACTGCAATACCATTTTCTTACTTATAACATTAGAGGGTTAAGTAATCAGTTTTATACCAAACCATCTTCTCAACCAACTGCTTTAAAATTTAATCTTCAAAAAGAACCAAAGATCATAAAAAAAATTGTTAAGAAGATGCAGTCGACAGGTCTAATTAGTTATTTGATGTATGAAGATGGAGAGATTGTTATTGATCAGCTATCTCCCCCTGAAAGATTTGGAGATTTAATAGATAATGACACGATGATATACAGTATGTCTTTAGGCAAAAGTTTAGGTGGTTACCTCATGGGTCATGCGATCTGTAAAGGTTACATTAATTCTTTATCATCATCTTTAGCTGATTGGCCAATCGTTAAAGGAACGCTGCTAGAAACAGCTACAGTGCAAGATGTTATCAATGCCAGCACAGGTGATCAAAAATATATTAAAAATAATTATTTAAGCTCAGGAAGAGATATAGGTGATTTAACTATTGCTGATATTGCAAATAATGAATTAGCAAATACTAAACCAGCAAAAAAACGTTTTAAATACTCGCAATTTTCTCCCAATGTAGCTTTGAATTATATTTCATTTAAAACTGGGCATAAATTTTCTTCATTTATTAATGATGTCCTAAAAGATCATGTTGGTCTTGCTGGAAGGTTAGAGTTTAATGGTACTGGAATTGAGTCAAAGGGTGTTATTCAATCAAATTTTAAAGCAACACGTTACGATACATTAAGAATTGGCATAGCCATCTTGAATGACTGGAACAGTGATACATGTATAGGAAATTATCTTAAGGACGTTTATGCAAACAGAGTTATTAAAGGATATATACAAGGTGATGGTTATTCAAAATCTTACGCAGGTTTTTTTCATACCAATTATCCTGGTATAAGTGATACGGTGATGGGTATGGATGGATATGGTGGAATTGCATTGCTTATCAACTTTGATGATAATCGAATTGTTTACACCCACGCAGTACATCGAAACTACAATTACAAATTATTTGTTTTGAAAGCTATAGATAAGGGAACGTTTTAGGGTATAAAAATTTGTTATGGAACTAGCCAAGCATTTTCATTAGCTTCTAAATCAAACTTTGCTCTTCGATGTCCTTTTGCTGCAAGATATAGCCACTCAATAGATTTAATCTTACATTTAATAACAGTAAAGTTTTTATAACCTTCCTCACTTTGTTCCATGGTATAATCAAAATCTTCTAATTTGGATATCATTCCAGATGTTGGATTTTCTGAAGCAGTCCCTGGAGGACTATCAGTTAAATAGCAACGTCTGCTTATATGTTGAGTTTTTTTCCATGACTCTTCTGTTGTAGAATTTTGATTATTAACTTCACATTCTACCTTTACTCTTAATTGTATCTTTTCTTCTTTATCGTAGAAAACTAGAGAGGCATTCTTATTTTTTTTAAGAATTTCTACTTTTGGTGATCTTAAATCAGTATGAAATTGTAATAGATTATTTGCTCTATCTGATTTTCTAAGAACAACAATTCTTCCATCTACCTCATCTTGGTGTGCACAAATAAAGACAGGAATTCTAAAAGGAGATCCTCTATTAGTCACAGCATCATCGAGCATAGACCAATACTTATTTTGAATTTCCTCGAAATTTTCATAGTATGCTGGTTGCATACATTACTTTCTAAATCTTTTTATTAAGCTTGAAGTATCCCAACGATTTCCGCCTAAACCTTGAACTTCTCCATAAAACTTATCTACAAGTTCTGTTACAGGTAATAATGAACCATTATTTTTTGCTTCATCCATTGCAATCTTTAAATCTTTTCTCATCCAGTCAACTGCAAAACCAAAATCGAACTTATCATCAATCATCGTTTTGTATCTATTTTCCATTTGCCAAGACTGAGCTGCACCTTTTGAAATAACTTCGATTACATCCTCCATATTTAATCCAGCTTTCATTCCAAAGTTAATTCCTTCAGATAGACCTTGAACAAGTCCCGCTATACAAATTTGGTTAACCATCTTAGCTAATTGTCCGCAACCAGCTTTACCAAGCAATTTCATTTTTTTGCTGTAGCAATCAATTTTGTCTTTTGCTTTATCAAAGTCAGCTTGATCGCCACCAATCATCACTGTTAATGCACCATTCTCTGCTCCAGCTTGTCCACCAGATACAGGAGCATCTAATGCGCCAAATCCATTTTTCTTTGCATAATCATAAATCTCTCTAGCAATTGTTGCTGAGGCTGTAGTATTATCAATATAGACTGCGCCCTTTTTAATTGTTTTGAAAGCTCCTTTGTCACCAAAAGTTACTTCTCTTAAATCATTATCATTACCAACACAGGTAAAAATGTATTCAGCATCTTTAGCTGCATCCGCTGGAGTTTCAGCCATTTTACCTTTGTATTCTCCAATCCATTTTTCAGCTTTTGATTTTGTACGATTAAAAACAGTTACATTGTGACCACCTTTTGATATATAACCTGCCATTGGATAGCCCATTACACCAAGACCTATGAAAGCAACATTACAGCTCATAATTTATTATGTTTAAAAGTTTAAGTTTAAAAGTAATTATATTTGGATTTATCTTTACATTTTTTTCTAGTTTTGGACAGAGTTTTTTTCTTGGTTTATTTAATTCAAGTATTAGAGAAACACTTTCAATAACTCATGGACAATTTGGCTCAATTTATGCTTCGGCAACATTATTAAGTAGCTTCCTTTTAATTTGGGTTGGTAAAAAAATTGATGACATAAATATTTTTAAATTTGCTTTATATGTAACTTTAATGTTAGCTTTTTCTTGTTTTTTCTTTTCAAAAATTTCATCAATAGTTTTTTTATTTATTGGTGTTTTTCTGATGAGGTTTTCCGGTCAAGGATTAATGTCTCATACTGCAACTACAACAATTTCAAGATTTTTTACTAAATCTAGAGGCAAAGCTCTAAGTGTTGGATGGTTTGGATTATCAACTGCAGAATTTATTTTACCAGTTTTAATTGTCTATTTACTTACTTTAACTGCTTGGCAAAACATTTGGTTATCTATTTCTGTATTAATTCTATTTTTTTTACCATTTATTTCTTTTGCGTTAATCAAAAACCTGAATTTTGATTCTAGAGAAGATGTAAATGATCAAAATTTTGTTGAAAAAGAAATAAAAAATTGGACACGTGTTGAGGTTTTAAAAGATTATAGATTTTATATAGTTTGTTTGAATATGTTAGCAATGCCTTGGATTGCTACTGGTGTATTTGTTTATCAGTCATATATAACAGAATCAAAAGAGTGGGGTGAATTTGTCATAGCACAATCATTTATGGCTTATTCTATTTTGTCAGTCATTACTTTATTAGGCTCTGGTTTTTTAATCGATAAATTTACTAGTAGAAAATTATTGATTTTTATGAATATACCTTTGTTGATATCAATGTTGGTTTTGTTTTATTTAGATATTTCTATTTCTGCTTTTATATTCCTTGGTTTAATTGGAATTTCAAATGGGCTTGCGAATGTTTTGGGGTCTTCGACTTGGGCTGAGATTTATGGCGTAAAATACATTGGATCAATTAAAGCATTAACAACAGCATTGATGGTATTTTCTACTGCCTTTGGCACAGCTTTATTTGGCTTGTTAATTGACAAAGGCTTTACTATTGAGCAAATAGCAGTGATTTCATTTGTGTATATTTTCTTATCTTTAATTGCTTTGTTAGTGGTTAGAAATAGGTTAAATCCTGAATATGTTTAAATAATCCTTGCTTTTTTTAATTACAGCTTATAGATAACCGGCATGGCAAGAGTTACAGTTGAAGATTGTATTGATAAAGTAGATAGTCCATATGAATTAGTTTTGGTTGCAAAAGAAAGAGCAACTCAACTCAATACTGGGATAGAACCAACTTTAGATCGTGATAACGATAAAAACACAGTTATTGCATTAAGAGAAATAGCTGAAGAAAATATCAAAGTAGATGATTTAACTGAAAGCGCTGTCTACAAATTAAGAAAACATGTAGAACAAGTTGATGATGGTGCTGAAGCTGATGAAGATGTTGGTGATGATTTTGAAAGCTTATACAAAGGTGAGATCTCGAAAAGTGGAACACCTATTTTACCATCCAAAAGAGCAAGAAAAGCTCCTGAAAAAATTCAAGTATCTAAAGATGATTTAGCAGAATTGTCTGAAACTGCTAAGCCTGAAGTGCCAGAAGCTCCTGTATCCGAAGATGCTGATGCAGAACAGGGAGACGTCTCTTTAGATCAAGTTTCTGAAAGTGAAGATCAAGCAGCAGACGACACTGACTCTTCAAACTCTTAAAATTTATTAGTTACAAAATTCCTTTATAATTTTTTGTCGATGTTCATCTAAATCAGGTATGTCACCTCTTGTTTTTTCATCTTTATAAGATGACATTTTAATTGGATTACCAGCCAGTTTAAAATCACCAACAACTTTGTGAAATGCTTTAACAATCATGTTTCTAGACTCTATTTGTGGGTTTTCAACAGCCTCTTTAATATTGAAAATTGGTCCACATGGAATTTTATCTTTTTCCATTTCACTAACCCAATCACTTGTTTTTTTACTCAATAATTTTTCCTCTAAAATTTTTTTAAGCTCATCCATATTTTTTGCTCTAGATGAATTATCTGAAAATTTTGAATCTTTACTTACCTCTGGGATTTGAAGAAGATTACAAAGTTTTTCAAAAAGTTTATCATTTCCAGCCGCAATGATTATGTAACTATCTTTTGTCTTAAAGGCTTCAAAGGGTGCGATTGATGGGTGTCTTGATCCCATTGGTTTTGGAATTTCATTTTTAGATAGATAACGTGCTATAGCGTTTTCTAATATAGCTATTTGACAATCAAGCATAGAAACATCTATGAACATTCCTTTTCCAGTTTTTTGTCTATCATACAAAGCTGCATTAATACCTATCGCAGTAAAAAGCCCAGCTGTAATATCTCCAATTGATGTTCCAACTCTAGTAGGTTCAGAGTTTGGTTGCCCAGTAACACTCATTAAACCACCCATACCCTGAACTACCATGTCGTAAGCAGGTAATTCTTTAAGTGGACCAGTTTGACCAAAGCCTGATGCAGAAGCATAAATTAGTTTTGGATATTTCTTATTAACATCTTTCCAGCCAAACCCCCATTTTTCTAAAGTTCCAGGTTTAAAATTTTCAACTAAAATATCTGCTTTAGATAAAATTTTTTCAAAAATTTTTTTATCTTCATCATTCTTTAAATTAAGCGCAATACTTTCCTTTCCTCTATTAAGAGACATGAAATAAGCAGAATAATCTTTTATGAATGGTCCAAATTTTCTTGAGTCATCTCCAATTTCAGGTGCTTCAACTTTAATTACTCTAGCCCCTAAATCAGATAATATCATAGTGCAGTAAGGACCAACTAATACTCTTGTTAAATCAACTACCAGTAGGTTTTTTAAAGGTCCATCCATATTACTTCATCATACATGAGTTTTTGTCGACTTGACTCTTATTAATAAGTTCACTTTAATTGAATTATTATAAATAACAATAGAGGGAAAAAATAATGTTAAAAAGAATATCTTTATATTTAACTTCATTAGTTTTTGTTTTTACTGCTATTGGTTCTGCTTATGCAGTTACGCTAAAAGCAAGTCACCAATGGCCTGGTACTCCAAGAGCTGATGGATCTTACGATCCACGTCATGAAATGGTTCAAATCATTGCTGACGAGGTTAAAAAAGCAAATGTTGGAATAGATATCAGAATTTATCCAGCTAAATCATTATACAAACCAAAAGAACAATGGAAACCAATGACAACTGGTCAGTTAGATATTTCTGCTTTTCCTTTGGCATACGCATCTAAGTTTCATCCAGAATTTGATGCAACGCTAATGCCAGGAACTGTAAAAAATCATGATCACGCATTAAGATTTAATAAAGGTCCAATGATGACTGAAATTAAAAAAATCATTAATGATGCTGGTGTTGTAGTTTTATCTGACGCTTGGTTAGGTGGTGGTTTTGCTTCAAAAACAAAATGTATTAAAAATCCTAGTGATGCAAAAGGACAAGTGATGAGAGCTGCTGGTAAAGCATTTAACCAAATGTTAGAAGCTGCAGGAGCAGGTATACAAAGTATGCCGTCATCTGAAATTTATACTGGTTTACAAACGGGTGTATTAACAGGTGCCAATACAAGTTCAGGAAGTTTTGTGAGTTACAAAATTTATGAGCAAGTTTCATGCGCAACACCTCCAGGAAAATTTGGATTATGGTTTATGTATGAGCCAATTCTGATGTCTAAAAAGTCTTTTGATGCTTTAAATTCTAAGCAACAAAAAGCTTTGATGAAAGCAGGAAAAGTTGCTGAAAAATACATGACAGCTCAAGTTGAAAACTTAGATAAAAAGTTTGAAGAAGCTTATAAAGCTGCAGGTGTTAAATTAGTATACATGAACGAAAAAGATCATGCTGCGTGGGTAGAGATCGCAAAAAAATCATCTCACAAGGCATTTGCTGATAAAGTTCCAGGTGGCGATAAGCTGATGGAAATGGCTTTAGCAGTTAAATAAAATAATATATAAAGAACCCCTATTTATTCTTATTAAATAGGGGTTTTTTTATGAAAAAAAAATATCTTAAATTTTGTGATTTTATAGCAAAAGCTTGCGGTGCTTTTGCAGTGTTAGCTTTGCTCTTATCAATTTTAGTTATTGTAGAGCTAGTTTTTGAGAGATATTTTTTTCAAAGAGCAATTACTTGGCAAACAGAATTAGTTACCATGTTACTAGTTGCATCAACTTTTATAGGAAGTGTGTATGTACTTAGTGAAAAAGCTCACGTTAGTATGGAATGGATTTATGATTTCCTTTCTAAAAAAAATATCATTCGCTTAAAAATTTTTACTTCATTATTAAGTTTATTATTTTTTCTAATTTTATTTTATTTTGGATTTTTAATGGTTGAAGAAGCATTTACAAAAAATTATTCGACTGGAACAGTTTGGGATCCACCTTTATGGATACCATATTCTTCAATGGCTTTAGGTGCTATACTAATGATTCTTCAATATATAGCTGAAATTATAAAACTTACTGACGACAAGGATTATAATTAATGGACCCATTAATAATAGCTTTAATCGTTGCAGTTTTTACTTTGCTGGTGCTTTTTTCTGGAATTCCAATTGCTTTTGGTTTGAGTTTTGTGTCGATAGTTCTTTTAGTATCATTTGAAGGTTTTCAAATGCTTGATGTTTTTGCTGAAACATTCTTCGCTGGATTAAATTCATTTGTTTTACTCTCAATACCAATGTTTATTTTGATGGGAATGGCTGTTGCTAATTCTCCTGCGGGAAAAGATTTGTATACAGGATTAGATAGGTGGCTTTGGAGAGTACCGGGTGGCCTAGTAATTTCTAACATTGGAGCATGCTCAATTTTTGCTGCATTAAGTGGATCAAGTCCTGCAACTTGCGCAGCTATTGGAACTATGGGAATACCGGAAATGAGGAAAAGGGGTTATTCAGATCAAATTGCTACTGGAACTATTGCAGCTGGTGGCACACTAGGAGTTTTAATTCCTCCAAGCATTGTTTTAATTGTTTATGGAATTGCAACTGGAACATCAATCGGAAGATTATTTTTATGCGGGTTAGTGCCAGGTTTCATGTTAGCAGGAATGTTTGCAATTTGGGCACTCATTCATAGTTATTTTATTGATAAAGATGCTGCAAAAGCTTTAAGAAACAGGGTAAAACCAACATTAAAAGAAAAACTTGAAGTATTACCCAGAATTCTTCCATTCCTAGCAATTATTGCGGGAGTTTTATACGTTTTATACGGTGGAGTTGCAACTCCGTCTGAAGCATCTGGAGTTGGAGCGTTCCTAGTTTTTGTCTTGATAGCTGTTGTTTACAAAATTTATCAGCCAAAAAAGATTTGGAACATTGTAAAAGTGTCAATGAAAGAAAGTGTAATGATAATGTTTATTATTGCAGCTTCTTATCTTTTTGCGTTCACTCTTTCACAATTATACGTAACTCAATCTTTAGCCCAAAGTATGGTTGAGTTAAGTTCAAATAAGTGGGTTGTATTTATTTTAATTAATATATTTCTTTTGATCGCTGGTTTCTTTTTACCTCCGGTTGCTGTGATTGTTATGACTTCTGCAATTTTGTTGCCTGTAATAACAACTTTAGGATTTGATCCTTATTGGTTTGCAATTGTATTCACGATCAATATGGAAATAGGATTGATAACACCTCCTGTAGGATTAAATCTTTATATTATAAAGGGCATTACTCCAGATGTAAGTTTATCTGAAATTTTAAAAGGCTCTATTCCTTTCATGATAATTATGGCATTGGCTATTTTAATTCTGTGTATTTTTCCTGAAATTGTTACATGGTTACCTGATAAAATCATGGGTAAAGCCCTTGGATACTAAAAAAAAAATTAACAGAAAAGTTTCAGTTGCACCAATGATGGATTGTACCGATAGGCACGATCGTTTTTTTCTAAGATTAATGAGCAAAAATGTAATGCTTTATACCGAGATGGTCGCAACTAAATCAGCAATTCATGGAGATAGAAACAAAATTTTATCATTTAGCCCAGAGGAAAAACCTTTAGCTTTACAGGTTGGTGGATCTGATAAAAATGAATTAGCAGAGGTTGCAAAAATTGCAGAGGACATGGGTTATGATGAAATAAATATTAATCTTGGGTGTCCAAGTAAAAAGGTTCAAAAAAATAAGTTTGGCGCATGTCTAATGAAGGAACCAGACCTAGTAGCGGAATGTATTCATTCTATGGTCAAAGTATGTAAAATTCCTGTAACAGCTAAAACTCGTATAGGTTTTGATGATGTCGAAGATTTTGAATATCTTAATAATTTTGTTCACAAATTAAGAGACGTAGGTACAAACACATTTATTTTACATGCAAGAAAAGCAATGCTTTCTGGATTATCACCAAAGCAGAATTTGAATATTCCAAAATTAAATTACAACATGGTTTATGAGATTAAAAAAGCAAATCCAGATTTAGAAATAATTATAAATGGTGGTATAACCAAAGTAAGCGAAATAAATAATCACATGAAATTTTGTGACGGCGTAATGATTGGTAGGTCCATCTACCAAAATCCATATTCGCTGGTTGAAATTGAAAAAGAGATATTCAAAACAAATGACAATCCTTCAAGGGAGGAAGTAGTTAAAAAACTTTTAGAATATTTGGATGATGAAGTAAAGAAGGGAACTAAAGTAAATCATATAATGAGACACACAGTTGGTTTATACCATGGTCAGGTAGGTTCGAAAGAATGGAAAAGATATTTAAGTGATAATATGATGGCAAGAGATTCTGATTTTCAAAAGGCAAAACATATTATGACTATTGTTCAAAATAATGAAAAAGCCAATCAAGTAAGTTCCTAATGGAAACAATTGCCACTGCTGAATTAATAAATTTATTATTTGTTTTAGCAGTTGCGGCTGCGGGAGCAGGTTTCATGGCTGGATTGTTGGGAGTAGGTGGTGGTATTGTAATGGTTCCTGCGCTTTATTATGCTTTTACTGTTTTGGATTTCGATATCGTCACGAGAATGCATCTTTCGGTTGGAACATCACTTGCAATAATTATTCCCACTTCAATCATTTCAACAATGACCCATAAAGAGTATGACGCTGTTGATTTTAAAATGGTAAGATCATTTGGTGTTTTTATTTTAGCAGGTGTTATTGGTGGAACTTTCTTAGCTGTGAATTTAAAAACTCCTGCATTAGTTTTATTTTTTTCAATCTTCGCCCTCATGGTTGGATTTTTTTTTATTTTTTTAAGAGAAAAATTAGTAGATAACCCAAAACAAATTTCAGCTATTGTAAAAAATATTTCGGGTGTAATTATTGGATTTATATCTGTGCCTTTAGGTATTGGGGGTGGATCTTTAATGGTTCCTTTTATGAGAACTTTTGGATATGACATTAGAAAATCAATCGGTACAGCAGCAGCAGTTGGTTTTTTAATTGCTGTAACAGGAACTATTACAATGATAACTGGTGGTAAAATAATTGATAATGTAAATACCCCTTATAGCATTGGTTATATTAATCTATTGGGCTTTGCAGTATTTGTACCTGTTACGATGGTTATGGCTCGAATAGGAGCTAAAGTTGTTCATAAAATTGATAAAAAATTACTTAGTAAAATTTTTGGGATATTTTTAATTTTAGTATCAATACGATCGTTTATCGAGTATTTAAGTATAAACTAATAATATAAAAATTGACCGACACCCTTACAAATTTAAATTATTTTTATTTGATTATTTTAATGGTCATGGCCGCTGTTCCAGTTGGTTTTTTTGCTGGACTTTTTGGGATAGGAGGTGGTTTAATATCAGTTCCATTTCTTTTTTTTATATTCGATTTTTTAAATCTCACAGAGGATTACACAATGCACTTAGCTGTTGGTACTGCTTTTTTCATAACAATATTTACTTCTACAGCTTCAGTTCTTACGCATAGAAAACATAATGCAGTTGATTTAAGTATTTTAAAAATTTTTGGATTTTTTGTTATCTTAGGAGTTTTTTTTGGATCCTTTCTAGCAGCTATTTTAAAAACAAAATATTTAGTTCTTTTTTTTTCAATAGTTGTTTTTATTTTTGGTGCATACTTGCTTTTACAACAAGAAAATTCCAATAAAATCAAACCTAGTTTTAGTTTTTTTTCCAAAGCTATTTTAGGATTTATATCTGGTTCAATTTCTGCACCTATGGGTATTACAGGTGCAATGATGAATGTTCCTATATTAAGATTTTTTGGATATCCGATTACAAAAGCTATTGGTAGTGCCGCTGCTATCGGTTGGGTTATTTCCATTTCTGGTACAATAGGATTTTTTTCAACTGGACTGTATTTAGATGTTAATTTGCCTTTAAGCATTGGTTTTGTAAATATCCCAGCTTTTTTAATATTTATTCCAATAACAACTATAATGGCAAGAGTAGGAGTTAATACAGTACATAAAATGAGTAAAATTAAAGCTCAAAGAATGTTTGGAGTTTTTCTTTATATTATTGGGACAATTTTTATATTTAGATATTTTAATTTATAATTAATCTAAGATTATGAGAGAAATTATTAAAGTTGTTAAAGAAAAACTTGTAGCTAAATATTTGAAAGATGGTTCTATTAAGAACTATTCAAAGAAAGCTAAGAAATTTAAACCAAGAATAAAAGCAAGATTTAGAAAAAATAAACAAATTATTGGTAAAAATATTGGTAATTTTTTTGATTGGATTAAAGGCGCAGAGCTGGTTGAGTTGAAAGAATGTAATACTAAAGAAGATCCTGTAAGACCAGAACTTGATAATACTTTTAGAAGAAGTTATGGAAGAAAAATTTTTGGAGTTAAGTATAAAGGAGAAATCCATGCTGTCATGTGTTTTGCTTATACGAATGAAATACCAAAGTCTGTAGAGGATTTAGATATTATGAGTCAAGATGCTCATTTACAAAGCACCCTAAGAGGACAGAATGTAGGTAAAATTGCAATTGCTTACACAGTTTGGTCTAAAAAAAAGGGTGGTGGAAAATTAATTGTTAAAGAAGTATTTAACAAAATAAAAAAATCAAATCATCTGAACAGACTAGTTACTTTGTCTCCTTTAACAGATATGGCTTATAAATTTCATATTAAAAATGGTGCTAAACTTATTAGTGTAAATGAGACAACCCAAAATTTTGAGTATAGAGTTATTAAAAATAAGAAGTACTAAAAAAAAGGGTGGCTTCAGTCTCCCTCTACCACCCATATTTAAAATTTATTCGATTCTTCTTGCGAATCAAAATATTTTTTTAAAAAAAATTATCCTATTGTGCACGTAAAAATTGAAATAATCAAAAAACCACAATTTAAACACATGGTTTATATTTAAAATAATTTAAATAGTGTTACCTTTTAATATGGTTCAAAAAAAAAGAGTTAACAATAAATCAAATAGTCGAGAAAGTAAAAAGGGTAAATTTGATATGAACCCATTTAATTTCATTGAACAAGGTAAAAATAAATTACAGAATTTTTATACAAAGATCCAAAAAGAAAGAAAAATAAGCAAAGAGAGATCAGCAAGACAGAGAATTATCAACGAAAAAAAAGAACTTGAGAACCAAAAAAAACAAGCTCAAAGAGAAAAAGAAGAGAGAATAAAAGAGGAAAAAAAACAAATTCTTGAGCAAAGAAGACTGATGATTGAAAATGAAAAGCAAATTAAAAAAAATGAGGAAAAAAGAAAAAAAATCGAAGCTAAGAGGATATTTATTGAACAACAAAAAATTAAAGATGAGGAAGCTAAAAAAATAAGAGAGGATGCTAGAAAGATCAGAGAAGAAGAACTTAGATTAAGAATGCTTGAGAGACAAAGAGCTCGGGAAGAAAAGATAAAAACAAAAGAACAAGCTTTAAAAGAAAAGGAGATTAAAGCACAGCAATTAAGAGAGGAAAAAGAGAGAGAAAGACACGAGCAAATTAGACTTAATGAGATAGAGAGACAAAAAAGATTAGATGAAGAACAAAGAATAAGAGAAGCAGCTAAAAGATTAAAATATGAGGAGGAAAAACTTAAAGAGTCAGAAATAAGGTTAAAAGAGATCGAAAATGAGAGACAAAAAGAGATAGAAAGACAAATCTTAAAAGAGCAAGCAGAACAGAGAGTTAAAGAGGAAGAGTTAAGACTCAAAGAGGAAAAAATTAAAGCAGAAGAAGAGGAGAGATTTTTACGTCAAAAAGAAGAATATGAGAGAACAGAGAAATTAAGAAAAGAAGAAGAGGAGCAAAAAAGGATAGAAGAGGAAAAAGAACTAGAAATTAAACAAAAATTTGAGGAAGAACAAAGAATACTAGAAGAAGAGAGAAGATTGAAAGAGTGGGAAGAAAAATTTGATTTAGAGCAAAAAAAGAAAGAGGAAGAATTAATTAAAAAATTTTATAGTGACAACTCATTAAATAAAGATGAACCTGAAGAAAAGAGTGATTAGTTAAATTTTTTGGTCGTATTCACCAATTTTGCCCGTTTTTTGAAGTAAGGAATCTATAAATTTAAATATTTTTAATTTTCTTTCATCGGAGGTAGGACTTTCTGTTACAATCACTAAAGAAGGTTTATTAGAGGAGGCTCTAATCAAACCCCATGAACCATCTTTAAACGAAAATCTAACACCATTCACAGTTAAAATTTCATCAATTTCTTGGTCATCTATTTTAACTTTTTCTTTTTTAATTTTTTCAATATCTTTAATAATTTTATCGACCAAAGAATATTTTTCCTCATCCTTGCAATAAGGAGCCATAGTAGGTGTTTGAAAAGTTTTCGGGATTTCTTTAATTATTTCATTCATTTTTTTGTTCTGATTATCTAATAAATGACAAACTTGGATCGCTGAATTGATACCATCGTCATACCCGTAACCCAAAGGTTGATTAAAAAAAAAGTGTCCACTTTTTTCAAATCCTGCTAAAGCGTTTTCATTGTTAACTTTTCTTTTGATATGTGAATGACCAGTTTTCCAATAAATTGTTTTACATTTATTAAAATTTAATAATTCATCATTCGCATACAATCCTGTTGATTTTACATCCACTACGAAAACAGAATTTTTATATTTATTTGATAAACTTCTTGCAATTAATAATCCTATTTTATCTGAAAATATTTCATTCCCTTCATTATCAATTACTCCTACTCTGTCACCATCACCATCAAATCCAAATCCGATATCAGCATTATTTTTTTTAACAGCATCAGAAATTGCATGTAGCATTTTTAAGTCTTCTGGATTAGGATTATATTTAGGGAAGGTCCAGTCTAAATTACAATCAAGTTCTATTACTTCACAACCAATTCCACGCAAAATATCAGGAGCAAAAATTCCTGCAGTTCCATTACCACAAGCTACCACTGCTTTAATTTTTTTTTTGATTTTATTGTTATCTATTAAGCTTTTTTTATAAATGTTTTGAAAATTTTCTATTTTTTTTTCCTGACCTTGTCCGTTTACAAAGTTTTCACTTAATGTTATTTCTTTTAATTCTTTCATTTCTTCAGGTGCATGTGTTAATCCTTTCTTAATACCCATTTTTACACCTGTCCAACCATTGTCGTTATGACTTGCAGTTACCATTGCAACAGCATCAGAATTAAAATGGAATTGTGCAAAATAAACCATCGGAGACAAAGACAAACCTACGTCTTCAACAAAACAACCTGTTGAAACTAAACCTTTTTTAAGTGCTGCTTTTATATCTTCACTATATGATCGATAATCATGACCAACAATTACTTTTGGATTTGTTTTATTTGTTTGTTTTATAATTTGTGTACCTAGTCCTTTACCAAGATTCGTTATGCCTGGGAGATTTATGTCTTTTTCATACAACCATCGAGCGTCATACTCTCTAAAACCATAGGGGTCGATTTTTAAATTTACTGACATTATTGTTAATTACTTACATTTTTTTTAATTTTTTTATTGATTTTTTTTCCTTGTGTTCTATAAATGTTCTGTTGATTTGTTGTTTATATAGTGTATTAACGCTAAACGCACACAACATATAGTTGTTTTCGTACTAATAACAAAATATAATAAAAAATATGAATAAAATTCTATCGCAGGCCCTAAAGAAAGCTGTCTCTGAATATAGCCCACAAGTTAAAGAAGTAGAAAAAAATAATAGACCAGACCTTTTTTCACTTAACAATGAAACTGAACTTTTTCAGAATGATAAAGGTATCATAATCAAAATAGATCGTTCTCGAGATGCAAACTTAACTGATTTTGGTAAGGCAACTTTGAAAGATAGATATCTTGGTCACAATGAGTCTTATCAAGACTTGTTTGCAAGAGTAGCAAGCACATATGCTGATGATAATTTACACGCTCAAAGAATTTACAATTACATTAGTAACCTTTGGTTCATGCCCGCAACTCCAGTTTTGTCGAATGGCGGAACCAAAAGAGGATTACCCATTTCATGTTTTTTAAACGAAGCTTCAGATAGTCTAGGTGGTATTTTAGATCTTTGGAGTGAAAATGTTTGGCTTGCTGCGAAGGGTGGAGGCATAGGAAGTTATTGGGGTAATCTAAGATCAATTGGAGAAAAGATTGGTAAAGTCGGAAAAACTTCTGGGATAATTCCATTTATTAAAGTTATGGATTCTTTAACTATGGCAATCAGTCAAGGATCTTTAAGAAGAGGTTCAGCAGCTTGTTATCTTCCTATTGATCATCCTGAAATAGAAGAGTTTATTGAAATGCGAAGACCAACTGGGGGTGATCCAAATAGAAAAGCTTTAAATTTACATCACGGAGTTTTAGTTTCAGATGCATTTATGCGAGCTGTTGAAACCGATGATCAGTGGGCACTTAAAAGCCCAGCTGATGGATCTATTCAGCAAACTATATCTGCAAGAAATTTATGGATTAGGTTGTTAACAGCTAGAATTGAAACTGGTGAGCCGTACATTATTTATATCGATACAGTTAATAGACAAATTCCACAACACCATAAACTTGCAAACTTAACTGTAAAAACTTCTAATCTTTGTAGTGAAATAACTCTCCCTACAGGTATCGATAAAGATGGAAGAGATAGAACAGCAGTTTGTTGTTTATCATCCTTAAATCTTGAAAAATATGATGAATGGAAAGATGATCCAAACATGATTAGTGATGTAATGAGATTTTTAGATAACGTTTTATCAGACTTTATTAATAAGGCTCCAGATCAATTTAAAGATGCGAAATATTCTGCAGAGAGAGAAAGAAGTGTTGGTCTTGGAGTTATGGGTTTTCACTCCTTTTTGCAAAAGCATAGAATTCCACTTGAGTCTGTAATGGCTAAATCTTGGAATAAAAAAATATTCAAACAAATTGATGAACAAGTTAATAAAGCATCAAAAGAATTAGCTGAAGAGCGAGGTGCATGTCCGGATGCGGCTGAATACGGATTTAATGAAAGATTTTCTAACAAAACAGCAATAGCACCAACAGCTTCTATTTCTATTATTTGTGGAGGAGCTTCTCCGGGTGTTGAACCAATTGCAGCTAATAGTTATACGCATAAAACTTTATCGGGGTCATTTAATGTTAGAAATAGATATTTAGAAGAAATTTTAGAAAGTCACGGAAAAAACGATGACGAAACTTGGTCAACAATTACAACAAATCAAGGGTCAGTATCTCATTTAGATTTTTTAACCGATTTAGAAAAGGATGTTTTTAAAACTGCCTTTGAATTAAATCAAAAATGGATTGTTGAACTGAGTGGAGACAGAACTCAATATATCTCTCAAGCACAATCGGTAAATTTATTTTTACCAGCCGATGTTCACAAAAAAGAATTGCATAGAATTCATTTTGATGCATGGAAAAAAGGTTTAAAAAGCCTTTACTATTGTAGATCAAAATCAATTCAAAGAGCTGAAAATATCAACAATGCTAAATCAACTGATGTTACAGCCAATGTATATAAATCAAAAAACCAACAAACTAACGATCAACCAGAATATGAGGAGTGTTTATCATGTCAGTAGCAGATAAAATTAAGACAGAGAATAAAGAAATAATTCAACCTAAAAAGATGGGTTTATTAGTTGAGAACCCTGTATATAAGCCATTTAGATATCCATGGTGTTATGATGCATGGTTAACCCAACAAAGAATACACTGGTTACCAGAAGAAGTCCCTCTTGGAGATGATGTAAGAGATTGGCAAAAAAACTTGTCTCAACCAGAAAAAAATCTTTTAACTCAAATTTTTAGATTTTTTACTCAAGCTGATGTTGAAGTAAATAATTGCTACTTAAGACATTACACAACGGTCTTTAAGCCAACAGAGGTTCTAATGATGATGACTGCTTTTGCGTCTATGGAAACAGTTCATGTAGCTGCTTACTCTCATTTATTAGATACAATCGGTATGCCAGAGTCAGAATATTCAGCTTTTATGAAATATAAAGAAATGAAAGATAAATATGACTACATGCAAGGATTTAATGTAAATTCAAAAGAAGATATTGCCAAAACTGTTGCTGTATTTAGTGCTTTTACAGAAGGACTTCAGTTATTTGCAAGTTTTGCAATTCTCTTAAATTTTCCAAGACACAATAAAATGAAAGGCATGGGCCAAATAGTAACTTGGTCGGTTAGAGACGAAACTCTTCATTGTAATTCTATGATAAGAATTTTTAAAGAGTTTATAAAAGAAAATCCAGAAATCTGGACACCAAAATTAAAAAAAGAACTTTATGAAGCTTGTAGAACAATCGTTGAGCACGAAGATTCTTTTATTGATTTAGCTTTCGAGATGGGTCCAATGGAAGGCTTAACTGCACAAGAAGTTAAAGACTACATTAGATTTATTGGCAATAGAAGATTAGTTCAACTTGGTCTTGAACCAATCTATGATGTAGAAAAAAACCCTCTAGGGTGGCTTGATACTATGTTGAACGCTGTTGAGCATATGAACTTTTTTGAAGGTCGTGCAACAGAGTATTCTAAAGCATCAACACAAGGCACTTGGGTAGAAGCATTTAGTTAATTCATTTGAAATATAAAAAATATTTTAGAAAAACCAGTCTTAAGCAGGATGGTGTAGGTAATTATTTTCTCAAAATAGTAAAAGAGAAAAGTCCCAAAACTTTTTTGGAGGTGGGTGTTTTTCATGGTGTAACAGCAAGAAATGTTTGTGAACTCCTTTACAAAATTCATAAAGAAGATTTTAAATACATAGGTTTGGATTTATTTGAAATAAATGATGAAAATAAATCAGAGGTAATACCTAACACATTTTTCTCTAATCCATTGAAAAATATCTATTTTAAATTTTTAAAAAAACAAAATCCTTATAGTAAAGAGGCAGTTGAAGATCTTTTAAAAAAATACAAAAATAATATTACTTTGATTAAAGGTAATTCTAATTTAGTTTTAAAAAAAATTGATATGTCAAAAATTGATTTTGTGTTTTTGGATGGTGGTCACGCTTATGAGACTGTTAAGAATGATTTAGAATGTTGTTTAGAGGTGATCAATTCTAATGGTACAGTATTATGTGATGATTATGATTTAGGAGCCCAGGCACCACAGGTCAAAAAGGCAATAGATGAGTTTATTCAAAAATACAAATTAAAGTGTGAAATTTTGTGGAATACTAGATTTGCAAAAATTGAAAAGTAGTTATCTTTGGTTTAATTGAACAACTTTTCTGTGCTGACTCCCTTTATAACTAGCTAGAGGCCTTATTAATTTGTTGGCCGCGTGTTGTTCCATGATATGTGCTGACCACCCAGTAATTCTTGAAATGACAAAAATTGGCGTGAAAAAATCTGTGTCAAAGCCCATTAAATGATATGTTGGTCCAGTTGGATAATCAACATTTGGATGAATATTTTTTCTTTTTATCATTACCTTTTCAATTATATCGTAAATCTTCTCAAATTTTTTATCTTTTTTAATTTTTGCTACTTTTGCAAAATATTTTCTCATAGTTGGAACTCTCGAATCTCCAGATTTGTAAACTCTATGACCAAACCCCATAACCACTTCTTTGTTGTCTAGAGCATTATTTATCCATTGAAGAGCATTTTTTGGACTTTTAATTTTACTCATCATGTGCATTACTTCTTCATTAGCACCTCCATGTAACGGACCCTTAAGACTTGCAATAGCACCAGTGATGGCCCCGTGAATATCAGACAAACTACTAGTGATTGTTCTTGCTGTGAATGTAGATACATTAAAACTATGTTCTGCATATAAAATCAAAGATACATCAAAAGCTTTTACAATTTCTTTTTGTGGAACTTTACCAAAACACATATAAAAAAAGTTTTCTGCAATATTCAAATTTTTTTTAGGTTTAATAATTTTTTTTCCTTTTCTAATTCTATAAAAGGCAGCTAGTGCTGTTGGAGTTTTTGCTAAAATTCTAATTGCCTTTCTCATATTTGCTTCATGAGAAGAGTCTGTGGTTTCTTTATCTTCAAGTCCCATTATACTTACGGCAGTTCTAGCAACATCCATTGGATGTGATTTTTTTGGCATTTTTTTAATTATTGAATAAAGATCCTTTGATAAATCCCTATTATTTTTTTCTTCTTTTTCAAATTTTCTTAATTGTATCGTATTTGGTAAGTCTTTATTCAAGATCAAATAAGCAACCTCCTCAAATCTACAATATTCGCACAAATCTTGAGCGGCGTATCCTCTGTAAGTAAGGGAATTAATCTCAGGCATAACTTTCGAAACTTCTGTTTCGTCAACAACTATTCCAAGTAATCCTTTTTTTATATCATCACTCATTATTCATGTCCCTCTGTACTAAAGTTGTAAATTTTTTCATCCAAATCATTATATTTCTCATAGTCAACAAGCTCATATAATCTTTTTCTAGTTTGCATTTTATCGATGATATTGTTTTGGTGTCCATTTGCATAAATGTCCCGCAATCCATCTTCAACATTTTTCATCGCTAGCCGCTGTGTAGTGACTGGATAAATTACGATATTATAACCAAATTTTTCTAATTCTTTATAGTTGAACAGCTTTGATTTTCCAAACTCAGTCATATTGGCAAGTAAATAACATGATAGTTCTTTTCTAACTTTTTCAAATTCCTTTTCATCTTGCAATGCTTCCGGAAAAACTATTTCTGCCCCAGCATCAATGTATGCTTTACATCTTTCAATCATTTTATCTATTCCTTCTACACTCTTTGCATCCGATCTAGCTATAATTTTGAAATTTTCATCTTTTTTTGCTGATACACATTCTTTAATTTTTTTAATCATTGCATCTGTTGATATGAGTTCTTTATTATCAAGATGCCCACATCTTTTTCTCTCAATTTGATCCTCTAAATGAACTGCAGTGATTCCAAATTCCTCAAAAGTTTCAATAGTTTCTTTACAAGATTTAAAACCAGTATCAATATCAACGATAGTTGGAAGATTAGTCACTCTTGAAATAAGGTATGATCTTGTACTTACATCTTGAAGAGTAGTTAACCCAATGTCAGGAAATCCCAAGTCATTAGCCATAACTCCACCTGAAACATAAACTGCGTCGTATCCAATTTCCTCAATTAACTTCGCGGTCAAAGGGTTGTATGCACCAGGAACTCTTAAAATTTTACCAGATTTTAATTTATCAACAAAATCTTTTCTTTTTTGAACTGGTTCTTTTTCTATAAAGTGCATTAAAAAATACCTTTTTTAAAATTTCTTTTTATTTTACCCTTTTTGACTTCAATATTTAACTTATCAAGTTGACCTGGTTTTAATTTTTTTAAATTTTGTACTATTTTTAAAAATCTATCACTTTCTTTTTTATTTAAGATATTTTCAGTTAAAGTTAAGAATTTGTTAATATAATTTCGTCTTTTGAAAGGACGTGAACCATAAGGATGTGCATCTGCTACACCTTGTTCCTCAGTAATTTTTTTACCATTATTGAGAGTTATTACTACTTTTGCACCAAATGCTTTTTTTCTTGGGTTTGGATCATGGTATTTTTTGGTCCATTTTTTATCCTCATGAGTTTTTATTGATCTCCAAATCTTAATTGTGCTCTTTCTTTTAGCTCTTGCTTTTGTGTAGGATTTTACGTGATGCCAAGTGCCATCCTCAAGTGCAACTGCAAATATATACATTATCGAGTGATCTAATGTTTCTCTACTAGCATTAGGATCCATTTTTTGTGGATCGTTTGCACCTGTTCCGATTACATAATGAGTGTGGTGACTTGTAAAAATATCTATTTTTTTGATCTGGTTAAGATTTTGAACTTTCTTTTTAAGTTTTTTTGCTAAATCTATTAAAGCTTGAGATTGATATTCAGCAGAATATTCTTTTGTATAAGTTTCAAGTATTGCTTTTTTTGTTTCTCCTTTTTTTGGTAAGGGGACTTTGTACAATGCTTTCTTTCCATCAAGTATTCTTGCTATCACACTATCTTCACCTTCATAAATTGGACTTGGTGCTCCTTCACCACGCATCACTCTATCAACAGCTTCTATAGCAAGCTTTCCGGCATGTGCTGGAGCATATGCTTTCCAGCTTGAAATTTCACCTTTTCTTGATTGTCTAGTTGAAATTGTTGTATGCAATGCTTGCTGAACAGCTTGATAAATAGTTTCAGTGTTTAATCTTAACATTGAACCAATCCCAGCAGCTACACTTGGACCAAGATGTGCTATATGGTCTACTTTATGTTTATGTAGGCATATACCTTTAACCAAATTCACTTGTACTTCATAAGCGGTAATTATTCCTCTTAAGAGATCTAAACCGCTTTTTTTATTTTGCTGAGCGACACTTATTAGTGGAGGAATGTTATCCCCTGGGTGACTATAGTCAGCAGCTAAAAAAGTATCATGGAAATCTAATTCTCTCACGGCAGTCCCATTAGACCATGCTGCCCATTCGCAATCAAATTTATATTTACTATCAACACCAAATAATGTTGCACCATTTTTTCTTGAATGCTTTAGAGCCATTTCTCTTGATGAAATAACTGGTCTTCTATTTAGGGATGCTATTGCAACAGATGCATTGTCGATTATTCTATTAATT
>CACHSP010000001.1 GCA_902582605.1 uncultured Pelagibacteraceae bacterium | reverse complement strand
GAAGTTAATAGGTCGAACGACCCCCACTGATATCAAAAACTGCAGCGGTTGAGAATGTGTTCTCCTCAGAAGATAGCCAGCAGACTAAAGAGGTGAACTCCTCAACCTCAAGAAATCGTCCTCTAGGCACTTTGGATAACATTCTTTGGACGTGTTCTTTGGTCATTTGATCCAAAATTCTGGTTTTAGCACCTGCGGGAGTAACAGCATTTACTGCTATATTCTTATCCGCAAGCTCTTTACCTAATGATTTTGTTAGTCCAATTGCTCCAGCTTTTCCAACGCTATAGGCACTCGCGTTTGCATTGCCATCTTTACCCGCAACTGAAGCTACATTTACTATCCTGCCATAATTATTTTTGATCATATTCGGTACAATTGTTCGACAACAATTAAAAGTGCCCATTAAATTTATATCAACAACCTTTTTCCACATCTCAATATCATATTCCCACAAAGTTGCTGTTGGACCAGTAATACCAGCGTTATTAATCAATATATCAATATTTTTTTGCTTAGTGATTTCTTGCACACATTCTTCAACTTTAGAATAATTTGAAATATCAACAATATTAAAACTTAGATTGGTGCTTTTAATATCTTCAATTGCTTTTTCGACCATTTTTTTATCATTATCCCAAATAATTACACTCGCACCTGACCTTATTAATCTTTTTGTGATGTCTAAACCAAAGCCTTGTGCACCACCAGTGACAATTGCAGTTCTTCCTTTAAAATCAAAAGAAATTTTATCCATAAATCTACTCTCTAGATAAGAGGTAATAAACAAAAGCTGCAACAAAAGCACCAATAATCCATGAGTAAGATTGTAAAAACATAAAATTGGTGTTCCAAATTGTTGAAGCAGAAAAAATAAATCCTAATATTAAAGAATAAACTCCTTTAAGGTGCCATCCACCCGAATAATAATAAGTACCACTAGTTTCAAGTGAGTATATATCTTTGTTTTCTAATTTTCCTTTTTTAATCATGTAAAAATCAGTAATCATTAATCCGAATAGAGGACCAAAAAAAGCACCGATCGTATCTATATAAGATAAGATCCCAACTTGACTTAAAAAAGTTAACCAAAAAACTCCTATAATAAATCCAAAAATAGCAATTACATAACTAGCGCTTTTTAAAGAAAAAGATGAAGGGTCAAAATTAATTAATGTATATTGAGAAGGAATAAAGTTTGCTATTAAATTTGTTGATGCAGAGGCAATAATAATAAAAATCAAGGCTAAAGAAACCAAAAGAATATTATCTAATTTTCCAATAATATCTGTTGGGTTAGTTAAAATCATTTCTACGTTTTGCTCATTTAAATTTTGAAACGCATCAGCACCTGTAACAATAAATAATGCAAAAAATGAAAAAATTATTAGATTTAAAATTAAACTTAAATTGCCTCTTCTTAATTCTTGTTCATTTTTAACATATCTTGAAAAATCACCAAATGATAAAATTATAATTGAAAAAAAGGTAAATATAGTCCCTGCAACTGTAATTATTGGACCAACATTATTTGGATTAAAAATATTTTGAAAATCTAAAACATCTATGAAAGATTGAGCAGTCAGTTTTACATCGGATAATAAAACAATAAAGAAAAACATTATCATTGCAGCGTATATAGTTAATGCAGAAAACTTGATTAATTTTTTGTTATAATTCATTCCAACACTAAATAAGTAAGTTTGGAGTATAATTGAAATCAATATAGCAACCCAATCGATAATGTTTAATCCTATGAAAAAAACTAATAAAATTTCTTTTAGTAAAATTGAATTATCTACTGAGTACATTAAAACCCGAATTAAGAAACCAATCGCCTTTGATAAAAAGTATGTTTGGATACCAAACATAAATATTCCAACAATACTTCTCAACAACCCAAAAAATTGGGCGCCTCTAAATCCTAATGACGATCTTAATAAGACAACAAATGGTAATCCAAATTTCTGGGATGGTTTTCCAATTAAGTTACAAAATATATAAACAAAAAAAGCTCCTAAAATTGTTCCAAAAAGAACTACTGCAGTATTTAAATTATAAATTAAGTACAAAGATGCAATTAGTGAAAATCCAATAACACTTTGAATATTAACCCCCCAAAAACAAAATAAATCCTTCCAATCCCAGGTTTTATTTTTAGGGTTAACAGTCACTAAATCCCAGTTAATGAGAGTTTTTTTTGTTTTTTGCTGACTCACTTAGACAATATAAAACTTTAATATTCTACTGTCCATATAAGAGAGTTGGTAACCAAAGTGCAATTTTAGGAAATATTATGATCAAAACTAATCCTATTACTTGAAGGACCATAAACTGCATCATTCCATAATAAATATCTTTTAAATCCCATTCAGGAACAACCCCTTTTAAAAAATAAGCTGAGAGCGCTACTGGAGGTGAGAGCCAGGCGGTTTGTAAATTAACGGCAACTAAAATTGCAAACCAAGTTAAATTAAATCCTAATGCCTCTACTAATGGTAAAATTATTGGAATAATAATCATTACAATCGGTACCCATTCTAATGGCCAACCCAATAAAAAAATCATCACCATGATCATTGCTAGAATCAAATACTTGTTCATCTCTAAGCCCAATAGAAATTCAGTCAAAAGAGTTGGAGTTCCTAGTCTTGCAAAAACTGCACCAAAAAAATTTGATGCTGCAACTAACACCATTATTAAAGCAGTAATCTCTAATGTTTTTACTAATGCTTCTTGGAGTTTTGAAAGAGTTAATTTTTTATAAGCTAATGAAAGTAATAAAGCGCCCATAGCTCCACAACCCGCTGCTTCTGTTGGAGTTGCAAATCCAAATAAAATACTACCTAATGCAGCGAATACTAAAGCTGCTGGAGGAACTAAACCTAAGAAAAATTCTATCCATACTTCTTTCATGCTTGCAGCTCTCATATCATCAGGTAAAACAGGTCCAAGTTTTGGATTAATCATGCATCTGATTGTTGTGTAAGCTGCATACAAACTTGCAAGAAGAATTCCTGGCAAGATTGCAGCTGCAAACAAATCAATAACTGGAATTTCCATAATAGGTCCCATTACAACAAGCATAATACTTGGTGGAATTAAAATTCCTAAAGTACCCCCAGCGGTAATAGTGCCTGCAGCAAGTTTTACGTCATAACCAGATCTATTCATTGATTTAGCAGCCATAATTCCAAGAATTGTCACCGATGCACCAACGATTCCTGTTGCCGCCGCAAATATAACTGAAACGAATAAAACTGCGTAATATAAAGACCCCTTTACTTTTGCTAACATCATTTGAAATGCTGAAAACAATCTCTCCATCAATCCAGCTTGCTCCATCATAATACCCATAAAAACAAAGAGCGGGACGGCAGCGAGAGTTTGTTCGGTCATGACCATTGAAAATTGAAGGGTCATTAAATAAAAAACTAATTTTCCAAAACCAAGATAACCAAATACAAATCCTAGAAATATTAAAGTGAATGAAATGGGAAACCCAATAAATATAGCGAATAGCATCACACCAACTAAAATGAAACCTAAAATAGCCGGATCAATGAATTCTGCTATCATTTTTTCTCTCCTGGCCACTCACCTTTTTTAGCTGCCCAATAACTTTTTAGTAATTCTGAAAAACCTTGAATTAATAAAAAAATAATTCCAAGTAACAAACACGTTTTAATAGGCCACATATAAGGCATCCAAGTAGTATCCATTCCTCGTTCACCCCTTCTGATTGACTCTTCTACAAAACCTATAGTCATATAAAGAAAAACAATCAGTCCTGGAAAATAAAATAAAAGATATAACCAGAAATCAATAAGACCTTGTGTTTTAGTTTTAAAATTTCTATATAAAAAATCTGCTCTTATATGCACTCCTCTAGAAAGAGCGTATCCTGCACCAAGCATAAATAATGCGCCATAAAGAAAACGGCTTATATCGTAAGCCCAAATTGTTGGTGCTAAAAATAATTTTCTTGCAAGAACTTCGTAAGTCATTGCAAAAATGAGTGGCATCAATATCCAACAAACAATACTACCAATCCACTTACTGAATTTATCAATATTAACAATAGATTTAGCCATCCATGATGGCATATCGGTTGGCATTTTACCTGATCCACCTCGCCTTTCGGCAATCATTTCATCAGAGATATCTAGTTTACCAGGTTCGTCTGCCATAAAATTTTAGTTAAAAAAATTAGAGCGGACTTTAAAAGTCCGCTCTAAAAAATCAAGATTGATTACTGATTTACTTTAATGTTGCTGCGTGAGCCATTCCTAGCTTCGCATTAGACATTTGAGCACCACTCCAGAAAGGAACAGCAACATCAGCAAAATTTTTCATTGAAGTGTAAACTTCGTTAAAAAATTTATTATCTTTAGCATTCTTATTTAAAGATGCTTTTGCTGCAGCCATATATTCTGTGAAATAATCTGAAGGTGTATCTTCTAGAATTACTCCATGTTTAGTAGTTAGCTCTCTTAAAGCTTTACCATTCTCATAGATTCTGTAACTTAAAGATTTTGCTAACGAAGCATTAGCAGCTACTTCAAGTGACTTTTTCTCATGAGCACTCATAGCATTGTATGTTTTTCCAGTAATATAAAAGTCAGCATTTACGACTACTTGGTGTAAACCTTGTAAGTAATAATGCTTTAATACTTTTTGAAAACCAAATGTTAAGTCTGGTTTTGGACAACACCACTCAGCAGCATCGATAGTTCCTGCTTCAAGAGCTGGAAGAATATCTCCACCACCCATTGCAACAGATGCTATACCAATGTCTTTATAAGTTTGTCCTGGAATTCCTGGAGGAGTTCTGAACTTATATTTTCTAAAGTCAGCCATATCTTTAATTGGTTTTGGAAACCAACCTAAAGCTTCTGGGCCAACTGGTTGAATCATAAATCCTTTAATATCTCTTCCCATTTCTTTCCAAAGTTGGTCGTATAACTCTTTACCACCACCATATTGGAACCATGATAGGAATGCGATATTGTCGATACCTACTCCACCACCAGCTACTGGTGAACCAAACAACATTGCAGCAGGGTGATCACCTGACCAATAGTGAGTCCATGCAAAACCACAATCAATCAAACCTTTATCAACAGCATCTAGAGTTTCTTTAACTCCTACAACAGCGCCAGCTGGCAATATTTCAAATTTTAACGATCCACTCGTTAATTCAGTTACTGTGTCAGTAAAGTCCTTTAACATTTTTACCTCATCAGCTTTCGTGTTAAGAACAGTTTGACACTTTAATGTTTTTGCAGCATTGGCACTTGAAGTAAATCCAAGAACTAAAATTGTTGCAAATAACATTGAAATGATTTTTTTCATTATTTATCCTCTTGTTAGTTAAATTTAACTTGTTTAATTCAATCAGAAAAACAAACCTGACACAAGTGACAATCGATAAATATAAGTGTAAAAGCATTAAAAAGCTTAAACTAAAAAACGATTCAACTATTGATGGAAAATTTTGATTACGTAATTATTGGCGCGGGTTCTGCAGGATGTGTTCTAGCAAACAGACTTTCTGAAAATTCAAATAACAAAGTCGTATTAATTGAAGCTGGCGGGAAAGATAATTATCCATGGATACATATTCCTGTTGGATATTTTAAAACCATGCACAATCCCTCTGTGGATTGGTGTTATAAAACCGAGCCTGATGCTTCAATGAACAATAGGTCAATTCGTTATCCAAGAGGTAAAACATTAGGTGGTAGCTCTTCGATCAACGGACTACTTTATATAAGAGGGCAAAGCAGAGATTACGATATTTGGCGACAACTAGGAAATACTGGTTGGGGTTGGGATGATGTTCTGCCGTATTTTATAAAAGCAGAAAACCAAGAAAGAGGAAAAGATGAATTTCATGGTATTGGAGGGCCTCTCTCAGTTTCTGATCAAAGAATTCAATTACCATTATTGAATGAATTTCAAAATGCCGCTGAAGAGTTTGGTATCCCCAAGACAAAAGATTTTAATACAGGTAATAATCATGGATGTGGTTATTTTCAAGTTACTGAAAAAGATGGCTTTAGATGTAGCACTGCAGTTGGATATTTAAACCCAATAAAAAATAGACAAAATTTAAAAACGATAACTAATGCCCATGTAAAAAAAATTAATTTTAAAGGCAAAACTGCAGAAGGAATTGAATATTGGCAAGGTAACGAGCTTAAAAAACTAACTTGTAATAAAGAAATAATTTTATCATCTGGTTCGATAGGTTCACCTCAGATATTGCAAACTTCTGGAATAGGAAATTCTCAAAAATTAAAAGAATTAGGTATAGATATAGTACAAGAGTTAAAAGGTGTGGGTGAAAATTTACAAGACCACTTGATGTTTAGACCTATATATAAAATTCAAGGACTTAAATCGCTAAATAAAAAGGTTAATAGTTTGTTTGGAAAATTTATGATTGGTCTGGAATATGTTTTTAATCGAAGTGGACCAATGACCATGGGAGCGAGCCAAATGTGTATGTTTGCTAAAAGTGATCCCTCATTAGAATTACCAGATCTACAATGGCACGTACAACCAATGAGTATGGACACTTTAGGAGCAACTAAAAATCATGATTTTCATGCTTTCACACCTACTGTTTCAAATATTAGACCTACAAGTAGAGGTCATGTGAGTATTGTAGATAAAGATTCCAGAACATATGCAAAAATAAAAATGAATTATCTTTCAACCGATCATGACCGAATGATTGCAGCAAGAGGATTAAGACTTACAAGAAAAATTGTCATGGAATCTGAAACGTTTAAAAAATATAAACCTGAGGAATATAGACCGGGGATTGACATTAATGATGATGAGGAACTTGTAAAAGCAGGTTCAGATTTTGCACAAACAATTTTTCATCCAGTTGGCACATGTAAAATGGGTCAAGATGATATGGCTGTAGTTGATGAAAAACTAAAAGTAAAAGGAATTGAGAATTTAAGAGTAATTGATGCTTCTATAATGCCAAACATTACATCAGGTAATACTAATGCACCTACAATAATGATTGCAGAAAAAGGTGCAGATATGATACTTACCCATTGATGTTTGCTGAATTATTTACACCAGAACAATTAACTATATTAACTCAAATTATTTTAATCGATTTAGTCCTTGCGGGAGACAACGCAATAATAATTGGTATGGTTGCATCAAAATTTCCTTTAGAGCAAAGAAGAAAAATTATTATTTTTGGAATTGGTGGTGCGGTTGTTTTAAGAATTATTTTAACTTTGCTCACTGCATATTTACTTCAAATAACTGGGCTAAGGCTTTTTGGAGGTGTGCTTCTCCTTTATATTGTCTACAAATTATATGTGGATGTCATCAAAGGCTCTGAAAATCAAAATGATATAAAAGTTGATAATTCCAGTTTTTTCAAAGCGATTTGGACAATCCTCTTAGCAGATTTTACAATGAGCTTAGATAATGTTTTGGGAGTTGCCGGAGCAGCAGGAGATCATTATGGATTATTAGTATTTGGTTTAGTTCTATCTATTGCCTTAATGGCATTTGCAGCAACTTTAATCTCGAATTGGATTAAGAAATATAAATGGATTGCTTGGGCAGGTTTGATTGCAATATTAATTGTTGCTATTGAATTGATTTACACAGATATTAAAATATTGTTTTTATAATGTATTTAAAAAATTATAACTTAAAGAATAAAACGGCTGTTGTCACTGGTGCTGGCAAAGGGCTTGGAAGAGCTTGCGCAATAGCACTTGCAGAAGCTGGAGCAAATTTAATTATAATTAGTAGAACTAAAAAAGATCTAGATGAAGTTTCAAAAAAGATTAAAAAATTAAAGTCAAAATGTAAATCCTATGTATGTGACATCACAAATTATAATGAAATTAAAAGCATTATTAATAAACAACCAAAAATAGATATTTTGATCAATAATGCTGGCAATAATATTCCTGAACATTTTACAAAAGTGAAGACTAAAAACATGGAATATCTTGTAAAGATTAATACGATGGCAACTTTTAACCTTGCTCAGCTGTGTGCTCTTAAGATGTTAAAGTCAAAAAATAGAAAAAAAATTGGTGGTTCAATTGTCAACATGTCATCACAAATGGGTCATGTTGGAGGTCCTATTCGAAGTGTATACAACATGACTAAATTTGGTTTAGAGGGATTAACAAAAGGTATGTCAATTGATCTTGCAAAATACAACATACGAGTAAATACAGTTTGTCCTACATTTGTGGTTACCCCTATGACAAAAAAATTTCTAAAAAGTAAAAAATTTAAAAAAGAAGTTTTAGGAAATATTCCGTTGGGAAAATTTGCTGAACTTTCTGATGTTTCAAGTGCAGCTGTTTTTCTTGCCTCTGATGCTGCAGCAATGATTACAGGAACTTCATTATTGGTTGATGGTGGATGGACTGCAAGATAATAACTAGATTATTTTTTTTAATTTTTTGTTTTATACCTACACATTTAGTAGCAATAGAATTTACAGGAAAATTTCTACAAGGACATTTTATTATTGGACAGACTGATCCAACAGCAAAAATTATAATAGATAAAAAACAAGTTAAAGTATCTGAGGATGGTTTTTTTGTTTTTGGTCTAGATAGAGACAGAAAATTTGATTTAACAATTACAAAAATTATTAATGGAAAAAAGGATAAAATAATAAAGAAAGTTCTTAAAAGAAAATATAATATTCAAAGAATAGATGGTTTAGAAGAAAGTAAAGTCACACCCCCAGAGTCTGTTTACAAAAGAATAAAAGAAGAAAATAATAAAATTGGTGAAGCAAGAGCAATTAACTCAGATTTACCCTTTTTCAAAAATCAATTTATTATGCCAGTTGAAGGTATCATTAGTGGTGTCTATGGAAGCCAGAGAATTTTAAATGGTAAACCGAAATGGCCTCACTATGGAATTGATATTGCTGCTAAACAAGGCACTATGATCAAATCATCTGGATCAGGTATTGTCACCATGGCAGAAGATGATCTTTATTATACTGGTGGAACAATAATTATGGATCATGGTCATGGCATCTCAACTATTTATTCACATCTTGAAAATGTAATGGTGTCTGTAGGAGATAAAATTAATCAAGGAGACATCATTGGAACTGTAGGTTCAACAGGAAGATCAACTGGTCCACATCTAGATTTTAGAGTAAATTGGTTTCAGACTAGACTAGACCCTATGTCAGTAATAAATTAAATATTTATGGAAGAAAAAATAAAACATAGAATTCAAACCTATTCAGAGTCTAAAAATTCTTTTTTTTACAAACTCATAAAAAAAATCATATTAGATGCACGTGAAAAATTTTTTGACTATTTCAAAAATTTAACAGAGTATAATGATAATAAATCATTATTAGATATAGGAACAACACCTTCACTTGATAGTGAACAAAACGTAATTTTAGAGAAAACCAAAAATAATAAAAACATTACATGTTTTTCAGATCAGGATTGTAGCATCTTAGAAAAAAAATATCCAAATATTAAAGATTTTATAATTGGAGACGGCACAAACACTGATTTTAAAGATATGTCATTTGACATTGTACATTCAAATGCAACTTTAGAGCACGTTGGTTCATACAATAATCAAATTGCTTTTGTTAAAGAAGCTTCTAGAATATCTAAAAATCATGTTTTTATTCAAACTCCGAACAGATTTTATCCAATAGATTTTCATACTAACTTACCACTTGTTCACTGGTTGCCTAAAAAAATTCATAGGAAAATATTAAAATTTATTGGATTAAATTTTTATTCAATGGAAGAAAATTTAAACTTGTTATCTGAAAGCAATTTAATTGATATTTGTAAAAAATTAGATATTAAAAGATTCAAAATAATTAAACATAAACTTCTTTTTATGACTTCAAATTTAATATTGGTAATTACAAAATCCTCATAAATTTATGCAAACATTAATTCTATTTACTCTAGTAATCGTGATTGGATGGATTTTATTTAGACCAATTACTAAAAAAGAGCTTGATAGATATAATGATAAAGACTGGCCTGATATGAATTTATAGAATGATAAAACTTTTTCTAATATTTGTTTTTATAATGTTTTCCTCCACTTCTTTTGCTAATGAAATAGTAGGAAAGTCAATGAAATGTGAAACTAAAAAAGAGACAATCAGGGGTTATCCATTTTACTTTTTTTTTGAGGATTTAGATAATGTGCAAAGCTACTGGATAGATAAAACTGACAAGATTAAGTTTATAAATTTGAACTACAAAAAGGTAAACTCAAACATTTTTGAGATAAGATATGTGGGCGAAATAGATAAAAATAATTTAATATTGACCTATACTAAAGGTAGAGAAAAATATAATTGTAGTTTTTTATCTTCAAAGAAAAAATTAAATAAAGAATTAGAAGATTTTGCTAAAAAAGGTGCTCATAAATAGATTATAAGGAATTTTTTATAATTTAAACTTATGAATTTAAAGAAGGCTGTTTCTTCATATCTTCTTTTTTAATACCAGCTACTCTTACTGGTTTTTTCATCGCATCTCTTCTAAAAGGTTCACCTAATTCTTGATTTAAAATAACCTCTATAAATGTTGTAATACCTTTCTTTTGATCTTCACAAGATTGTTTAATTGCAGCCGTGGTATCTTCCATAGTTTTAACTGTAACACCCTTTAAACCACAAGCATCTGCTACTTTTGCAAAACTTAATTCTGGATCAAGTTCTGTTCCAACAAAATTGTTATCAAACCAAAGAGTTGTATTTCTTTTTTCAGCACCCCATTGGTAATTTCTAAAAATTACCATTGTAATTGCTGGCCATTCTTCTCTAGCACATGAACTCATTTCGTTCATACTTATTCCAAATGCACCATCACCTGCAAAACCAATGACTGGTGTATCAGGGCAACCTATTTTTGCACCTAAGATAGATGGAAAACCATATCCACAAGGACCAAATAAACCTGGAGCTAAATATTTTCTTGGTTTTTCAAATGTCGGATAAGCATTCCCAATTGCGCAGTTATTTCCAATATCACTCGAAATAATTACATCCTCAGGCATTCCAGCTTGAATTGCTCGCCAAGCCTGTCTTGGTGACATTCTATCTGCGTCTCTCTCTCTAGCTTCTTTGTTCCAAACTGTTCCTTCGTCATCATCTTCGTGATCTAAACTAGATAATTTTTGTAACCATGCTGATTTTGTCTGATGAATTAAATCTTTTCTTTTCTGTCTATCAGTATCTCCAGCATTTGGAGATAATTTTTCTAATATCTGTTTTGCTACCAATTTAGCGTCTCCACTAATTCCAACTGTAACTTTTTTAGTTAATCCAATTCTATCTGGGTTCATGTCAACTTGAATTATACTTGCTTTTTTTGGCCAATAATCAATTCCATAACCTGGTAGAGTTGAAAAAGGATTTAGTCTTGTTCCTAAAGCTAAAACTACATCAGCCTTAGAAATTAATTCCATGGCAGCTTTTGATCCATTATATCCCAATGGCCCCACTGCTAAGGGATGACTTCCAGGAAAACTATCATTGTGTTGATATCCTGAGCAAACAGGTGAATCAAGTTTTTCAGCAAGTTTTTTAGTTTCCTCAATTGCGCCACCAATAACCACGCCTGCTCCAGATAAAATTACTGGAAATTTTGCTTTAGATAATAAATCTGCTGCCTTAGCGATTGCATCAGCACCTCCACCTTGTCTTTCTAATCTGACAATTGGAGGAAGGTCTATGTCAATCACTTGACACCAATAATCTCTTGGAACGTTTATTTGTGCTGGTGCTGAACCTCTTATTGCTTTTTCTATTACTCTATTTAAAACTTCAGCCATTCTTGAAGGATCTCTAACCTCTTCTTGATAACAAACCATGTCTTTAAATAAATTCATTTGTTCTACTTCTTGAAAACCACCTTGTCCCATAGTTTTATTCGCAGCTTGTGGCGTTACTAATAATAAAGGTGTGTGGTTCCAATAAGCAGTTTTAATTGGTGTTACTAATCCTGTGATACCTGGACCATTTTGTGCAATGACCATTGACATTTTTCCTGTAGCTCTTGTGTAACCATCTGCAATCAAGCCACCATTTGTTTCATGTGCCACATCCCAAAAAGTAATTCCTGCATCTGGGAAAATATCAGATATAGGCATGAACGCTGAACCAATAATTCCAAAAGAGTGTTCAATACCATGCATTTGTAAAACTTTTACAAAAGCTTCTTCTGTTGTCATTTTAGTCATTTGTAGAACCTTTCTAAATTACTCTAGAACAATTTTTTAAAAATTAATTGTTAATTTTTGCGATTAATATATAAGATTTTAGAAAATTCAAACAAACAAATCGACACTATATAAATGTCAACAGATATTATAATTCACGATAAAAAAGACAATGTTGGGGTGGTAGTAATAGAAAAAATTACTCCAAAACAAGATTGTAAATGCTGGATAATGGAGAATGACAGCTCAGTTAACATTCAATCAGCAGATGAAATCCCTTTAGGCCATAAAATTGCAATGATTGATTTAAATGAGGGAGATACAATTTTAAAATATGGTCACGATATAGGTAAAGTAGTCAAAGCAATTAAAAAAGGTCAACATGTGCACGTTCATAACGTTAAAACAAAAAAGTGGTAATTAGATGGAAATTCCAAAAAGTTTTTTAGGTTATAAAAGAGAAAATGGCAGAGCAGGAACAAGAAATCATGTAATCATTTTACCTGTTGATGATATTTCAAACGCATGTGCTGAAGCAGTTGCAAATAACATTAAAGGAACAATAGCACTTCCCCATTCTTATGGAAGATTACAATTCGGAGCAGATTTAGAATTGCATTTTAGAACAATGATTGGAACTGGTAGCAACCCAAATGTTGCAGCGGTAATTGTGATTGGTATTGAGCCTAAATGGACAAAGAGAATTGTCGATGGAATTGCAAAAACTGGAAAACCAGTTGAAGGTTTCCATATTGAACGTACTGGGGATATTGGAACTGTAATGAAAGCCTCAAAAAAAGCTCAAGAATTTGTTATGTGGGCCTCTGAAAAACAAAGAGAGGAATGCCCGATAAGTGATTTATGGATTTCAGTAAAATGTGGCGAGTCTGATACTACTTCTGGATTAGCTTCCAATCCAACTGTTGGAAATTTAATGGATAAACTTGAACCACTTGGGGTTCACTTATGTTTTGGGGAAACATCAGAACTTACTGGTGCAGAAAAAGTTTGTGCTACAAGAGGTGCCACAAAAGAAGCTTCAGATAAATTTATGAAGACTTGGAGTGCTTATAACGATTTTATTTTGAAAGAAGCAACTGATGACCTTTCTGAAAGTCAACCAACTGCTGGAAATATAGCAGGTGGTTTAACGACCATTGAGGAAAAAGCTTTTGGAAATTTTCAAAAAATAGGAAATTGTAAATTTGTTGATGTTTTAGAACCGGCTGAAGAGCCAAAAAAAGGAAAAGGTTTATACTTCATGGATACGTCATCTGCTGCAGCGGAGTGTGTAACACTACAAGCAGCTGCGGGATTTAATATTCATTTATTTCCTACTGGTCAGGGTAATATTGTGGGAAACCCAATTGAACCAGTTATAAAATTAACAGCAAACCCATTAACGGTTAAATCTATGGGAGAACATATAGATTGTGATGTTTCAAAAATTCTCTCGAGAGAAATGAATTTATCTGAAGCTGGAGATGAATTAATTAAAACAACTTTAAAAGTTGCAAATGGTAGACTCACTTGCGCTGAAGCTCTAGGTCATAGAGAATTCGTAATGACCAAATTGTACCGAAGTGCTTAAAATTTTTACTTAGCTGGTTTGCTAAAGTGCTTTTTTTTTAAATCAGATAAAAATCTTCGAATAAATGCTGCAGCAACACCTAACGCTATAGCAAAAAATATTGAAAACAAACTATAAACAATTGGCATATCTTTAGAAAATTTTTGAACTAAAACTGATAATGGTGTTAAATCCTTTTCCGCAACTTCAGTGATGCCATTCATAGTATGATCAACAAAAAAAGTATCATACGCGATTGCGATTCCAACAATTAACAATAAAACTGCTAATAAAGCTTTAAGTCCAGAACTTTCAATTGATTGTCCAATTTTTTGACCTGTTTGTACTCCAATTATCGAACCAATAACCAACATTAAAACTAGAATTAAATCTATAGATCCATAATTGAATGCATGTAAAAAAGTTACGATGACACTTACAAAAATAGTTACAAACAAAGATGTTCCTGGAACTAATTTTGTAGGCATCCCTATTATATAAATCATTGCAGGAACTAATATGAAAGCTCCACCAATACCCATAATTGCTGCAATAAAACCTACAAATAAACCAATGATAATTGGTGTAAATGCACTCTCATATAATTTTGACTTAGGAAATCTCATTCTAAATGGAAGACCATGTATCCAATAATGAACGTGTAATTTTCGTTTTACAATAGTATTTTTTCTAGCTTTATCGATCTCGCCAAGACTTTCAACTAGCATTAAAGTTCCAATGATTGCTAAGATATACATGTAAGCAAGAGAGATGACAGTATCTATTTTGCCGATGTCTTTAAAGTAAGTAAATGTATAAATACCAATGATTGTGCCTATCGCACCACCAATGACAATCATAAAACCCATTTTATAATCCAAAGTATTTTTGAGATAATGAGTAGTAGATCCAGAAACAGAGGTGGCTAGAATGTTATTTGCTTCATTAGCAACAGCATAAGCTGGTGGAACACCTAAAAAAATTAAAAAAGGTGTCATTAAAAAACCACCTCCTACTCCAAATAGTCCTGATAAAACTCCAACTAAAGCACTTAATAAAATGATTTCAATAGCAGTAACATGTACTTGTGCTATTGGTAAAAATACTTCCATTTAAAATAATTAACTTTTTTAAAAAAAATTTATTTAAAAGTTAAAAAAGTTCCAAATAATATTACACCCCAACAAGCTAATATTGCTGAAAAAATTCCTGTTTTAATTAATGCTGTTTTATAATTTAAGATTTTTTGTAGAATTTTTATATTTGAAAGGTGCATCTATATCCTCAATAGCACCAGCAGGAAAATTGTCAAACTTTAATTAATAAATTGTGGCTCCAAAAATTTTTACTTCACCATCCTCAACACCAAGCACCAGCCTTCCTAAAAATTCTCCAGGCACCTCTTTGTTAGTCTGCTTTATCAATACGGTAATATGATCGCCTCTTCTTAATGTTCCAAATGGTTCGTAGGTCTCATTTAAATTGGTGATAATCTTGTTGTTAGCCCATTGCTTTCCAAGCTCTACTTCGTTAGCCCCAAACAGCATTTGGGTAGAGAAATCTTTGGTAAAGCCGCCATAATCTTTCATATTTGAGGCTCTTACGAGATTTTCCCAAAAAGGCTTAGCTATCGCGTATATCTCCTCGTCAGATTTTTTCAAAAGGTCCATAAAAAAGTTTGGAATATGGTGCTACGAAGCCTTCTTCTTCTCTTTTTCGTCAACGATATGATAAACTGGTACTTTCTCCAGAGTGAATTTTCCAGTTTTAGGGTCTCTTCTAGAAACAGTTAAACAATGCCAATTTTCATCATCAAGTTTCATATGATCGCCTCTGTAATAATAACCTGGCCAACGAGTTTCCTCTCTAAATAATGTATGCTCGGTTACACATTGTGAGGTTAGAGCTCTGTGTTTAAGCTCCCAAGCTCTCATTAGTTGATGATAATCCTCAGCTCCTACGTTTTCCAAATCTTCTTGTAACCATTCTAGAAGTTCAAGAGCTCTCTTAAGCATATTGCCGTTCGTCATGTAATTTGAGGTAATTCCCCCGACATACTCATCCATAATTTTTTGAAGTCTTTGTAATCCTTGTATTGGAGAAATATAGCTTGGTGAAACAGTTCCACCAGTGATCTCATTTTGAGCAACTGTATAAGTCTCTAAAGGTTTATAAACTGCCCTTTTAAAATCCTCACATTGTTTATCAGAAACATTTATTCCTTCTGCTTTTTTATCTTCTATATATTTAACTGCTGCTTTTGCGGCTAATCTTCCTTCAGTAAAAGAACCTGATGAAAATTTATGAGCACTACCCCCTACTGTATCTCCAGCACCAAAAAGTCCATCGATTGTAAGCATTCTGTTATAACCCCAGAAATATTCTGGTGGAGATAGATCTTCTGGTCCACTTACCCAAGCTCCAGAGCATGTTGCGTGTGATCCCATTACGTAAGGCTCAGAAGTTGTTAATTCAGGATTTGTGTACTTGGGATCAATATTTTGTGATGCCCAAACTACTGCTTGACCAACTGTCATACCTAAAAAGTTTTCCCAACCTACTGTTTCTAAATGAGGATCTTGGAAAGCTTCTTTAGTTACCATATGTATCGGTCCACCACCTGCAGCAACTTCCTGAATAAAGGCATGGTTTCTCAAACAAGTGGGAGTTGGATGATGATCAATATATTCTCCAACTAATTCTTTAGTTTGTTCATACCATTTTTTCTCATAATTTTCGCCATTAGCATTTTGTGTGTATGTTTTTAAATGTAAAAAATATGCTCCAACTGGTCCATAACCATCTTTAAATCTACACAATACAATTCTGTTTTCCATTTGGGTCATCTTTGCACCTGCTGCAATAGGTAAAGCGTAAGCAGATCCATTACTCCATGGTGCATACCAAGTTCTTCCCATACCTTCTCCAACCGCTCTTGGTTTAAAAATATGTGATGCTCCACCAGCTGAAACTATAACTGCCTTAGCTCTGAAAACATGAAAATCACCTGTTCTCATATTAAAACCAACTGCGCCACCAATTCTATTTTCTTGAGACTCATCCATTAACAAATGAGTAATCATTATTCTGTTATAAATTTTATCTGCAGATTTTTTAGCTGCCTCAGCAACAATTGGCTTATAACTTTCGCCATGAATCATTATTTGCCATTTACCTTCTCTTAAATATCTTCCAGTTTTTTCATTTTTCATCATTGGAAGACCCCACTCATCAAACATATGAACGGTTGAGTCTACATGACGAGCCATATCATAACCTAAATCTTCTCTAACCATTCCCATTAAATCATTTCTGGCATACCTTACATGGTCTTCAGGTTGATTTTCATCCCATTGCATACCCATATAACAATTGATTGCATATAAACCTTGTGCGACTGCACCACTTCGATCAATGTTTGCTTTTTCAACACAAACAATCTTTAAATCTCTTCCCCAATGTCTGGCCTCAAATGTTGCTCCTGTACCGGCCATTCCACCGCCAACAACTAATACATCACACTCCTCATAATGTGTTTTGTGCTTAGCCATTAATAATAAACACCTTTTTTAAAAGACTCTTTTGGAACCGATGGTAATTCTTTATTGGTATTTAATCCTTCTGGCTCACTATATAATCTTTGTGAATTAATTTCTCCTTGATTAGGAGTATCACCTTCAGCAAGTTTAGGAATAAATTTTCCCCAAGGTTTTGTTGTTATAGGTGAAACGAAGTTTTTCTCTGTTCCGTTTCTAAATTTAATTTTCCAAGAGATAGTTCCTTTTTCTTCTTCTCTTCTAACTCTGACGCTGTGACCCATTGGAGCAAAATCAGCATACCCTCTCACATCAATTGCATGATTAGGACATGCTTTAACACACGAATAACATTCCCAACAAAAGTTTGGTTCAATATTTTTTGCTCTTCTTATATTTTCGTCAATGTGCATGATATCTGAAGGACATATATCTACGCAATGACCACAGCCATCGCATCTTGTCATGTATACAAAAGTTGACATAATTTTTATTTTTCTCCCTTTCCTATTAACATATTAATAATGTTTTGGCTCTTCTCTTTTTATACCCAGGCCAAATTGCTCTGGGGCATCAGCTGGTGGAGGTAAATTATCCCTAGATCCATCTGCCTCTGCTAAATTTTTTTGAATAGCTGCTCCAGGTTTATAAAACATGTGAGCGAATTTCGACCAATAAACACCACCGAATAAAATTAAGTTAGATGCAACAAATAAAATTAAAAATAAATAAGACAAACCTATTTGCCCATTAAATTGTGTGAATGACCAAGCTAACCCAAAAGTTGAACATGCAAGTAATGCTAAAACAAATAAATCAGCTTTTATAATTCTATACCAAGGATGGGCTTCTGCTGAAACATCAACTCTTAAAAAAAACCAAAACCAATATCCTCCTAAACATGTTAATATTGCTCCTGCATGCCAAATCATTGACCAAGTTTGAGAACTTGGTTTATCAGCACCTGTGTAACAAAAAACTAAAATAGCTGAAGACACCCAAAATAAAATTGTGCCATACATTCCTAGAACATGGGCCAGTCTTCTTTTACCAAACCCTAATTCAGAAGTTGTGCCAATATCAACCACTGTTGTTTTAGCAATGACAGAAACTTTTTCTCCAACTCCTAATTTTTTTGTTGCTGAAAGCTTTGCTTTTTTCGCGTTGTTAAAAAAATAAGTCAAATTTTTGTGATGTATCATTTGAATAATGGTTCCTACTGCAATCAACAAAACCATTGCAATGATAAAAGACTGCATTGCAAAGGGTGAAATGGTTTCTGATAAAATTGAAAATGGATTGTTACTTAACATTTCCGCCTTTTGTTAAATTTTGAATTAGTTTTAGAGTTTTATATCTAGTTGAATTTATAGTTCAACCTCAAACTGGGGTCAATTTGTCTTTTATAACAGGCTAATTTTTTCTTTTATAATGTTGTTTGTTTGGAATAACTGATCGCACTCCACCTTGAGGGTTGTCAACATCTCCTTCTCTTCGAGGAATCAGATGAAAATGACAATGTAAAATAGATTGACCAGATACAATTCCTATATTTGTGCCTAGATTAAATCCTTTAACTAACGGATCTTTATTTGTTATTTCTTTTTTAACAATTTTTATAAGATCATTACATGCAACCAATTCATCATTAGATAGGTCAAAATAATCCTTTATGTGTCTTTTGGGTATAATCAAACAATGATGTTCTGAAACTGGATAAGAGTCATAACTTGCATATGCCAAATCATTTTCATGATCACATCCACTTTTTTTAACGTCACAAAATAAACAAGGATTGTTTGGATCTTTCATCTATTAAAATCTATAAGAATTGCATTTGTTTATAACTGCATCATATTCTTTTGACAGAAACTTGAATTTTTTTAGGTTTTTTCTTTTCCATTTAAGCTCATTTATAGTTCTAACTGAGGCAACCCCTTTCCCAGAACCTATCAATAATATTTCATCATAATTTTTTATCTCTTTAAGTAAAATATCTTTCTTAAAAATCTTTCTTATTTTTGTTTTGAAAAATTTATAAGTATTTCCCTCATAATAATCCTTTTTGGGAGTAAAAAATTTTTGATCTTTAACAAATAATAAATTTGAGGTTCCAGTCTCTAGTAATTTCTTATTAGATACCAATGCAATATCTGATTGGGAGTTATCCATTTTAGATAGATAAGATAAGATCTTTTTATATTTTAGATTTTTAAACTCTGGTTTTTCTCTTTTTAATTTTACTAACTTCAAATTAAAATTTAATTTTGGTTTAACTCTTTTCCTTAAAGATATTGAAATAACTTTTTTATTTATAGCAATTCTCAATAGGTGATTATATTTCTTCTTTTTGGATAAATTTTTATTTATTATTTTTAAAATATCCGACCTTAATGATTTCTTTTTAATTTGATATTTTTTTAATGATAAAATTAAGTTTTTTAAATGATTGTCAAAAAATAAAATTTTTGCTGGTTTGCCAAAAATCCACATCGTTGTAAAAATTCCATGATCCCCCCAAAGGTCTTGGAATTCTATCTGTTTTAAGTCTTTAAGCTGATAAGATTTTTTTAATAAGTAGGTTACCATTGATAGTTAAAAAAGATTCTGGGTGAAATTGAAATCCATAAATTTTTTCCTTTTGATTTTCAAATGCCATTGCAACTTTTGAATTTAAACATCTCATAGTTATCTCAAAATTATTAGATTTGAAAGGCTCTTTTAATTTTAAAGAATGATATCTACCAACTTTAAATATTTTTCCTTTTTTGAATAAAGATTGATTAGTAATTACTTTTATATTTGATTGAAATCCATGATAAATTTTTTTTTGTTCAACGATTTTTGCACCTTCACAAAATAAAATATGTTGAAATCCTAGACAGATCCCTATGATTTTCTTTTTACCTTTATATTTTTTATAAATTTTTGAGGTGATTGGATAATTTTTTGGATTACCTGGTCCAGGTGAAAAAATTATTGTAGATGCCTTCTTAATTTTATTTTCGTTAACTTTATCATAGTTATCGCACTCAACTTTATCAAACAAAGCAAATTGATGAACTACATTATGAGTAAAGGAGTCGTTATGATCAATTACATAAATCATTTAAATAAATCTATTAACGCTTTAGCTTTAAGAAAGTTTTCATTAAATTCATGATTGGCATTACTATCGACGACAACACCTGAAGCAACTGAAATTTCAGATATATTTTTAAAATTTAAAATTGAGCGTATAATTATATTAAATCTCATATCACCATTGAATTTTATGTAGCCAAAACTACCTGTGTAAATATTCCTGTTTTCTTTTTCCTGATTATTTAAAAGATTAAGCGTATTTATCTTTGGACACCCAATAACTGAACCACCAGGCATCATTGCTTTAATTATTTCAAAATTATTTATATTTTTTTTTAATTTACCTTTGATGAGGCTGACATAATGAAAAAGATCTTTGTATTCTTCTACGATTTTTTGTTTAGATAATTTTACAGTGCCCACTTTACAAATTCTTGATAAATCATTTCTTTCCATATCAACAATCATATTGTGCTCTTTGGTTTCTTTTAAATTTTTTCTAAAATAATCTAATGCCTTCATTTTATTTAAATGCTTCGTTTTTTTTACAGTTCCAGCTATTGGTTTTGTAGATATATCACTCCCCTTTTTTGTGATTAAAGTTTCTGGAGAACAACTAATTATTGAATAATTATGATCTTTAATCATAAAAGCCTCAGGAGCTAGGTTAGTATTAGATAACCTCGAAAAAAAATCTAACGGATTAATTTTCGACTTTGTTTTATATTTGGTGCAAATTTTAATTTGATATGTTTCACCACTTTTTATTTTTTTTTTAAATTTATTGAATATTTTTGTATAATTTTTTCTATTAATATTTATTTTAAAATTACCTGATTTAAAATTTTCAAAATCGTAATTCAACTTGTTACTTAGTTTGATCTTTTTTTCTGGTTTATAGAAAATCCCTTTGGGAAAATTTAAATTATTTTGTTTTGGGATTTTAACATCAATCAGATTATTCAATAACTCGTATCCAAAGAAACCAATAAAAAGGTCAGTATCTTTTGATTTCTTTTTATTTTTTTTAGTTAAAAAACTTTTAATATTTTTATTATTTAAAATAATTTTTTTTGAAAAATTAGTATAAAGATTAAAACCTTTTTTAGATTTATAGATAATGTAGGGTTTTCCTGACTGATGTATCTCTGTTAATTGATTTAATCTGTTCAAATTATTCTGTTTTTAGTCTTAAAACTGGTTCTTCTCTAATTGGTAGATGAATTATTGCTGCAAAAACCGATAATGCAATTGCTAAATACCACGCATAATCATATGACCCATATAGATCATAAAATAAACCCCCTAGATAAGCGCCAAAAAAAGATCCAACTTGGTGACTTAAAAAAACAATTCCATACAGAAGACCTAAATACTTTGTCCCAAACAGGTGAGCTACAATTCCACTTGTTGCAGGCACTGTTGATAGCCACAAAAAACCAAAACTTGCACCAAATAAAAATGCATTAATATTACTTGCGGGCATAAATATAAAAAAAATTATAGAAACACCCCTTAAAAAGTAAATTGCACTAAGGATAATTTTCTTACTCATTTTTGCAGAGAGGTAGCCACTTAATAGTGAACCAAAAATATTAAATAAACCGATCAAAGATAAAATTGCTGCTGCAGTCCAATCCTCAAGTCCTCTATCTATTACATATTTAGGTACATGTGTTCCAACCAAAGTTATATGAAAACCACATACAAAAAACCCTGATACAAGTAAAATATAACTTTTAGTTTTAAAAGCTTCTGAGAGAGCTTCCTTAAAAGATTGATCTGAAGTTTTTTCGACACTTTCCGTTTTAGATGGAGATCTAACAAAATATGCTGCAACTAAACCAGATAACAAAAATAAGCAAAAAACAAATAATGTATAGTTCCAACCAAACTCTTTGAGAGAAAAATTAGTGAAAATTGGTGAAAGAAAGTAACCAAATGATCCAACAGCAGTAACAAAACTCATTGCAATCGTTCTTGTAGATAATGGAAAATGTTTCCCCACAACTGACATAGGAATACTTATTGCTGTTCCACCAAGACCTATTCCAATTAATAAACCCATATGGATTTGAAAAAATATTCCAGTATTTGGACCCGTGTATAAAAAATAAACACCTAAAGTATAAAAAATAAATGCTCCGATTATAGCTATATGTCCTCCGTATTTATCTGCTATAGCTCCGAAGATAGGACCTGTTATACCCCACATCAACATCTGCATCCCAATTGCAAAACCAAATGCGGTGTTGCTTATCTTTAAACTCTCGTTGAAGTCCATAAAAAACAAACCAAATGTTTGTCTGACACCCAAAGAAATCAGAACAACAAAGCATGCAGCAAATAAAGTTACTATCGCAGTTTTTGAGCGAAAAAATTTTTCAGAACTCATCTTAAATGTCTTAAAGCTTGTTTGATATCAGCAATCAAATCATTAGGATCTTCAAGACCTATATGTAATCTTACTAAATGTTCATCTTTTGGTAAGTTCATATATTTTCTTTTACCAGTTTCTCTAAATTCTTGATGAAGAGCTAAACTCTCAAATCCACCCCAACTATAGCCATAGCCAAACAATTTCAGTGAATTTACAAATTTTCGAACAGAATTAATATTCTTAGCTTTTATCTTTAATCCCATTAAACCTGACGCTCCAGAATAATATTTTTTCCACATTCTAAAATTTTGTGAATTTTTTTTGAAAGGATATAACAATTTAATTCTTTTATTTTTTGATAAAAATGCTGCAACTTTTTTAGCATTTTCTCTATGTCTGTCTAATCTTACGTCTAACGTTCTTAATCCCCTAGTTATTAAATAAGCATCATCAGGTCCTAATCTAAGACCTGTAATTTTTTCTGCTGCTTTAACTTTAGAAAACACCCTTTTATTCACTGCTAAACTTCCACCCATAACATCTGAATGCCCAGAATAATATTTAGTTGCAGAGACAATTGACATATCAAAACCAAGTTTAATTGGTTTTAAGTAATAAGGAGTACCCCACGTATTATCAATTGCAGTGTAAAGCTTATGCTTTTTTGCAATCGAAATAATTTTACCCAAGTCTTGAAAATCAAAAGTATTACTTCCCGGATTTTCTACAAAAATCAATTTTGTTTTCTTTGTAATATTGTTTTTTAATGTATTGAGGTCATGCGGATTATAAAAAACTGTCTTTATATTAAAATCTTTAAGATAATCTTCGGTTAAAATTCGTGTAGGGCTGTAAACTGGATCTGCTACTAACATTTCATCTCCAGGTCTAACAACGCTGAATATTGCTAAAAAAACTGAGCCAAAACCTGTTGGTGTCGTAAAAACATGATAACTTTCTTCAAGTTTTGTTAAAATTTTTTGTAATATATAAGTAGTAGAGGTCCCTTGTCTGCCGTAATCAAAATGACCACCTGTTGGATTTCGTAGAGCTTTTTTTTGAGTTTTTCTTATATGTTGCATAGACTTAAAAATAATTGTCGATGCTCTAACCACTGGTGGATTTACTGATTGGTTATGAAAATCTTTTGCAGTGTGTTTTAAAAATGTCTTAAAAGATTTACCCATAAAAAAATTGATATGATTAAAGGACAATGCTATATCCATATCAAAAATTCAATAAATTAATGAAAAGGATTTAATGAGTTACCCAAAGAAACATAGAGGCCGAAGAAAAATGGGGTCGAAAAAAAGAAGAGCTAGAAAAAAAAATAAGAAAAAATAGCTTATTCCTTTATCCAGCCGCCTCCTAATACTTTATAACCTAGAGCATCTTTATTATAGAAAACACATGCCTGGCCCGGTGATATTCCATCTTCAGGGCTTTCAAGATTTACATTCGCACCATTTTGATCACTTAGGTTAACGTTTGCTTTAAGCAATTTACCAGTAGATCTAACTTTTACAAAAATGCTGGATTTAAATTCTTGTTCATTTGCTAATAAATTAACATTTTTTAATAAAATATCTTTCTTTCCTAAATATTCTTTTGGTCCAACAATTATTTCATTTTTTTTAGAATTAATTTTAATAACGTATAAAGCTTCTTTGTCAGAAACTTTTATTCCCTTTCTTTGACCAATAGTAAAATTTATAATTCCATCGTGAACACCAATGACATTACCTTTTAGATCTTTTATGTTTCCTTTTTTAAATGAGTCTGGTCTGAATTTTTGAATTACTGATGCATAATCTCCACCAGGTACAAAACATATATCCTGGCTGTCTGGTTTGTCAGCAACATTAAGGTCTAGTTTTTTGGCAATTTCACGTGTTTCATTTTTATGAAGACCACCTAATGGAAATCTTAAATAATCAAGTTGTTCTCTAGTAGTATTGAAAAGAAAATAACTTTGATCTCTATTTTCATCGATAGCTCTGTACATATTTGTATTATTATTTGAAGTAACACTTTTCACATAATGCCCAGTGATTAAAGCATCAGCATTTAAATCTTTAGAAACTTCAAATAAATCCTTAAATTTTACTGTTTGATTACATTGAACACAAGGTATTGGAGTTTCACCTTTTAAGTAACTATCAACAAAATTATCTATAACTCCTTGCTTGAACTTATTTTGATAATATAAAATTTTATGTTCTATATCTAATTTTTGAGCAACTCTTTTTGCATCCATGATATCTTGACCAGAACAACATTGCTTTGACTCCGCGACCTGCTTTGCATCATCATAAAGTTTTAAAGTAATACCAATTACGTCATATCCTTCTTTTTTCATCATGCCTGCTACAGTTGATGAATCTACACCTCCAGACATTGCAACAACTACTTTTGTGTCTGATGGTTTCTTGTTTAATCCTATTGAATTTAATTCTTTATTCATTTGATGGTATTTATACTTATTTCTAATATAAGTTAAATTAAATGATATTAGATTTTGAACCAGGAGACAAAGTTATCAATCCCTCTAATAAAAACTGGGGTATAGGTCAAGTTCAATCAATTATAAAAGAAAAAGTGACAGTTAATTTTGAAAATGTTGGAAAAAAAGTAATAAATACTAGAAATATAGAATTAATAAAGATCAATGAATAATTTGAATTTAAAAGAGATTGTCGAAAATCTGATTTATACATTTATTCATGCAGGAAAAATTTCTTTAGATTTAAGAAAACAAGGACTTATAAAAAAAATTAAAGCCGATAATACTCCTGTTAGTAATGGAGATTTAGAAGTTAATAAAATTGTTACTCAAAAAATTAAAGAATTAACACCTGAACTTCCCATCATTTCAGAAGAGACCTCTGATAATAAATCAATAAACAATCTTGAAAACTTTTGGTTAATTGACCCTATAGATGGCACCTACGACTACATAAATAATCTAGAGGAATTTACAATTAATGCTGGATTAATAATTAACAAAAATCCAGTAGCTGGATTGATTTATGCCCCTTCAAAAAAAAGAATGTTTTACTCCTATGGTCCAAATAATGCCTATGAGTTAACAAATGGTGAAACCAAGAATTTAAATTGTTCTGAAAATTTTGATAAAAATGATGTGAAATTTGTATCCTATTCAAACAATATTAAACCTGAAATAGAAAAATTACATAAAAAATTTAATGTAAAGAAATATGTAAGAATGAAAAGTTCTCTTAAATTTTGTGTAATCGCTGCTGGCGAATATGATGGATATGTGGCTGAGCCTAGAGCTTGTGAATGGGATATAGCGGCTGGTCATGCAATTTTACAACATGCTGGAGGAATAATTACAGATTTTGAAGGCAAAGAAATTAAATATGGAAAGAAAAATTTTAAGAATCCAAGTTTAATCTTAAAAAATAAAAATATCTAATATGGATGAGCAATTAAGAATAATACTTATAATTATTGTATCAGTATCTATTTTTGGCTTATTGGTATTTGTCTATGTAAAAAATTATATCAGAAATAAAATCAATCATTTAGTTGAAGAAGAAAAGAAAAAAAAATCAAAGTAGTTTTATTATTTTTAAGTAATCATCTTTTTTTAATTCCATAACTTTTTTTGATGTCTCAAAATCGAAACCATTTCTTGCCAATAAAGAAATATCCTTTTTATAAAAAAGTGGTCTATTATCGTCAATTCTAGCCGGTCCAATTCTTTTCTTTTTGCAAATTTTAATTGCTGAAAAAAAATCTTGATCTGAATTATCCTCATTAATTTTATTGACTGTATTTTTTATAAATTCATCATTAACACCTTTGCCAATTAAATAATTTCTGATTTTATTAATCGAACTTCCTCTTCGGATCATACTTTTGGCTTTACTTTCAGAATAAAATTTATCATTAATAAATTTATTTTTTTCCAAATCAGATAAAACAATATCTACTAAATTTGTCACATCTTGTTTTTTTACATTTGGAACAGATAATTTGAGATATTTTTTTAGTAAATATGTTCTTAATTGTTGTTTAGATGGGGCATATTTTTCAACATATGCTAAGGCAAAATTTCTCATCTCATCTACAGTCACCTGTAATGTTTTTCTCTTATTTCTTATAGGAATCATTGTAAGATCTAATATAATATAATTTAAAATGATCGAACAAATTTATGCTTACTTTACAATTGAAATTCTCTACTTCTGGGTGAATTTAGGAGTTTTGCCTTTTTGGTTGATATTAATATTTTTCCCACAATCAAACTTTACAAAATATTTCGTTACTTCAATTTTTCCAATCACATTATTAGGAAGTGCTTACATATTTGTACTTTATAAAGCTTATTTAAGTGCTTATGATTTCGATAGTAATTTTGAATTATATTTAAGTATTAGTAATTTATCAAGTTTGTTTTCAAGTAATATTTTTTTAATGTTATTTTGGATCCACTTTGTATCAATTAATTTATTCGTTGGTGGCTGGATTGTAAGAGACTCACAAAAGTTTTTTATCAATAAGGTTCTTGTTGGCATCCCATTAATAATCACTTATTTAATTGGTCCTTTGGGCATCTTTATTTATTGGCTCATTAGAATATTTTACGCAAAAAGTATTAACTTATATGAGTAAAATCATCGATTTTTACTTCGATTTTATTAGTCCATATTCTTACATTGCCTATAAAAAAATTAAATCAATGCAGAATAAAAACGGGGTAGATTTTAATTATAAACCTATTTTGCTAGGTGGTTTACATAAGTTAGGTAACATAACCGCTCCTGCTTTTAATGAGCGAAAAATGAAAAATATGAAGAATGATTGCGAAATTATAGCTAACAAAAATAATATATCTTTCAAATGGAACGAAAAATTTCCAATTAATACCCTTTATTTAATGAGAGGATTTATTTCAATTGATGCAAATAAAAAAAGTGAATACTTTGATATCTGTTTTGATGCCTATTGGAAAAATAATATAGATATTTCAATCGAAACTAACGTAAACGAAATTTTAGATAATTGTAAAATTGATAAAAAAAAATTTTTTGAAGATATAAGTAATCAAAAAGTTAAAGACGAATTAAAAAGTTTAACTGACAAAGCTTTTCAAAATGATGTATTCGGTGCTCCAACTTTCATAGTTAACAATAAACTTTTTTGGGGACAAGATAGACTTGAATATGCTTTAGAAGAGTGTATTTCTTAAACAATCTTAAATTTACTATTTCTAATAGCTCCAAACCCACCATCAATGTGTGAAACTTTTTCAAACCCCATATCTTTGAGAGTTTTTGCAGCCAATGCTGATCTCATACCGCCAGCACAGAAAAGAACCATTTCTTTATTCATATCTAATTTACCATCTTTAAAATATGGACTATCAGGATCTAACCAAAACTCTAACATTCCTCGCGGAATATGATTTGAATTTTCAACTCGCCCATCTCTTTCAAGTTCTCTTATATCTCTAATATCAATTAGATTACATTTATCTTCATTCATCATTGATAATGCTTCGTCTGGTGAAATTGTTTTAATTTCGCTTAAAGCTTCTGTGACTAATGTTTTTGACGATTTTATATTCATAGAACTAAATTTATTATATAGTTTTTTTTGAAATCACATAAATAAAAATGAATAAAATTTGTATCGTTTATACTCATCATAAATTAGGTGATTTAATCTGGCAATTACCCTACATAAAAGCTATCAGTCAACATCATCAAACAAATATAGATCTAATTGTTAGAGAAAAAACCCAAGCCCAAAATATACTTAAAGACCTTAAACATATAAATCAAATTTTTTACAATGATTTCAGAAAAGGCATATTTTATTGGTTAGATGTTTTTAAACTAAAGAAAATATTTGATACAGAAAAATATGACTATGTATATATTTTAGATAAAGTGAATAAACCTGCAATAGCTGCAAAATTATCGGGTATTCAAAATATAATTGCACCGGGCATAAAAAACCAAAAAAAATGGATCACTTCTAAAAATTATCTTAATGAAGATGATTGGAATTTAAATTATTCAGAACAATCACAGAAATTTTTAAAGATAAATTCAATTAAATTAAATGATAAATTCCCCTCTTTAGAGATTGATACTGAAAGATTAAAACAAGGTAATGACGATCTTCTAGTCAAAGGAAAAAAGATTGCATTTGGAGTTGACTCTTTTGAGGATTTTAAGATGTGGTTTGAGGAGGATTTTGTTGAACTAGCAAGTTTATTATACGACAAAGGATTATGTGATTATATTTATTTAATTTGCGGTCCAGATAAATCCCATATAGCTAAAAAAATTATAGATAGCTCAAAAAAACAATATTTTATTGATTGTTCAAACAAAGATCTTCAGGGAGTAATTTTGGCAATTAAAAATTCTGATTTTTATATTGGAAATAATTCTGGCCCTTTAAACTTATCTGCTGCTTTAGGAATAAAAACCTTCGGTCTTATAGCTAATGATCCTGTCAGTGAACTTAAATATAGTAATATTAAAACTATTACCCCAGAGGGTTACGTTGATAATATTTGGATTAGAGACAGGATTGGTATGAAAAAACTTAAACCAAATTATGTTTTTAATCAAATTCAAAAAAATTTGTCGTCATAGAGTTTCACTGCTACTTAAAAATATAATCAATAAATAAAAAAAGCCCCTTGAGGGAGGGGCTTTTTTTTCGTTTAACTAACTTTAAGAGAGAATTTTAGGGACCCTTCGATGAGTAATCGCGGAGATACACAGAGAGCGAAGAGTCCCTTATTGTTAACAATTAGTCACGTATTGCATATGCAATCACGCCAGTTTCAGTGACATCAGTACCTTTGGTTTCAGCTTCTTTACTTAACCTTAGGCCAATTGTTGCCTTGATAGCGCTAAACACTATGTAAGCTACAATAAACACAAATATGTTTACTGATAATACACCAATTAACTGGGTACTAAAATTTGCACCAGAATTTGTTGCAGGTACAATTAACGTACCCCAAATTCCAGCAAATAAGTGGGCAGGAATAGCACCAACTACATCATCAATTTTTAGAGAGAATAATAGTTTAGTACCATACACTACGATTAATCCACCAACAGCACCAATTAAAATTGCAGCAAATGGTGATGGTAATAATGGTTCTGCAGTTACAGCAACCAAACCACCGATACATCCATTTAACATTTGAACTACGTCAGTTTTACCAAAATGCAATCTTGTTATAACTGCTGCACCCATAACACCACCTGCACCAGCAAGGAATGTGTTCATAAATATTTTTGATACAGCGATTGCATCAGTAGCTGTTCCCATTGCTAATTGTGAACCACCATTAAATCCAAACCAACCTAGCCATAAAATAAATACTCCAATTGTTACTAATGGTATCGAAGATGCTGCAAACGGTTTAAGCGGTGCTGGAGCCCCAGATTTAGTAAATCTTCCTAATCTTGGACCAATTATCATTGCACCAGCTAAAGCAGCTGCACCACCAGTTGAGTGAACTAAAGTTGAACCAGCAAAATCAGAAAATCCTAACTCTGCTAACCAGCCTCCACCCCACTGCCAACCCATCACGATTGGATAAATAATTCCTGATAGAATTGCAGCAAATGTAAAGAATGGCCATAATTTAATTCTTTCAGCCATTGTACCTGATACGATTGAAACAGTAGTTGCACAGAATACCATTTGGAAATACCAATCTGAACCATCGGAATATCCTGTATCTAATTTACTACCATCTGCCCACGGAATAAATTTTCCAATATATCCACCTGGACTGATACCATAGGCTAAGTTATAACCTACAAGCCAGAACATTATACCTGCAATTGAGAATAACCCTATATTTTTTGCACAAATAACGGATACACTTTTTGATGTAACCATTCCAGACTCTAGCATAGCAAAACCACATGCCATGAACATTACTAGAAATCCACAAATCAAAAATAATAAGGTATTAAAAATAAAACCTACTTCAGCAGAAACTGTTGTATCTGCCATACCTGCACTACTCATGTTCAATAAAAAAATTAAACTAATAAGTGGCGCACTTATTTTTTTTATTAATTTAGTCATAAGACCTCCCTGTTATAGAAAGTGCTTGTATTTTAATAATTCCTAAAAACTAACGCTGATTATGAAAATTGGGTATGCAGATTTTGCATATAGAGACAGCCTTAACGCTTTTTGACGTTAAGGCTGTAAAATTAACTATTTATTGAATACTTCTTTTAAAGCTTTGGCAGGTAAGAATTTAACCTTTTGCGATGCAGCAATTTGAATTTGCTCACCAGTTCTAGGGTTTCTTCCAACTCTCGCTTTTCTCTTAGCCACTTTATATGTACCAAATCCTGCAATTTTGACTGAATCATCAGCTTTTAGTGCATCTAAAATAGTGTTGGTAATCGTGTCAAAAGTTCTCTCAGCATCAGCTTTACTTAGGTTTAAAGCGCCTGATAATTTGACAACTAATTGTTTTTTGTTCATTTTAGCTCCGGTTTTATTAGGTTATTTACTATCTTTATCAAAAGTATTGATAAATCAAGCCTTTTTTTAGTATCTAGCTCAAAGTTATACACAATATCTAGTGTAGTGAAAAAACCTCTATTTTAAAGGGTTATTTAAAGACTTTAAATTTACTAACTAAATAAGCCTAGATCTTTGAGATCATTAAATGTTGTAAATATCATCAAAGTTAAGAGCAAAAACATCCCGATTCGAAAAAAACCCTCTTGCGTTTTTTGCGATAAAGGACGTCCTAACACTTTTTCGAAAGCATAAAACATTAAATGACCTCCATCCAACATTGGTATCGGAAATAGATTAATTAATCCTAGGCTAATAGAAATATAAGCCATCATGCTAACAAATGCCAACAAACCAAACTCTGCTACTTGACCTGAAATTTTAGCAATTCTAATTGGTCCACCAAGCTGTGAGGTATCAGCTTTTCCAAAAATCATTGCACCGATATATTTAAGTGAAGATATACTCACAAAATATACTTCATTTGCTGCATGGTATATAGCTTGTGCAGGTCCTAATTTAACATGATTAATCTCATTGTTGTAAGCACTTAATTTAATTCCAACTATTCTTTTGTTAATCTTATTTCCAAGATTATCTTCGCTTAAAACCATTTTAGGTTTAACTTTTAATAATATTTCGTCGTATGAACGTTTAACCTTAAAATCTATAAAATCATCTGTTGATAACGTTATAAATTTAGAAACATCCATAATACTTTTAACTTCATTTCCATCTATCTCTAAAATTATATCATTTTGTTTCAAACCACCGATCATTGCAGGACTATCTTTTTGTACCTCATTGATCATTGCAGGAGTAAAATCTTTTCCTGCAAAAGTATAAATAGAAAAGAAAATTAATAATGCGAGTAAGAAGTTTGCTAATGGTCCACCAAAGACAATTAAAGCTCTTTGATAAAGTGGTTTTAAAACGAATAATTTTTTCCTATCTTCTTCGTTATATTTTTCTATTAATTTTTCTTGATCAGCTTGTGAAAAAACATTTCGATCTCCAAAGAATTTTACATATCCACCAAGGGGTATCCAACAAATTTTCCATCTTGTTCCAGATTTATCATTCCAACCAAATATTTCTTTTCCAAATCCTATTGAAAAATCAGTTACTGCAACACCATATCTTTTTGCAAAATAATAATGGCCGTATTCATGGATGAATACTACAATCATAATAAGTATTAAAAATGGTAATATATAATCTATCATCTTAGATTGATTGTTTTTTAATTAGTTCTTTAATTTGATTTATCATCATATCCGGTGATTTCATTGTGGGATATATTTCTTTAGCTTTTTCATAACTTTTAATTGCTTTATTATAATTTTTTAATTGAATATTTACAAGACCTTGTCCAGCAAGAGCGCCGAAATGTCTTTTTTCTAATTCCAAAACTTTATCAATATCTTTTTGCGACTTTTCAAAATTACCAGATAAATAAAATACAGTTGCACGTTTATTCCATGCCTCGGCCCATAATGGATCCAAATTTATTGCTTTAGAAAATATATCTATTGCTTGATCATACTTTGTTTCATTTACTAAAATTGATCCTTTGTTTAATAACATTGTCAAATTTTCATCACTTGGATGTGTGCTCCATATTTGCCAAATTTCTTTTTCAACCTTATATGCGGCTGAGTAATTCTGAGTTTTTAAATCATCAAACAATCGATTAAGTTTTTTCATTCTTTCATCTGCAATTGAATTACTGAAATGTGAAAAAACAATTAAAAAAATTATAAAAAAAGTTTTTTTCATCAGAACTAAAAGTATAACAAAATCAATACTGCTAAGACAAATAATAAGGCTGCAGTTAAAATAACTAAATTAATTTTTACCTTAAATTTTTGGTAAATTTTCTCATTAATCTTTTCCCAAAAAAGAACAATTAAAAAGAATATGACTGCAGGAATTATAAATTTAAGCATATTATTTTTTAATTTTTATCACCTACATAAACTGAAACACCTCTCAGATTTATGTCGACATCAAATTTTTTATGTAAAGGAGGAAAAGCTCTTTGAGAACAATCTAATCTATCACAGGTTCTACATGACACACCTATTGGAATTTCTGATGACTTTTCACTCAAGTTAACATTTTCAGTATATACAAAATCTTTGGCATATTTTGCTTCGCAACCTAACCCGATAGACAAAATACTTTTTGCTCTACCAAATCTTCCAATCCCTTTTTCAACAGTTCGTGCAATACAAACATATTTTTCTCCATTGGTCATTTTACTTACAGCACTTTGAATAACTCCAGGTCTTGTAAATGCAGAATAAACATTCCATCTTGGACACGCACCTCCATATCTTGGAATTTCAATTCCAGACAAAGAAAATCTTTTAGAAATATTTCCAGCCATATCTACCCTTAAAAAATGAAATGGAATTCCAGGTAGTTTTGGATCTTGCAAACAGGTTACTCTATGAGCTACTTGTTCAAACGATGTTGCAAAAGTATTTTGTAATAACTCAAGATCGTATTTAAGTTTTTTACACTCTGAATGAAAAAGTTTATAAGGCATTAATATTGCAGCACCACAATAATTAAGCAAAGCAATTTTAGTTAACTTTTTAGACTCTTCTGATGGAAAAGTAAATTTAGTTAAATAATCCTCAATTTCTTTAATTGCTCCCTCTTGTGCAATTTGTGCAGCTGCATGAAGTTTTTTTGTTTCAAGAGAACTATAATCACTTAACAGGAGTTCTTTTTTATTTTTGTTATAAATTTTTGAAAAAGGTTTATTTTCTTCTGGAATAACATCTTTGACAATAATGTCATATTCAGATTTTAAATAATCACAAAGAGCAACATATCTTGTACGATTATTTTTTTGAACTTTTTCAAAAACTTTATTGGCAAAATCCTCTAATTTTGGAAAATAGTTTTTATTTTCTTGAAGAAAGTCTGAAATAACTTCACCTGGAAATGAGTTTTTTCTATTATCAACAATTTTTCCAGAAATTTTTTCAATTTTATTTACTAATTCATGGTCTTTTTTTTTTAAAATATCTCCTAATCTTACAATTGCTTTTCCAATTTTTGGATTAGTTCCTACAAGATCTTTGACCTCTGGCCCCAAAATATCAAGATCCTCAAATAATTTATCATCTAAAATTTCTGAAAGTGTATTTTCTAAATTTACATCATCTTTTGATGTTAATTGAGAAAGTTCGATATTTAACTTTTCGCAAATTTTTAAAAGTAGATCCCCGTCTATTTTTCTTTTTCCTCCCTCAATCAAATTCAAATAACTAGGTGAAATATTTATTTCTCGCGCAAGTTTATTAGCTTGAAGACCCAGTTGACGTCTAAAAGCCTTGATTTTTGGTCCTATTTTTAAATCATTTTGACTCATATTTTCTATTTGTAAATTTTGTAAATTTATATTTACAATTATTTTCCTAAATTTACAAGCTTTTTTTCCTTTTTTATAGATTTTGTAAATTTTGTAAATTATAAGATTTACATGACTGATAAACAAAAAAACACAGAAAATGAAGCTCAAATCATAAAAAATGAGGATCTTGCTAGACATAATAGCAGAGGTATTTACATGAGAGATGATCATTGTGATTGGGGTTCAAGTGGAATGAAAGATTTGGTTGAGACACTTAACGACTCTAACTAAATCAAATTTTACTTTTTCATTTTAATTTTAACTTCTGAGGTAACTACTAATTATGAGTGCAGAAAATATCTCATACGAACTAAAAAGATTTGCAGGCATTAAAAGAGATTATACCCCCGATGAAGTTGAAAGATTAAGAGGCTCAATTAAAATTGAATATTCTCTATGTAAACAACAATCAGTTAAACTTTGGAAACTTCTTAATACAGAAAATTATATAAGCACTTTAGGATCTTTATCAGGAAATCAAGCAGTTCAACATGCTAAAGCTGGTCTAAAATCAATTTATCTAAGTGGTTGGCAAGTAGCTGCAGATGCTAATAGTGCTGGCGAAATGTACCCAGATCAATCTTTATATCCATATGATAGTGCTCCAAAACTTGTCGAATCTATGAATAACGCTTTGCTAAGAGCAGACCAAATTCAACATATGGAACTAAAAGATGGCGATATGAAAAAAGAGAAAAGAATTGATTATATGCTTCCAATTATTGCAGATGGTGAAGCGGGTTTTGGAGGTCCATTAAATGTTTTTGAACTTACAAAAAAGTTTATTAAAGCTGGTGCAGCAGGTGTTCATTTTGAAGATCAATTAGCTAGTGAAAAAAAATGTGGTCATATGGGTGGTAAAGTGCTTGTACCAACAGGAACAATGTTAAAAAATTTGAAAGCTGCAAGATTGGCAGCTGATATTGCTGATGTTCCATTGATAATTTTAGCTAGGACAGATGCTAATGCTGCGAAACTAATAACAAATGATTTTGATGAAAACGATAAACCTTTTTTAACTGGTGAAAGATCTCCAGAAGGATTTTATTATGTAAAATCAGGAATCGAACAAGCTATTTCAAGAGGATTAGCGTATGCACCTTACTCAGATTTAATTTGGTGTGAAACAGCCACACCAAATCTTGAAGAAGCTAAAAAATTTGCAGATGCAATTCATGAAAAATTTCCTGGAAAACTTTTAGCATACAATTGTTCTCCATCTTTTAATTGGAAGAAGCATTTAACGGATAACGAAATTGCTTCATTCCAAAAAGAAATAAGTAAAATGGGCTATAAATTTCAATTTATAACGCTAGCTGGCTTTCATACACAAAATATTGCAATTTTTGAATTAGCAGAAAAATACAAAAAAGAAGGTATGACTGCTTATTCTAAGATTCAACAACAAGAATTTGCTCGTGAAAAAGATGGTTACACAAGTGTAAAACACCAAAGAGAAGTAGGTACATCTTATTTTGATGCTGTTTCTAATACTATAAGTAGTGGAAAAAGCACAACCACAGCAATGGATGGCTCAACAGAGTCAGAACAATTCTAATAAAACAACTCCTCTTGTATATTAGTGTATTAACTGGCCCAGAAATGGGTCAGTTAGTTTTTTTATAAAGTTTTTTTTTTAAAAAGCCTTGTTATAAATCTTGAGTTCCAATAAATAATTTTAGAAATTCTTCTCAACAAAAGTGTTAAATTTGATTGTTTTTTTAAATTATTTTCAGCAAACACTTCATCTAATTTTAAAGTGCAGACACCTCTGATATCCTTAAATCCCATACCTTTAAATTCATCAAATCGGTTTTGATAATTATTAGTCATATGCTCGACAAAACTCCCTGGATCAGGTTTGTTATTTATTTCGGGTAACAAAGTGGCTTTAAAATAATTAATATTTAGCGCATTTAAACCAATAGATGATCTTTCAGTTGTTCCATAATGATGTCTATAATTATGAACTTTTTTTTCAAAGTTCCACCATTTAGATTCTAAAAAATCGTTAAATTGATCTTTATTATAAATCCAAAAGCAACAATAGTTTTCAATATCGTTGATAAAAAAATTTCTATCTTCAATATCAATATAATTATTCAATCTATTTGAAACATGAATACTATAATTTTTATTATCTTCATTATTTTTTTCATAAATTAAAAATCCCAAGTTATACTTTCTTTTTAAAAAACTTTTTTGATACTTAAGATAATATTGTAAATTTTCTTCAGTAAATTTTATATCATGTTCGAGATACATAAAATATTCGTAATCATTCTTTTGTTTTTTCATCTCAGGCCTTGTAAGCCAAGTAAGGTATCCTTTATTTAATTCATCATAGCTTATTTTGTGATTAATTACGTTTGCATCTAAACTTTTATTATCTAAAAAATTGTTATGTGTATGAATAAATATATTAGTTTTGATAGATAAATTTTTTAGACTCGAAATATTTTCTTTTAAATAATCAAATCTAGTTAAATTTCTAAATCCCTCTTTTTTTTTAGGATTTGGATTGTAAAAAGGTATATGAATAGATATAGACATTATTTAATTTAAAATTATAAACAAATTTATAATATTTAATAATGAAAAAAATTCTAATAACGGGTGGTACTGGTTATCTAGGAAGAAATTTAGCTAATTTTTATAAGAAAAAATATAAAGTTTTTCTTGGCGCTCGTAATAATAAACAAAATTTCTTAGTAAAGAATTTAACAAATTGTGAAGTAGTACCTTTAGATGTTTCTAATATTGAGTCTGTACATGATTGTTTAAATTACACTAAACCTGATATCGTAATTCATGCAGCAGCAACAAAATTTGTAGATTTATCAGAAAAATTTCCATTTGAATGTATCGATGTAAATATACTTGGATCTACAAATATTGTTCGCGCTTGTATAAACAAAAAAGTTCCAACAGTTATAGGTGTCTCAACCGACAAAGCATCGCCACCAATTAAAAACATTTATGGTTTAAGTAAGTCTTGTATGGAAAGACTTTTTTCATCGATAAAATCTTATAGTAAAACTAAATTTATTTGTGTGAGATATGGTAATGTAACATGGTCAACTGGATCTGTTCTACCAATTTGGAAACAAATGTATAAAAAAAATAAGACTATACTTACCACTGGTCCTTATATGAGGCGATTTTTTTTCTCAGTTAATGAAGCTGTAAGTTTAATTGATCAGGCACTAAAACTTAAAAATAAATTAAATGGAAAAATTCTTTCAGCTGAAATGAAATCTGCAAAAATGATTGATTTCTTAAAAGTCTGGACAAAAAGATTTGGTGGTAAATATAAAATAATTCAATCCAGAAAAGGTGACCGACAAGATGAATATCTAATTGGTGAAGATGAGTTAAAATACGCTAAAGAGATGAAAATAAAGAATAGAAAATATTTTGTAATTGATTTTAATAATCTTTTAAAAAAACCACTCAAACAAATTGTATCTTCTGAAAATGCAAAAAGATTAGCGCAGTCCGAAATTGAAAAAATAATCAAATTTGGGCTGAAATCTAATGACTTATAAAAAAATAAATCATGCTTTTATAATGGCAGCTGGTCGAGGAACCAGATTAATGCCACTTACCAAAAAAATTCCTAAAGGTTTGGTTAAATTTAAACAAACTTCATTAATCGCAAGAGGTATCAAAAGACTGAAAAAATATTTAAACTTTGTTCATATTTCAGTTGGTTATAAAGGGCCTATTTTAGCTAAACATTTAATAGAAGAAAAAGTTTCATCAATAATAAATACAGACAAAAGAGGTAATTCTTGGTGGATATTCAACTCTATATTTAAATCATTTAACTCTCCAATTTATGTCTTAACTTGCGACAACGTCACTAACATTGATTTTAAAAAACTTGAGAGAGATTATTATAAAAAAGGTCAGCCCTTATGCATGTTAATTCCAACAAAACCAATTAAAGGATTAGCGGGAGATTTTATTTTTAAAAAAAAAAATATTGTTAAAAAACTCTCAAGAACACAAAAATCTGATATTTACTGTACCGGTATTCAAATATTAAATCCAAAAAAGATTAATGATAAAGTTAAACCAACTGATGATTTTAATACTCTCTGGAAAAGATTAATTAAAATCAGACAATTATATGTTTCTGATGTAATGCCAAAAAAATGGTACACAGTTGATAATCTAGATAACCTAAAAAAACTCAAAAAAATTTTTAAATAAATCTCTTTTAAGACTTAATGCTGTAACCTTTTTTAAGTAATATAGAGACAATAATTACGCAAACTGACAAAAATAACACCATTAAACCTACACTAATCCAAATATTAAAATCTGATATGCCATAGAAAGAGTATCTAAGGCTACTAATTAGGTAAACAACTGGATTAAAATAAGTAACTACTTGCCAAAATTCAGGTAACATATCTAATGAGTAAAGACTTCCACCTAAAAATACCATTGGTGTTATCACAAAAGATGGGATTATTGACATCTGTTCAAAGTCCTTGCTAACTAAACCAACTAAAAATCCAAATAATGCAAATGTAAAAGAAACGAGAACTAATAAAAAAATCATTAGCAATGGATATTGAACTTGTACATCAGCAAAAAATTGTGCTGTCAAAAAAATTACAAAACCAACAATCAGTGTTTTGGTAGCTCCAGCACTTACAAATGCCAATACAATTTCATAAGCGGATATAGGTGCAGCTAAAATCTCATAAATAGTCCCATTAAATTTGGGAAAAAATATTCCAAAAGATGTATTACTTATTGATTGAGTTAATAGAGTTAACATCAGCAATCCTGGAACTATAAAAGATCCATAACTGATACCATCAATTTTTTGAACGTAACCACCGATGACAGAACCAAAAACAATAAAATATAATGATGTTGAAATTACTGGTGATAAAAGAGATTGACCTAAAGTTCGTCTAAATCTATCCATTTCATGAAAGTAAATAGCTTTAAATCCATAATAATTAATTTTCATTATTTTCCCTTACTAAAGTTACAAATATTTTTTCTAAATTACTTTGTTCTGTTTTTAAATCTCTCAATTTCAATCCTGAGTCTTTTATATCTTGTAAAAGATTTGTAATCCCTGTCTGTTTTTCTTCGAGGTTATAAGTGTAAACTAGCGACATTTTATTATTTCCGATAATCAAATTATATTTTTTTAATGAGTCTGGAATATCTTGAATTTCCTCCTGTAATTCAACTGATAAAACTTTTCGACCCATTTTTTTTATAAGTTCTTTCTTTTGTTCTACAATAATAATTTCTCCTTGATTAATAACTCCCACTCGATCAGCAATCGCTTCGGCCTCTTCAATATAATGAGTTGTTAAAATAATTGTAACACCTATTTCTCTTAATGATTTTACTACCTTCCACATCTCTTGTCTCAATTCAACATCTACACCAGCAGTAGGTTCATCTAAGAACAAAATTTTTGGTTCATGAGACAATGCTTTAGCGATTAAAACTCTTCTTTTCATTCCACCTGATAATTTTCGCAAGATTAAATCTTTTTTGTCCCAAAGACTGAGTTGTTTCAAAATTTTTTCAATATGCTTTGGATCAGGTTTTTTTCCATACAAACCTCTTGAATAAGAAACGTTATTAAAAACAGTTTCAAATTGCTCTAAAGTTAATTCTTGAGGAACGAGTCCTATGCGTGATCTTGTTTCCCTATAATCCTCAATGATATCAAAGTCTTCAACTGTAACTTTTCCTGATGATGGTTTTACAATGCCACAAATAATGCTAATCAAAGTAGTTTTACCTGCACCATTCGGTCCAAGCATCGCAAAAATTTCTCCTTTTTTGATACTGAGGTTTATATTTTTTAAAGCATTAAAGCCATTATCATAAACCTTAGAGAGATAATTAATTACTATTTGATTTTCTGACATTCGGTCAGTTATATAACTATTAATTCACTTAATACAATCGACTAAAATTTGATCTTTTGAGCCTTAAGAACCAAAAAAGGTAAAAAAGTTGCAATGATAAATGACAAAAATAATAATGATTGGGATATAAAAGGACTAAATATTTCTTTTGATAACAATATTCCAACTAATAAACTTTTTGAGAAATCTGGTGAAGGGAATAACAAAAATCCGGCTAAAAACCCAATAAGGATTGATATATATGCATTTTTTTCATCAATCTTATTATAAAAACTATAAAAAACTGTTAAAACGAACGCGCAACAAAATAAGTCTGCCAGTAAAAACAAATATAAAATATCAAAGCCATAAGATGCAATTGTAAAAGATATTATGGATAAAAATACAATTATATATTTTGAAAAATTTATATAATTAGTCTTTTTTTTAAATCTAAATGTAGCTTTTCCATCGACTATAATTAAACTTGATATTGCATTAATTAAGGTATCTACAGTTGAAATTGTTAATGCTAGACCTAAAATAATAATTACTATTGATAAAAATATTGCTTGTTCATTCAGTAATAAGTAAAAAAAACCGAGATCAGGTCTAATTGATGAGTTAAGTGAGAAAGCCACAAGTCCTGTTAAACCCATAAAAAAAACAATCGGAACAATTATCAAAAAAGATATAATCAAACTTTTTTTTAAAGTTTTATAATCTTTTGCTGCATAAATACGTTGCCAATTGCCTTGATGAAATAGATTTGTTGCTGCTACAGCAATAAAAAAAGTTAAACCAGAGGTATAACCAGGCAAATAAGATCCACTTAAAAGATGTGGGTTTTTTTCTTTTACAAAATTAAATGAAAATTTTGATCCTGTGAAAGACAAAATATATATTAAAGAAATTAATAATAAAAAACCAATGACAAACATTTGAATGTTATCAGTCAATATGGAAGCTTTTAATCCACCATATAAAGTATAAGTTAAAGTACACAAAAGCACGATTAAAGCAGTAATCCAAAGTTCAGCACCTGAAATATAGTTAATCAAAACTGCAACTGCTGTAACTTCAGCACATAAGAAAATAAACATATAAAAAATTGTCATCAGCAAAATAAGTTTAAATAAACTTTTACCAAATTTTTTTCTTAAAAATTCAATGAGCGTGGAACCTTGAGGAAACTCTTTTCTAATTTTTTTTCCAAGATATATAAAAATAAACATTGGAAAAGCTGTCCCTAGAGAATACCCAATTACTGCACCTAATCCTCCCCAAGTTGCAGCAGAGGCAGGACCAAAAAGAATCCATGCACCTAATGCTGATGATGTCAAACTTGTGGTTAATGAGAGAAATCCAATATTTCTATTTGCAGTTAAATAGTTTTTTAAACCTCGATAGTTATTAGAGTAATAAATTCCAAATGATAAAAAAATTAAACATACAAAAATTACCAAAGATAATGAAGTTGATTGTGTTAAAAAATACGTTTTATCCATTGTTCCCTTTCTGAATTACCGGACAGGTTCATAGGGTTTAATCTCAGTCTGTTAAGACACCCCTAAAAATATATTAATTTATTTTATTGAATTAGAAAAGAACAAATCAAAATTTCAAAGTTAAATTTAATTATAGTTTTATTTTATCAATTTGTGCGTGAGCTTCTTTAATTGATTTTTCATAATCTAAAGCCATTTGATCTGCACTGATTGTCTCAACTTTTTCTATACCAAAAAAATTCAAAATAAATTTCAACCAAGGAGTTAAAAAGTCCTCATTACTGTTCAACTTAGTTCCTCCAGATGTAATTACCAAATAAGCTCTTTTATTTTTTAACAAACCTTCTCTTCTACCATTGGGTTTAAATTTAAATGTTTCTCCAATTCTTGCTGCTAAATCCGACCAAGCTTTTAAAGTTGCAGGAGGGCCATAATTATAAATTGGTGCTGAGATTATTATAATATCACTCTCTTTGAGCTCTTTTACGAGTTGATTAGAGAGCTCAAACATTTTTTTGTGATTTTCATTTTGATCTTTTTCGTCAATATTCATTCCAGATTCTGTTAAGCCACTCACAAAAACCATCTCTTCATTTAAATCTCTATAAATAACTTCATCTTCAGGTTTTTTTATTTTTTCAAGTAACTTTTTAGCTAAAGCTCTTGAGGTCGATCCATCTTTTCTAGCGCTTGAGTCAATTTGATAAATCTTCATAATCAATCATCCAAAGTTTTGCAAAAAAGGAAATATATTAAGTAAATAATAACCTAATGCTTGTAACTGGTTTGTTAATATTAATATACCGGTAATTAATAATATTACACCACCAATTTTTGAAATTAAATTAATGTTCTTTTTAAAATTTTTTGAAAAAATTAAAAATTTTTGAATTAAGTAACCTGATAAAATAAATGGTAAAGCAAGTCCTAAAGAATAAAACGATAAAAGTATTATACCTCTATTAATACTCTCCTCTGTTGAGGCAAGTGCTAAGATTGATCCAAGAATAGGACCTATACATGGTGTCCAACCAAAAGCAAAAGCCATACCAATTAATATTGGGCTAAAAAAATTAGTGTTATTATTTGTTTGAAGTCTTTTTTCATAATTCAAAAATTTTAAATTTATAATTCCAATTAAATGTAAAGATAAAATACAGATTACTAATCCAGCACCAACCCTCAATTCGTTTGAATTTTGTAATAATACTTGGCCTAAAAAAGTTGAAGCAGCACCAAAAATAATAAAAACAATTGAAAAACCAATTGTAAAAAGAATGATAGGAATTAAGTTTATATTTTTTTTTTCTATTAATTCATTCAATGAAGTACCAGAAATATAAGAGATATAACCAGGTATTAATGGTAATACACATGGGGATAAAAAACTTATCAAACCCGCACCTAAAGCAATAAATATTTCTAACATCTAATAAATAAAATTTATATTATTCCTTGTAAGGAACAACCTGATGTTTTTGAGTACCAAGTTTATCTATACCTAAAACTACTTCCTCCCCGCCTTTTAAAAAATGAGGTGGTTTCATATTCTCTCCAACACCTGGAGGTGTTCCAGTACAACAAATATCACCAGGGTGTAAACTCATACACATGCTCATATAAGAAACTAAAGTTTTAATATCAAAAATCATTTTACTTGTATTTCCAGTTTGCATCCGTTTCCCATTTACATCTAAAAACATATCTAAATTTTGATAGTCTGGTAATTCATCTGTAGTAACTATGAATGGACCTATAGGACCGAAAGTATCAAAACCCTTTCCTTTATCCCAAGTTAAACCTCTATTCTTTTGAAAATCTCTTTCACTCACATCATTAACTAGAAAAAAACCAAGGACATGATCTAAGGCGTTTTCAATACTGACATTAATAGCTTTTTTTCCAATTACAAAACCAATTTCAACTTCCCAATCAGTATGATTAGATCCTTTTGGTACAACTATTGGATCATTTGGTCCTGTAATACAACTTGTAAACTTTGAAAAAATAATTGGTTCTTTTGGAATTGGTAAATTTTGTTCCTCAGCATGATCTTTAAAGTTTAAGCCTATTCCAATAAACTTGGAAGGTTTTGAGACACACGCACCTATTCTTTGATTTGAGTCAATAGTTGGTAACTTTGATAAATCTGTGTTTTTTATTTTTTTTAAAGTTTCAAAATTTAAAGTTTTTGGATTAAAATCTTCAATAACTGATGATAAGTCTTTGTAATTATTTTGATCGTCAATTACTGCAGGTTTCTCTTTTCCTTTTTCGCCTATTCGTAATAGTTTCATAAGTCTAACCTTTTAAACCCAAATGAGTATATTTTACATTTAAATAATCTTTAATTGCCATTGATCCACCTTCCCTACCATAGCCAGCTTGTTTTATACCACCAAAAGGAGCTTCTGCAATTGCAACTAGTGGAGTATTAACTGCAACTGTTCCTGTTTCCATTAGTTCAGATGCTTTATGTGCTTTTTCCATTGAATTTGTACAAATATAACTTGAAAGACCTAGCTCGTGATTATTTGCTCTTTCTATAACTTCATCAAAAGATTTAAAAGATAACATGGGCACAAGTGGTCCAAATGGTTCTTGTTTCATTATTGTAAAATCGTCTCTAACATGATCAAAGACAGTTGGCTCATAAAAAAAACCTTTATTGAATCCAGCTGGTTTTTTTCCTCCTAATAAAACTTTAGCACCTTCTTGTTTAGTTTTTTCAACCAATTCCTCAATTTCATTTAATCTTTTCTTAGTTGTTAATGGGCCTAATTGTGTAGACGGATCCATTCCATTACCAATTTTGAGTTTTTTAGTTTTTTCAACAAACAAATTTACAAACTCATCTTTTTTACTCTCTTGAATATAAAATCTATTTGGCGATATACAAACTTGACCATTATTTCTGAATTTTGCTGCGATTGCCATATCTGTAGCTTTTTTAATATCAGCATCATCAAAAACTATAAATGGAGAATGACCACTTAACTCCATTGTCACTCTCTGGACTTTATCAGCTGCTTGTTTTAAAATTAATTTTCCAACTCTTGATGAGCCAGTTATTGAAATCTTTTTTATAATATCAGATGCTATTAATTGTTGAGCGATACTAGGAGGATCTCCTGATAAAAGATTTACTACACCTGGTGGCACACCACATTCACTACAAATATTTACCATTTCCATTACAACTCCTGGAGTTATCACATCTGGTTTAATTATTACGGAACAACCAGCTGCTAAAGCTGTAGAAATTTTTCTTGCAGACAGAACTGCTGGAAAATTCCAAGGAGATAATGCAGCTACAACACCTACTGGTTGGTAATAAACATGTACTCTAGTATCTTCAAATCTACTCTCAACTGTTTGACCGTAAATTCTTTTAGTTTCTTCTGCGTTCCACTCAAAAATATCCGCAGCTCCATTTACCTCACCCTTAGCCTCTACAAAAGGTTTGCCAACTTCTAATGTCATCCATTTCGCTAAAACATCTTGTTTCTCTCTTATCTTATCGGCAATACGTCTTATGATGTATGACCTTTGCCAAGGAGGTGTTTTTTTCCAAACCTGCAAACCTTTTTCAGCAGATTTTAATGCTCTATCAACATCTTTTGGTGTAGCCTTAGATGCGTGACCTAAAGTTTCCTCATTAGCTGGATTAATTACTTCGTATGTAGATTTGTCAGAGGATTGACACCATTTTCCATCAATGAATTGACCAAATTTTTCGTACATCATTTAATCTAACATTACTGCAGGTTGTGTCTACTATGTAATTTTTACACATTAATTTAACAAGTTTAGATGATACTCTAACAACAAAAAAAAGGAGTTTATATGAAAGCATATATAATGGGAAACTACACTGAAAAAGCTTTTCAAGGATTTTTAAAAGATCCAACAAGTGATAGAAAAGCTGTAGTGGAACAATTAACAAAAGCAATGGGCGGAACTATGCATAGCATGGATATTGTAAGAGGTTCATATGATTTTGTTGTTGTAGCAGAAATGCCAAGTTTTGATGATTTTGCAGCAATTAAATTAGTTGTTGAGGGATCTGGTGCAGTTAAAAACTTAACAATGTTAGAGGCTATTGATTTTACTAAAGCTACATCAAAAGCAAGTAAAATTGGTTATAAAGCACCCGGTCAGTAATTTAATATATAACTTCCAGTAGCGGACTGGAAGTTATATTAATTTTTTTTTAATTTATTTGAGAATTTCAAATTTTCACTTTTAAAATTTGAAGAGTTTTTTTTTATATAATCGTCCATTATTTTGACTTTTTCAGCTTCAAATTCAGAAACTTTTCTTATATTTAAATCAACATATAAAGCTAAGATTTCAATGGTCGATGCTAAATATTTTTTCTCCTTATGGATCATCTCCATTTTATATTGAAGTCTTTTTTTATCATGATCGAAAAAAATTAAATTAATATCTACTTCATCGTCAACTTTTAATTCTTGATTATAAGTAATATTTGACTCAACAATCATAGTGCTTTTACCTGTTGTTTTTGCTGAATGTTCTCCCATTTTAAAAATATTATTTAATGTATCTGCACCATATTTATCAAAAATTAAAAGATAGTAAGAAACATTCATATGATTATTATAATCAATCCATTCTTTAATTATTTTTTGGGAACTAAGATAAATAGCCATTTTAGTTAAAATTTTGAGATTATTTAATGATTTGGATTATCGTTGTCCACTACGAGACATATTTCAGATTTAGTCAAAAATCTTCTTCCAGTTCCATTGTCTAATGAAAACATTCCACCAATTCCCTTTACGGCATCTATCGTAAGATCAGTGTGTTTCCATTTTTCATATTGATCACCATTCATATAAAATGGAACTCCACCTATTTCTCCAAGTTTAATATCATTGTCTCCCAATGGAAATTCACCTTCTTGGAAACACATAGGTGCACTTCCATCACAACATCCACCTGATTGATGAAACATTAACTTTTCACCATATTTTTCTTTTAGTTCAGACAATAAACTTAGTGCAGAATGTGTTGCAGATACTTTCATATTTCTTCTCTGGCCCATGATATCGAATCATGGACCAGTATATATTATTTGATTAAAAGAAGCCTAATTTTTTCTCAGCATAAGAAACATGAAGATTCTTATTCTGCCTGTAATGATTAAGCATCATTTTGTGAGTTTCTCTACCAACTCCAGATTGTTTGTATCCACCAAATGGTGAGTGAGCTGGGTAAGCATGATAACAATTAGTCCATACTATCCCTGCTTGTATCGCTCTACCCATTCTGTGAGCGATATTTCCATTTCTAGTCCATACAGCTGCTCCTAAACCATAAAGAGTATCATTAGCAATTTTTAATGCCTCTGCTTCATCTTTAAATTTAATCACAGATACAACTGGTCCGAAGATCTCTTCTTGAGAAATTCGCATGTCATTTTTTGCCTCAAAAACAGTCGGTTGAATGTAATTACCTTTTTCCAACCCACTATTAAGTTTAGCAACACTTCCACCTGTTAGAACTTTAGCGCCCTCTTTTTTTCCAAGCTCCAGATAAGATTTAATCTTTTCCATTTGCTCTACTGACGCTTGCGCCCCAATCATAGTTTCCATTTTCAAAGGATTGTCTTGAACAACAGCTTTTGTTCTAGCTATAGCTCTTTCCATGAATTTATCATAGATCGACTCTTGAACTAAAGCTCTACTTGGACAAGTACAAACCTCACCCTGGTTTAGATTGAACATTACAAAACCCTCAATACATTTATCAAAGAAATCATCATCTTTATCCATGATATCCTCAAAGAAAATGTTCGGAGATTTTCCACCTAACTCCAAGGTAATTGGAATTATGTTTTGTGCAGCATACTGCATAATCAATCTTCCTGTTGTAGTTTCACCAGTAAATGCAACTTTAGCAACTCTTTTTGATGATGCTAAAGGCTTACCTGCTTCTAATCCAAAACCACTAACAATGTTGACAACTCCTGGAGGTAATAAATCTCCAATAAGTTCCATCATCACCATTATGGATGCTGGCGTTTGTTCAGCTGGTTTTAAAACTGAACAGTTACCTGCTGCTAAAGCTGGAGCCAATTTCCATGTCGCCATTAATAATGGGAAATTCCATGGAACTATCTGACCAACTACACCTAATGGTTCATGAAAATTGTATGAGTATTGGTTATTTGCTATTTCAGCGATTGAACCTTCTTCTGCTCTAATCACACCAGCAAAATATCTCCAATGGTCAATAACCAAAGGTAAATCTGCTGCCATACACTCTCTTATTGGTTTTCCATTATCTAAACATTCAGCTGTTGCAAGTAAGTTTAGATTTTTTTCCAACACATCAGCGATTTTGTACAATATATTTGATCGCGTAGTGATATCTGTTTTTCCCCATTCAGGGAAAGCTGCGTGAGCCGCATCTAATGCTGCCTCTACGTCTTTTTCGTCTGATCGTGCAACTGAACAGATTTTCTCATTTGAGATCGGGCTAACATTATCAAAATACTTGCCTGATTTTGGTTCTACAAATTTTCCATTAATGTAGTTTCCATATTTTGCTTTGAACGGAAATTTAACCTTTAAATGAGAAGTATCTAATACAGATGACACTTTCATTGCTTCTGCACTCATTTTTTTCTCCTCTTGTTATTTATATAAATTAATTAAAGACCTTTTTGGGAATGATGTAAATGGGTCATTAATGTTTTCAACTAAGAATTGTATTAATCGAGCTTTATTTTACTAATTTTATTGTCTGCTTTTCTCACAAAATAAATTCCTACTGATACCGCAATGAGAGATATCAAAACTTTGAAAGTGATCAATTCCTTCAGGAAAATATAACTCAAAATAGTTCCAAAAATTGGAATTAAATATGAAACTTGTGACTGAAATATCAGTCCATTATTAACTAAAATTCTAAATCTCAATAACCATGCAATTCCAGTAGAAACTAGGCCAAGATATATCACGGATATTGTGGAGTCTAACCTTGGCGAGACATTCCATGGTTGTTCAACAATACTTGCAATAGGTATCAAAATCAAAACTGCCCAAACCAGTATTGAGCCAGTTACATTTTCATTTTTTTTCTTACTAATTTTTAAGGTTAGAACACCGCCTATTACATAACAAGTTGAGCCTAATAGAATTAGTATTGCGGAAAAAAAATTATTTTCATTAATCAAAATATTATCAGAAAATAAATAAAGTATTCCAGAAAAACCAATTAAGATTCCTATTGTTTTGATAAAATTGAATTTCTCATTCTTTGTATAAAAATGACCAAGCACAGTTGAACTTAATGGTGTAGTTGACATCAATATCGCAGCCAAATTACTTTGAACTGATTGCACGCCGTAGGCAATTAAAAAAAAAGGGGCTACTAGATTTATAAATCCTATCATTGCGAACCAATACCAATCTTTTGAAAAAGCTTCGATCTTTATCTTTTTATAATAACAAAGCAACAAAACTGGTATTGCTCCAAAAAACACTCTTAAAAATGCAATGGTAATTGGTCCAAATGAATAGGTTGCAATTTTGATATTAAAAAAAGCTGATGCCCATATTAAAGCTAACAAAATTAATAAAAGATAATCTAATAGTTTTGGTTGTCTCATTCGGTAATATCTTCAATTGTTCCTTTTGTAATTTTCTTTAAATCTGAGAAATTGATTTTAAATATACAATTTGGATGACCTGCAGCAGCAAATAAAAAATCAAACCTATTTAAAGAATTATCTATGTAAATATCAACATTTTCTAAATGGCCTACTGGTGAAACACCGCCAATAGTATAACCAGTAATGTTTTTTACATCTTCAGCAGTAGCCATCGAAACATCATTAAATTTAATATTTTTTTTAATTTTTTTAAGGGAAGCTTTCTTATCTCCAGCAACCAAAAATAAAGTAAACTTATTATCTGTCTTAAAAAGTAAGCTTTTAACTATAGCTCCGACCTCACACCCTAAAGAAGATGCGGCTTCTAAAGCAGTTCTAGCTGAAGTTTCTAAAACACTAACACTTAAATTTTGGTCGAATTCTCTAATAATTCTTCCAACTCTTCGAACTGGTTCTTTATCAAGTAATGTCATTATTCAACTCTGAATTGTTAGTATTCTTAGTCTTTTCAATATACACTTATGTTAAAAATGCATAGGTGTTATTAAGTAAAAGAGGATTATTTATCAGTCTTTATTTGGTATCACAACCCACAAGATTACAGAGGAGATATAATGAGTGCAAAAAATGTATTAAAAGTTATTAAAGACAAAGAGATCGATTACGTTGATCTAAGATTTACTGACCCTAGAGGTAAACTTCAACACGTTACAATGGACACTAAGGTAGTTGACGAAGATATGTTAAACGATGGAATTTTCTTTGATGGCTCCTCAATTGCAGGTTGGAAAGCTATTAATGAATCTGACATGATTTTAAAGCCTGATTTAAGCAGAACTGTAGTTGATCCATTTACATCTCATAATACATTAAATATTTTTTGTGATATTTTAGATGCAATAAAAAAAGATCCTTACGAGAGAGATCCTAGAGGAACAGCAAAAAAAGCTGAGGCATATTTAAAAAAATCTGGAATTGGCGATAAAGCATTTTTTGGTCCAGAAGCTGAATTTTTTGTATTCGATGATGTAAGATTTAAAAATGACATGAATGAAACTGGCTTCAAAATTGATAGTACTGAAGGCCCTTACAACACTGGAAAAAAATATGAAAACGGAAATATGGGACACAGACCTGGTATCAAAGGTGGTTACTTCCCAGTTCCTCCTGTTGATAGTGCACAAGATATGAGAAGTGAGTATTTAAAAGCAATGAAAGACATGGGTATTAAAGTTGAGAAACATCACCATGAAGTTGCTCCAAGTCAGCATGAACTTGGAATGTATTTTGGAACTTTAGTTGATCAAGCAGATAACTTGCAATTATATAAATATGCGGTTCATATGGTTTCACATTCATTTGGAAAAACTGCAACTTTTATGCCTAAACCAGTAAAAGGCGATAATGGATCAGGTATGCACGTGCACCAATCAATTTGGAAAGGAAATACAGCATTATTTTCAGGAGATAAATATGCTGGCTTATCCGATTTAGCTTTACATTATATTGGTGGAATTTTAAAACATGCGAAAGCTATAAACGCTTTTTCAAACGCAACAACCAATAGTTACAAAAGATTGATCCCGGGATTTGAAGCCCCAGTGTTATTAGCATACTCAGCAAGAAACAGGTCAGCTTCATGTAGGATCCCTATTACTCTAAGTAAAAAGGCTGCGAGATGTGAAATTAGATTTGGTGATGCAGCTGGAAACCCATACTTAACTTTTGCAGCAATGCTTATGGCTGGACTAGATGGTATTAAGAATAAAATTGATCCAGGTAAATCTTTTGACAAAGATCTTTATGCTTTATCTGAAAATGAGGTTAAAAAGATACCTACTGTTTGTGGCTCATTAAGAGAAGCAATGGAAAGTTTGGATAAGGACAGAGATTTTTTAAAACAAGGTAACGTTTTCACTGATGATCAGATAGATGCTTACATTGCTTTAAAATTTGAGGAAATACATAATTTCGAACACACACCACACCCAATAGAGTTCGACATGTATTATAGTTGTTAAAAATTATTGTCTAGTAGTGGCAATCTTATTTTTGCCAGGACCTTTTTTAACAACGTAATCTTGAGTTCCATTAGCTCCTGTTTCAACAGATTTGATAAGAGATCTTTGCAGGCTTTTTCTTTTCTCTTTTCTGTCTTCAGACGCTAATAAATTTCTAAATTCAAAAACGTTCATATAATAATTATATACTAGATATGCATTATAAGCAATACAGCTATGCAACTTATGGGATACTAAATTTTATTCTACTTTGAAAGACTCCCCACAACCACATCTCTCTGTTTCATTGGGATTATTGAACACAAAAGTTGAGGAAAAATCCTCTTTTTTGTAATCCATTTCTGTACCTAATAAATACATCACTGCAGCAGAATCTATAAAAACCTTAACTCCCTTGTCCTCAATTACCTCATCATTCGGGTTAAGTTCTTTAGAATATTCCATTACATATGACATGCCTGCGCATCCTCCAGATTTAACTGAAACTCTCACTCCTAAAGCATCTTTTTCGGCACTAGACATGATTTCTTTAATTCTGTTTGCTGCATTTTCACTTAATTTAATTATAGGATTCATTACAAATTTAACTCCAACTTAGCGGCATCTGACATCATATCTTTGTTCCAAGGTGGGTCCCAAACTAATTGAAGATCAACATCATCAATTTCTTCAACTTGCATAGCTCCTTCTTTTACTTCTTTTGGTAAACTCTCTGCAACAGGACAATTTGGTGTGGTTAAGGTCATTTTAATTTCAGCTTTTTTTCCTTTTACCTGAATATCATAAATTAAACCAAGTTCATAAATATTAACTGGTAACTCAGGATCATAAATTTTTCTAATTTCATTTATAATTTTTTCTTTAATTTCCATAATATTAATCTTCTGTACTCACTTGTTTTCCATCATCTTCCATTGCAGAAATCAAAGTATGCCATGATAAGGTAGCACATTTTACTCTCATAGGATATTGTTTTACTCCTGATAGACACATTAGTTTTGTTTTATCATCCTCCTCTAAAATCGAAGATTTTAATTCAGGATTTTCTTTTATCATTCCAAGAAAATCGTCTATGATCTCCTTTGCTTCATTGTCACTTTTGCCTTTAATCAAATCTGTCATTATTGAGGCTGAAGCCATTGATATAGCACAACCACTTCCTTCAAAAGAAATATCTTCAACTTTTCTTTGATTGTTCAGTTTTAAATAAACATGCACATTATCCCCACATAAAGGATTATTCCCTTTCGCATCTTTATTAAAATTCTCAGTCTTCCTCAAATTCCTTGGATTTTTTCCATGTTCTAAAATTATTTCTTGATATAATTCTTTTAAATTCATTTTAAATCAAAAATTTTTTTACATTTGTTTATTGACTCATTTAATTGATCAAAATCACTTTTAGTATTATAGACACCTACTGATGCTCTTGCACTTGCAGGTATTTCAAGTTTGTCGTGTAATATTTGACAGCAATGGTGTCCAGCCCTAATAGCTACTCCATCTTCGTCAAGTATTGTCGCTATGTCATGTGGATGTACCCCCTCTATCGTAAACGATATTACACCACCTTTATTTTTTGGATTACCAATTAATTTTACTGAATTATTCTTTTTTAAAATTTCTTGACCATATTCTATTAATTCTTTTTCATGTTTAATTATATTATCAATTCCAATACTTTCTAAAAATTTTATAGACTTATCAAAAGCTATCACCTGTGCAGTGGCCATAGTGCCTGCTTCATACTTATTTGGAAGATCACCATAAGTAATACGATCTTTTTTAACTTCTTTAATCATTCCACCACCACCTTGATAAGGTGGTAATTCTTCAAGCCATTTTTTTTTTCCATACAAAATTCCAAGTCCAGTCGGTCCATACATTTTATGACAAGAAATTGCATAAAAATCACAGCCCAGATCTTGCACATCAAGTTTCAAATGTGGTGCACCTTGACATCCATCTACAACAACAATTATATCTTTTGCGTGTGCAAGCTCAGTAATCTCTTTGATTGGTAGAATTGCGCCAGTGACATTCGATAGATGATTAATGGCAATCACCTTTGTTTTTGGTGTAATTTTTTTTTCAATATTTTCAATTGGAATTTCTCCATCTTCATTTATTTCAGCAAAATTAATCTTTATATTTTTTGATTTTCTCAAATAGTGCCATGGTACATAATTTGAATGATGCTCTAACTCAGTGAGTAAAATTTCGTCACCTTCATTCAAATACTTTTGGCCAAGTGTATTAGCAACTAAATTGAGGGCTTCAGTTGCACCCTTAGTAAATACAATCTCATTTTTATCTTTTGCATTAATATATTTTTGGACAGAAGATCGTGTATTTTCGTATAAATTTGTAGCTGCAACTGCCAAATAATGAATACTTCTGCCCACATTTGAAAATTCTTTAGTATAGAATTCGTTTATTCTATCAATAACAACTTTAGGTTTTTGAGAAGAATTAGCACTGTCCAAATAAACTAGATCATTGTTTTGTATCTTTTCATCAAAGATAGGAAACTCTTTTTTAATATTATCTATGTTCATTTTTTTAAACCAATCATTTTTTTTAATAGATCTTTAATTTCAGCATCAGTAATCTTTTCGATTACATCGAGTAAAAAACCATTTATCAATAGTCCTTTAGCTTGTTTATAATTTAGTCCTCTAGACATTAAATAAAAAATTGAATTTTCATCAAGACTACCAGATGCTGATCCATGAGAACATTTAACATCATCAGCATAAATTTCTAATTCTGGTTTTGCATTAAACTCTGAGGTTTCATCTAACAAAATTGCTTTACTTAATTGATATCCATCTGTTTTCTGAGCCTTTGAGTCTACATATATTCTTCCTTGATAAGCAGACTTTGTATTTTTTCCAAGCACACTCTTAATTAACTGATAGCTTTTTGTATTTTCAACCAAATGATTTATAGTAGTTCTTATTTCGTGCTGTTTATTATCATCTAACGAAAAAATACCATTTATGAATGCTGAAGAATATTCGCCTTTTAGATTACAATTTATCTCATTTTTGAAATAATCTGAACCTGCAGAAAAAACAAAAGTTTCAGAAATACTATTTTGTTTTTGATTAATATTATTAAATGAATATTTTAGATTTTTATTCAACGACTTATCAATTTTATAATTTTTAAGAATCGCATCTCTATCTAAATTAAAATTGTAAAAAATATTCATAAAATTTTTTTCACTATCATCACTAAAGAAATCTATTAATTTTAGTGAGCTATTTTGTTCAAGCTCAAAATCTAACCTTAAATTAATATTCTTTGATTTCATTTTCTTATTGGTCAAATGATAAATGATTAAGGGTTTCTTTAATGAGTAGCTTTTTTTAATTAAAATTTTAAAATGTTTATTACTTAATGCAATATTCAAATCAATTAATGAATTATTGTTTTCAGACTCATCATTTGTGTAAGAGTCTTCAATTATTTCAATCTGTTTTTTATCCTCATAACTAAAGTCAATTTTTTCAATTCTTCCATTAATAAAAATAATTTTATTATGTTCTAAATCATCTATAAAAATTGAGGAATCAATCTTATTTTTAATTGAATAATCATTATCAAAGCTCAAATCTGAAATATTATTACTAATTATTTGATTTATATCTAAAAACTTCCAGTTTTCTTGTTTTCTATTTGGGAAACCATTTTCAATAAATTTATTTAGGTAAGACTTTTTTATCTCAATATCTCTATTAGAAAAATTAGAAACTTCTTGAATTTTGTTAAAATCTATTTTTAATTGTTCCTTCATCTAATTAAAACTCTCATATCCTTTTTTTTCTAATTCTTCTGCAAGTTCAGGTCCACCTGATTTAATAATCCTTCCATTCATTAAAACGTGAACGAAATCTGGCTTAATATAATCTAATAGTCTTTGATAATGAGTAATGATTAAAAAAGAATTTTCATTATTCCTTAATGTGTTTACACCATCTGCAACTATTTTTAGAGCATCTATATCTAAACCTGAATCTGTTTCATCTAAAATTGAAAGTTTTGGCGCCAGCATTGACATTTGTAGAATTTCGTTTTTCTTCTTTTCTCCACCAGAGAAGCCTACATTTAATTGCCTATTAAGTTTTTCCTCATCAAATTTAAGTTCCTTAGCTTTTTCTTTTACGAGTTTTAAAAACTCGATAGCATCAAGTTCTTTTTGTCCACGAGCTTTTCTAATTGCATTTAGAGAAGTCTTTAAAAAAATATTAGTATTTACCCCAGGAATTTCTAAAGGGTATTGGAAGGCTAAAAATATACCTTTGTGCGCTCTTTCCTCAGTTTCAAGTTCAAATAAATTTTTATTTTCAAATAATATTTCTCCAGATACCTCGTAACCTTTTTTTCCCGATAAAATATTAGATAAAGTACTTTTTCCAGAGCCATTAGGACCCATTATTGCATGAACTTCACCTGGGTTTATATTTAGTGAAAATCCCTTTAAAATTGACTTATTTTCAACATTTGCGTTTAAGTTATTAATTTTCAGCATTAACCCACGCTCCCTTCAAGACTAATTCCAACAAGTTTTTGTGCCTCTACAGCAAACTCCATTGGTAATTGCTGAAGAACTTCTTTACAAAATCCATTAACGATTAACCCAACAGCTTCCTCAGGATTTAATCCTCTTTGTTGACAATAGTGCAATTGCTCCTCACTTATTTTTGACGTTGTTGCTTCATGAGCAACATTTGAGTCAAAATTTTTGTTCTTTATATAAGGAACAGTGTGTGCTCCACATTTATTTCCCATTAAAAGAGAGTCACATTGAGTATAGTTACTTGAATTTTTTGCTTTTGAATTTATATCTACTAATCCTCTATATGTCATATCAGAAAATCCAGCACTAATACCTTTGGAAATTATTTTACTTTTAGTATTTTTACCAAGGTGGATCATCTTTGTCCCAGTATCTGCTTTTTGATGATTATTTGTAATTGCTATTGAATAAAATTCTCCAATTGAGTTATCACCCTTTAAAATACAACTAGGGTATTTCCAAGTTATAGCAGAACCTGTCTCTACCTGTGTCCAAGAAATCTTAGAATTTTTTCCCTTACATAGTCCTCTTTTAGTTACAAAATTATAAATTCCCCCTTTTCCATTTTCATCTCCCGGGTACCAGTTTTGAACAGTTTAATATTTAATCTCAGCATCATCAAGAGCTATTAGTTCAACGTTAGCAGCGTGTAATTGATTTTCATCTCTCATAGGTGCAGTACAGCCCTCTAAATAACTCACGTAACTTCCTTTATCAGCAATAATTAAAGTTCTTTCAAATTGACCAGTTTCTGATGCGTTAATTCTGAAATAGGTCGAGAGCTCCATTGGACACTTTACACCCTCAGGAATATAAACAAATGACCCATCGGTAAAAACAGCAGAGTTTAATGTCGCAAAAAAATGATCTGTTGTTGGAATTACTGTTCCTAAATATTTTTTTACCAAATCAGGATGTTTTTGTATTGCTTCTGACATTGAACAAAAAATGATTCCATGTTTTGTTAATTCACCTTTAAATGTTGTGGCTACTGAAACAGAATCAAATACCGCATCTACAGCTATTCCATTTAATCTTGCTTGCTCTTGAAGGGGAATTCCTAATTTATTATAAGTTTCTAAAAGTTTAGGATCTAATTCATCTAAGCTCTTAGGTTTATCCTTCATGCTTTTCGGAGCCGAATAGTAATATAAATCTTGATAATCAATTTTAGGATACTTAGGTTTTTGCCAGTTAGGTTCTTTGAGAAGCTTAAATCTTTCAAATGCTTTTAATCTAAAATCCAACATCCATTTAGGCTCTTTTTTAATATTTGAAATAAACTTGATTATATTTTCATTTAGACCTTTTGGAGCTCTAATATTTTCAATATCAGTTGTAAAACCGTATTTATAATCTTTTAAATTTTCTATATCTTTTTCTCTAGTATCCATTTTATAATCTTCTTTCAAAGTTTTCTTTTACTAAGTCATCTAAACTTTTTTTATCAAAAAAATTATTAATGTGAGTTTCAAGTTCATCCCAAAGATTGTGAGTTAAACATTTTGTAGATTTACCATTGCATCCTTTTTTTGACTCTTTTTTACATTGGACAGTTTTTACTTTTTCATCTACTGCATCAAAAATATTTATTAATTTTATTTCTTTTGCTTTCCTATTTAAAATATATCCACCTTGAGTTCCTCTAACGCTTTGAACAATTTCTTTTTTTCTCAATTTTGAAAAAATTTGTTCTAAATAATCTAACGAAATGCCTTGTCTTAAAGATATATCCCTTAGAGAAACTGGATTAATTCCGTCAAATCTAGCCAGATCCACTAAAGCCATTACCGCATATCTGCCTTTAGAAGTAAGTCTCATAATTCCTTATTTTATTGGGGTATATATAAACCTGACCAAAATAGTCAAGTATCATAGTAAAAAAAAAGCTAACATTTTGTCACGCAGTTGTGATAAACCTAATTTTTTTTTTGAGAATAATAATCAATAACAATTATGGAAAATAAAATATTAGAAATATTTATTCCAGGACCCGCAGGTAGACTTGAAGCCAAATATTATAAGAGTAAAAAAAACACTTCACCAATAGCTTTAGTTTTACAACCACACCCTCAGTATGGAGGGACAATGAATAATAAAGTTGTTGTAGAAACTTTTCATACTTTTATGGAAAATGATTTTTCAGTTTGCAGAGTAAATTTTAGAGGTGTAGGAAAGAGTGATGGAGAATTTGATAATGGCCAAGGTGAATTAGCAGATGCTGCAGCAGCTCTTGATTGGTTAGAGAGAGAAAATTTTGATAATTCTCAGTGTTGGGTTTCAGGTTTTTCTTTTGGGTCATTGATTGCTATGCAACTTTTAATGAGGAGACCAGAGATAAATAGATTTGTCGCAATCTCTCCCCAACCAAATGTTTATGATTTTTCATTTTTGTCTCCGTGTCCAACTTCTGGGATAATGATTTATGGAAAAAAAGATGAATTGGTGCCTGTTGAACATATCAATGAACTAAATAAAAGATTAAGTGCACAAAAAGGTATTAAAGTTGAATTTCAATCAATCTCAGAGGCAAATCATTTTTTTTCAAAAAATGAGAATACACTTTCAAAGTCTCTTGATAAATACATTAAAAAAGAAACAGCTTTGTATTAAAAATTTTCGACTAAAACTCCACCAGTTACCGATTTTGTACATCTAGTCGTATTTGGAAATGAAATAGGCATACCTTTTAATGATCTTATCGCTAAAAAAGCAAAAGCTTGAGACTCGATAAAGTCGCCATCTAATCCATATTGATCAATTGAATTAAGATTTATATAATCAAAATTATTTTTTATACTTTCTATGAGATATTTATTTTTTCTTCCTCCCCCACATACTAACCATTTACTTTTTTGAGAATTATTCTTATTGTCAATAAAATCTATTCCATTGGAAATTAATTTAGCAGTGAAATCAGTAATAGTTGCAGCACCATCATCTAATGAAAGTCCTTTTGCAAAAAAAATATCAAAATTTTTAATATCTAAAGATTTTTCAAAATTAGATTGTTCAGTAAAATTGTCCAAAGCTTGATTTAAAATTAATTTGTCTGTTTTTCCAGATCTTGCTACTAAACCTTCTTTGTCGTACCCTTTTTTTGAATTTTTTCTCATCCATTCGTCTATCAAACAATTGCCAGGTCCAATATCACAGGCATAAATTTTTTCTTCTAAACCCAAATTATTACATTCTATTATAGAGGTAACATTAGAAATACCTCCAATATTAAGAATATTCATTGGAAAACCTAAATTAAATTTTTCATTTAATTCATTAGCTAAAGCATTATGAAAGATTGGTGCTAGAGGAGCACCCTGCCCCCCAGTTTCTAAATCATTTTGTCTAAAATTATAAATAACTTTCTTTTTAGTTAATTGAGATAGTAGCAATCCATCACCCAATTGTTTTGTAATTTTTTTTTCTGGAGCATGAAATATTGTTTGACCATGGAAACCAATTAAATCAACATCAGATTTTGATAATTCAAGGCTCTTATTAACAGCCTTAAAATGAAATAAAGTTATTTCTCTTTCTAAATCTTTGATTTCAACTTGATATTTGGTTAAATGATCTGGACTTAAGATTTTATCCCTAATTTTTAGTATTTTTTGAGTTAATTCTTCATCATATTGAAAATATTTATCAATTAGTATTGAAAATTCTTGATTACCATCTGACTTAATTATGGATACATCTACTCCATCTGATGAGGTACCACTCATTAAACCCATTGCTGTATAAATCTTATCCATTCTTATTTTTTTTTATTAAATAATGTATATTGTGGAACTATAGACTTATGGATAAATTTTTAAAAGAATTTAAAGATAGAGGCTACTTCTATCAATGTACGAATGAAAATGAATTATCCAAATTAATAAATAAAGAAAAAATTAGAGGTTACATAGGTTTTGATTGTACTGCTGAAAGTCTTCATGTTGGAAGCTTGCTTCAAATTATGTGTCTTAGACTTCTTCAGAAATATGGGCACAGACCGATTGTCTTATTAGGTGGAGGGACTACCAGAATTGGAGATCCTTCGGGTAAGGACAAAACAAGGAAAATTTTAACTGAAAAAGAAATTGATAAAAATACAAAAAATATTGAAAAAATATTAAAAAAATTTTTAAATAATAAAGATCCAAAAACAAAACCTATTTTTGTAAATAATTATTCCTGGCTTAAAAATTTAAACTATATTTCATTTTTAAGAGAAATAGGAAAACATTTTACAATTAATAAAATGCTTACTTTCGAAAGTGTTAAAACTAGATTGGATAGAGAACAATCTTTAAGTTATATGGAATTTAATTATATGATTTTGCAAGCTTATGATTTTTTAGAGCTTAATAAAAAAGAGAATTGTTCCTTACAAATAGGGGGTTCTGATCAATGGGGAAACATTGTCAATGGAACAGAACTTATAAAAAGATATTCTAGTAAACAAGCTTATGGTTTAACTACCCCTCTAATTACATTATCCTCAGGAGCAAAAATGGGAAAAACTGAGTCAGGTGCCATTTGGTTAGATGAAAAATTATTATCATCATATGACTATTGGCAATTTTGGAGAAATATTGATGACAGAGATGTAATAAAATTTTTAAAAATGTTTACAGATTTAGATATTGAGGAAATTGATAAAATGAAGGATGAAAACATTAATAAACTTAAAATTAGGCTAGCTAACGAGACAACTGCTATGCTTCATGGTCTTAAAGCTGCTAAAAGTTCAGAGCAAGCTGCAAAAGAAGCTTTCTCTGGAACTTCGCTTGGTTCAAATTTACCTTCAATTAAAATTAAGAAAACCGATATTGAAAATAAAATGAGTATTATAGATCTCGTGATATTATCTAAGTTAGAAAATTCAAAGAGTGAAATCAGACGTCTTATTAAAGGAAATGCAATAAAACTTAATGATGAAATTATATCTCAAGAAAATCTAATTATTTCTCATGAATTGTTCAGACAAAATTATTTAAAACTTTCAGTGGGGAAAAAAAGACATTTAAAGATTGAGTTAGGTTAATTCTTTTTAATTTTTTCCAATGTTCTTGTAATAAATCTGGGTGTTAAAGTTTTAACAGGATTAACTGAAGTTTTTAAATTTTTTGGAGGTCCTTTAATCTTAAAACTTACTCCAAATACTCCCTCACCAGTTTTTTTTCCAACTAGTATTTCACCTAGCACAGGTAATGAACCAATAAAATTATTAATTGTTGTGGCTGGCACCAATGTACCCTTTAAACTAATTAATTTGTTTTTTTCAACATAGCCCTCCATTAAAATAGATATTGCTGGACCAATTGCATAAATTTCGTCAATGGTTATCAAATTACCCTCATTCTTAAAGTTCATCTCAAATTCTGTGAAACGTATTCCTTCTCCAGATAAAATATCTGCAATACCTTGTAAGGATGCCAGGGTAAGAATTTTTGTCAATAAAGGTAGCTCTTTTAATTTGAAATCATAAATTTTTATTTGAGAAACAGATTTTTTTGATTTTTTTGAACTATAAAAATCGAGTGATCCTTCATCGAAACCTTTTATAAATTTATATCTTTTTACAAAAGGTTTTGCCTCATCAACAAACAAGGTGGTGATTTTATTATTATCAACACTATTAATTGTGAATTTAAGTTTTTTATTTTTTGAAAAACTTCCTATTAAGTTAGCTTTTTGTATTTCACTATTTTTAATTGAAATATCTCCTTTAAAATCTCTTAGATAATACTCACTATCTAAAAAAATTTTTTCAATATCAATTTCCAAATTACTATTTATATCTATAATTTTTGAACCTTTATTATCATTTGATAATAAGTCCTCAATTAAATTATCAGCATTAAAACTAGACCCAGTTAAAAAATATTCTTTTTTGTTCCTTTTCAATCTGATTGAGTTTTTTTGTTTACCATCATCAAGATAATCTAAATTGACCTCATCTAATCCAGAAATTTGAAGTTTTTCATTAAAGACTAAATTTTTTATTTTAATAAAGTTTTCATCCTCATTTAGATTAAAGGATTTTATTAATAGTTCGTTATTTTTATTTTGAGAACCTTTGAAATTCAAGACAATTTCATTTTTCTCCTTTTTTTTGTAATTCAAATAATCAATCTTAAAAGGGTTATCTTTTATTCTTAAAATTATTTCAAAGTTTTTAGTTTTATCCTTATTTGAAAAAAAATAATCTATATTATCATTATCAACTTGATATAGTAAGTTTCCATTTCCCTCAAAAGTAAAATTATTCTTTTCATATTGTAATTTTATTTTTTGATCAAAAAAAGAGATTGTTTTTTTTTGTTTAGGAAAAAATCTTTTTACTTTCAAATTATTAGGTATAATTAATTCATGGACTAATATTTCTGAATTAATTTTAAAATTTTCAAATTTAAATCCTTTTTGTATTTCAAAAGAAAAATTATTATTGGAACTCAATGATATTTTTTCTATATCAAAATTTGTTAAAAATGGTTTAATTAATAAATTTATATTTCTTTTATCTAAATCAGACTTTTTATGCGCAAAGGCACCATCTACAAAAAAATCATCATTCTTTTTTTTAATTGATACTTTTTCTGAAGAAATTCGTATTTTATCAAATCTAAAATTAAGATCTTTTACTAAAAAATTATTACTACTATAATCAAAAATAAAGTCTAATTTTTGTAAATTGTATTTTTTCAATACATTTAGTTCAACATCTTTTACAATACCATTAATCTCATAATTACTCTTAATATTTCCATTTGAGTCAAATTCTAACTTTATGTTAGTAATCAAGTATCCTTTTTTAATTGCTTTTTCCATTATGAATAGTTCAGGAGTATTTTGAAATAATCTTAAAAAAGAAATTAAGTTTTTTAATTCAAGAGATTTTGACGAAATCTCTAAATTTTCAATTGAAAACTTATCTTCTATCAATGACTTTAACGAAACTTGTGTTTTAATATTTTCAATTTCTATTTTTTTGCTTTGATTTATTAAATTTGTACCAATAGTTTTGGCTTGAAGTTTAAATTGAAATGGATCTAAAATTAATTTTATTTCTTTTAACTCAACTTCTAAATTCTTATCAAATTTTCGAATTTTTTCTGTTATTTGGCTATTAAATTTGTCGGTCTCAACTCCAAAAATACTTAGGTACGTTAAAGTAATAAATATTAGAAATAATATAGTTATAAAAAATTTAAGAAATATTTTCATTATGTTTGATACAGCGATTGTTCTAAAAATTCATCAATTTCTCCATCTAAAATCTTATCTGGATTAGAACTTTCAAAGTTCGATCTATTATCTTTTACTAATCTATATGGTTGTAAAACATAAGATCTTATTTGATGTCCCCAACCTATTTCAGATTTTGATGACTCTGTATTTTCATTTTGTTTCTCTTTTTTTTTTATTTCAAAATCATAGAGTCTTGCTCTAAGCATATTCATGCATGTTTCCTTATTTTTATGTTGAGATCTTTCATTTTGACATTGAACTACAATTTTAGTTGGTAAATGAGTAATTCTAACTGCACTATCAGTTGTATTAACATGTTGACCACCAGCGCCACTAGATCTGTAAGTGTCTATTCTCAAATCTTTATCTTGAATTTCAATATTAATATTTTCATCCACCACTGGATAAACCCAAATACTAGCAAAACTAGTATGACGTCTTGCACCTGAATCAAATGGTGAAATTCTTACTAATCTGTGAATACCAGACTCTTTTTTTAGCCAACCAAATACATAATCACCTTCAATTTTAATTGTTGAAGATTTTATACCTGCCTCATCACCCTTGTGTTCACTTATTAATTTTGATTTATAATTTTTATTATCAGACCACTTTAAATACATTCTTCTCAACATATCTGCCCAATCTTGGCTTTCAGTGCCACCAGCGCCAGCATGAATTTCTATGTAACAATCAAAAGAGTCAGATTCATTTGATAAAAAACAATTGATTTCATTTTTTTTTGCTAATTTTCTTAACTTCTTGATGCTTTCTAAAACCTCATTTTGTATGTTGGTATTATTTTCCTCTAAAGCTAATTCATACAACTCCCCTAAATCCTTTAATTGACTTAAGGAGCTTTTGTGAGAATTGATCAGATCTTCATACAATTTTTTTTCTTTAAGTATTTTTTTTGAGTTAGACTTATCCTGCCAAAAATCAGGATTTAGAATTGTTTTATTATGACTTTGTAATTTTAAATCTATCTTATTTTTATCAAAGATACTCCTTAACTCTTTGATTTATTTTTTCAATCTCTTTTTTATAATCTGTATATTTATGGTCCATTAATAAAACTTTAATATATTATTCGTATCTAATCTATTATTATTTGAATATAACACTTTGCCATCAATAACATTCTTGCTTTTATATGCTTCTAAAATTGTATCTTTAGATGAAAATTTTGCTTTTTGACCTGTTGTCGGGTCAACTACCATCATTGTGATCCCATCGGCAACTTTAAATGGTCGAGCATCAGATTTTTTTATAGCTGATTCGATAAATTCCTTAAAAATTGGTAAAGCTGTTTTTGAACCAGTTTCAAATTTACCTAATGGTTGTGGATTATCCATTCCAACATATACTCCTATAACGTAATTTGAAGTATAACCAATAAACCACGCATCAGTGTTCTTATTAGTTGTTCCTGTTTTGCCTGCAAGATTCAAATTTAGATCTCTTAATTTTTTTCCTGTGCCTCTTTTTACGACACCTTCCAATAAAGAAGTAATTTGGTAGGCTGTTTGTGGAGAAAATATCTGTTTAAAATTATCTCCTACATCAGGAAAGTCTTTACCAGTATATGAAAGTTTATCACAATTTAAGCATGATCTTTTTTCATTGTTTAAAATTGTGTTTCCCTCACTATCCTGAACACGATCAATCAAAATTGGTGAAACTAATTTTCCTCCATTTACAAAAGCTGAATATGCAGAAGTGAGTTTTAAAAGAGTTGTTTCGGCAGAACCCAGAGAAATGGATAAAAGCTCATCAGGATTTTCATAAATACCGAGATTTTTTGAGAGTTCGGCAACTTTATCTACACCTAGATTCTGCGCAATTCTTACTGTCATTAAATTTCGTGACTTTTCCAAACCAATTCTCAAAGTTGATGGTCCATAAAATTTTTTTCCATAATTTTCTGGCTTCCACATTTTTAAATCAGTTCCTTGATCTAAGACTAATGGCGCATCTAAAACTAATGAAGAAGGTGTATAATTATTTTCAAGAGCTAATGCGTAAACAAATGGTTTAAATGCTGAACCGGGTTGGCGCAAAGCTTGTGAGGCCCTATTAAACTCACTATTTTTAAAACTAAATCCACCACTAAGAGCAACGACTCTACCTGTGAAAGGATCCATAACAACTATACCACCATTTATTTTTGGTAATTGTTTAAGGCTAAACTTATTATTTCTTATTTTCTTTACATAAATTATGTCTCCCACTCTTAAAAGGTCATCTAATTCTTTTTTAGTCCAAGAAATATTATTGTAATCTATGATTCCCTTAATTTTATCTTTTGTTTCTATTTCTACAGAAAATTTAGAAATTTTTTTTATTATTGCAATTTTCCAATCAATAGAATTCTCTAAATCATATTTATCTAAACCATCAGACCAATTTTTAGAATATGATTTATTTAACAATGGACCACGCCAACCTTTGCGTTGATCATATTTAATCAATCCATTTCTCAAAGAGTTTGTTGCATTTTTTTGTAATTCTAGATTTATTGGTGTGTTTATATTAAAACCTTGATTATAAACTTTTTCATACGATAAAGTTTCAATAATATTTTTTCTTACATCTTCAATATAATATTGAGCATCTTCTAAATAAACTCTTTTAGTTTTTTTTAATTGAATATTTTTTTTTCTGAAATTTTGATAATTTTTCTCTGTTATAAAATTATTGTCTAATATATTTTTTAAAACTAAATCTCTTCTAAATTTTGCTAATTCTATATTTCTATATGGATTATATTTACTTGGCGCCTTAGGCAATGCAGCTAATAAAGCAGCTTCTTCATAATTCAGTTCTTTTATTGATTTATCAAAATACTCTAGACTTGCAGCAGCTACTCCATAAGCTCCACTACCGAGGTAAATTTGATTTAAATATAACTCAAGTATTCTTTCTTTAGATAATGCTCTTTCAATTCTAAATGCTAAAATGGCTTCTTTAATTTTCCTGTTCAAGCTAACTTCATTAGTTAAAAGAAAGTTTTTTGCTACTTGTTGAGTAATTGTTGAAGCACCTTCTAGTCTTTTAGATGTAAGAACATTTCTAATGTTATTTATGATTGCTCGTAAAACCCCTTTAGCATCAACCCCTGGATGAGAAAAAAAATTTTTATCTTCAGCAGATAAGAAAGCATTAATAACATTTTGAGGAATTGAACCATAAGGAACAAAAATTCTCTTCTCTTTTGAAAAATCTGCAACTAAATCACCATTCCCAGAGTAAACCTTGCTTGAGACAGGAGGTTTGTAATTTTTTAAAAATTTGTAATCAGGTATATTGTTAGAAAAATTCCATAAAATAGCTAAAACAATTATTGATGAAATTAATGAAAAACTAATAAAACCAATAAATAAATTCTTTAAAATTTTGCTCATTTTGTTTCCATTATATAAGGGAATTTGTTAAAGATAAGGCATAAGGATACAAACAAAATTTAAATAATTTATGAATCAATCAAGAAATATGTTATGGAAAAAAATTTATATATTGATGCATCGCATCCAAATGAGATTAGAATTGTACTCAAATCAGGTGAAAAAATTGAAGATTATGAGTATGAGGGCATAAAAAATAATTTAATAAAAAATAATATCTATTTAGGTAAAGTAAGTCGGATAGAACCATCTTTGCAAGCTGCATTCGTTGATTTTGGAAGGGAGCGTCACGGCTTTTTATCTTTCAACGATATTCAATCTGATTATTATCAAATTCCACAAAGTGATTTAGAAAAAATAAAACAAGAAGAAGAAAGAGTCAGAGAGGAACTATCAAAAAAAGTTGAAGCTAAAGAGGAAGAAAATTTAGCTGAAGGCAAATTAGAAATTGAGGATCCCTTAGAAAAAAAGGGTCCAGAGGATAAAGAAAATTCGGAAGATGAAAAAGAAAAAAAATATGAAAGTAAATTTAGATTTAAAAGATACAAAATCCAAGAGGTAATAAAACCTAATCAAGTTATTTTAGTTCAGGTGATAAAAGATGAGCGTGGTCAAAAAGGTGCTGCGTTAAGTACATTTATTTCTATTGCAGGTAAATATATAGTTTTAATGCCCAACACACCTAAAGGTGGAGGGATTTCGAGGAAAATTTTTAATCCTGCAGATCGGAAAAAAATAAGAAGTATTTTAAATGAAATTGAAATCCCAAAAGAAATGGGACTTATAGTAAGAACTGCTGGAAGTAACAAAACTAAAAATGAAATTAATCACGATTTAGATACACTTATTAATAATTGGAATCAAATTAAGGAAAATGCCTTAAGCTCTATAGCGCCCTCATTAATTCATCAAGAAAGCGAAATTATCAAAAGAACTTTAAGAGATATGTATGATGAAAATACAAAAAATATAATTATTGAGGGGAATGAAGGTTATAAAAAAGCTCAAAATTTCATGAAAATGATGATGCCTTCTCATGTAAAGAAAATAAAAAAATACAGAGGAAAGAAACCTTTATTTATTGAAGAGGGTATTGAACAAAAATTAAATCAAATATTTGAAAGTGAAATAAAATTGAATTCAGGTGGTTATTTGGTAATTAATCCTACTGAAGCCTTGGTTTCCATTGATATTAATTCTGGGAGTTCAATAAAACAAAAAAATGTGGAGAGTACTGCTTTAGATACAAACCTAGAAGCAGCAGATGAAATAGCGAGACAAATAAAAATTAGAGATTTATCAGGACTTATCATAATTGATTTTATTGACATGCTTAGTTACGGTAATAGAAGATTGGTAGAGAGAAGACTAAAAGAAAAGTGTAGATCTGATCGAGCCAGAATTCAAATTGGAAGAATATCAAATTTTGGTCTATTAGAAATGTCTCGACAAAGATTAAGAGAAAGTGCAGTTAAATGGAGTATAAAATTAACAGATGAGTCTTTTGCGCTAAAAATTCTTAAATTAGTTGAATTAAAAGCAGTTTTAAATAAAGCTAAATTTGTAGATTTAAAGGTCTGTAAAAAAATTTCCGATTTTTTAAAAGAAAATTTTATTGAGGATCTTACCTACTTTGAAAAAAAGAATAAAATGAAGATCGATATAATATCTGATAATAGTTTAATAATTCCAGAATATATTATTGATATTAAAAATAAATCAAAAAAAACTTTAGAGCTTATTGAACATTTTGAAAAATTAAAAAATCTTGAAGAACAAAAAGTTAACAACGTCATCGAATTAAAAGATAAAAAGAAATTTAAAAAGAAAACTTTTAGAAAAAAAAAATTTTATAAGAGAGCTAGATAATTCCTAACTTTGGAGAAGATGGATTTCCGTATAATGTTTTTTTTATTCTACCTGACAAGTATGATTGACGACCTGCAATAACTGCATTCTTAAATGCTAAAGCCATTTGAAATGGTTTTTTTGCTTTTGCAATTGCAGTGTTTACTAAAACCCCATCGCAACCTAATTCCATAGCTATAGCGGCATCTGAAGCCTGGCCTAATCCAGCATCAATAATTAATGGTAATTTTGTTTGTTTCCTAATTATCCTTATATTTATTTCATTAATAATGCCTAAGCCTGAACCTATTGGAGCAGCTAGTGGCATAATTGCACACGCGCCAGCATTCTCCAATCTTTTTGCCATCAAAGGATCGTCATTACAATAGACCATCACTTTAAACCCCTCCTTAGTTAATACTTCAGTTGATTTAAGTGTTTCTATCATTTCTGGAAACAAGTTTTTTTTATCTCCTAAAACCTCTAGTTTAACTAATTTCCACCCACCTATCTCTCGTGCTAATCTTAAAGTTCTTAATGCTTCTTTTGAATTAAAACAACCAGCAGTGTTAGGAAGGTAGGTAATTTTTTTAGGATCAATATAATCCATTAATAATGGTTTTTTTTTATCGGTAATATTTACTCTACGAACAGCAACTGTAACTATTTCGGCTCCAGATAAATTAATTGCTTTAGCACACTCCTTCATACTTTTATACTTCCCGGTTCCAACGATGAGTCTAGAGCTAAAATTTTTTTTTGAAATAATTAATTTATCTTTTTTCAATTTTAACCACCTCCAATGAAATGAACTATTTCTATTTTATCATTATTTTTTAGGTTGATGCTTTTTATTTTTTTTTTATCTACTATTTCTTGATTTAATTCAATAGCTACTTTCGTTAATGGAATTTTGTTTTTTTGAACAATATTGAATAAAGTTGAATTATTATTAATAGCTTTCAATTTTCCATTTAATTTTATTTTTATTTTTTTTTTCATCGTATATAAAAGCTGAATGAATAATAAAATAATTATTATTAATGGTCCAAATATTAATCTATTAGGTGAAAGAGAACAATCACAATATGGATCGATCACTTTTGATAAACTTAAAGAAGAATGTTTAGCGAAATCAGAAGAATTAGGACTTTCCACTGAATTTGCTCAATCAAATGTTGAGGGGGAATTGGTTAATATTATACAAAATGCTAGAGAAAAATTTGATGGGATGATTATTAATGCTGCTGCATTTACTCACACCTCAATTGCAATTAGAGATGCTTTAGAAATTTTTAAAAAACCTATTATTGAAGTACATATTTCAAACATCTACAAACGTGAAGAATTTAGAAAAAAATCTTTGATAAGTGACGTGGTTACTGGTGGAATATTTGGCCTAAATGCTGATGGTTATATTTTAGCCATAATTTCAATGCAAAAGCTAATCCAAAATGAAAATAGATAAAAAAATAATAAAAGAGTTAAGTGATTATTTGGATGAATTTAATCTTACTGAGCTGGAGTACACTGAAAAAGATACCAAAATAAAAGTCTCAAAAAATAATATTTCAATTAATAATCAAACATTATCTAAAGAAATAAACTCAAATAAAAATATAGAAAGTCAAAATAATATATCTGGAATTGAAGTTAAATCACCAATAATTGGTACTGCTTACCATGCACCTGAGCCTGGGGCTAAAAAATTCGTAGAGGTTGGAAAAAAAATAAAAAAAGGTGAAACTGTTATGATTGTAGAAGCTATGAAAACTATGAATCATGTGCCTTCAAGTTCTGATGGAGTAGTAAAAGAAATACTTGTTGATGATGGTCAACCTGTTGAGTTTGGCCAAACCCTTATCATTTTAGAATAATGTTTAAAAAAATTTTGATTGCAAATCGTGGGGAAATTGCAGTTAGAATTATCAGAGCCTGTAAAGAATGGGGAATCTCCACTGTTGCTGTTCATTCTGACGTGGATAGAGAAAGTATGCATGTTAAATTAGCAGACGAAAGTGTTTGTATAGGCTCTCATCAACCAGCTAATAGTTATTTAAATATTCCTGCACTTTTATCAGCAATAGATTTGACAAATGCTGAAGCAGTTCATCCTGGTTATGGTTTTTTGTCTGAAAATGCAAACTTCGCAAAGATACTTGAAGAAAATAAAATCAAATTTATTGGTGCTTCTGCAAAACATATTGAAATGATGGGAGATAAAATTCAAGCAAAAAAAATTGCGAAAGAAAATGGATTACCTGTTATAGAAGGTTCTGAGGGTGGTGTTCAAGATGTAGCTGCAGCAAAAGAGTTATGTAAAAAAATTGGTTTTCCAGTCTTAATTAAAGCCTCTGGAGGTGGAGGAGGTAAAGGTATGAAAATTGTCCAAAAAGAGGAAGATTTTGAAATAATGTTCTCAACAGCAAAATCAGAGGCAAAAAAATATTTTGGCAATGACGAAGTTTATATTGAGAAATTTTTTCAAAATCCAAGACATATAGAAGTTCAGATTTTAGCTGGAAAAAATGCAACAATCCATTTACATGAAAGAGATTGTTCTGTTCAAAGAAGACACCAAAAACTAATTGAGGAAACTCCAAGCCCTGTTTTAAATGATGAAATAAGAAACGATTTATTTAATAAAACTGTAAAAATGGTTAGAAAAATTGGCTATCAAGGAGCTGGTACAGTCGAATTTATTTATGAAGATGGCAAATTTTATTTCTTAGAGATGAATACGCGAGTTCAAGTTGAACATCCTGTTACTGAAATGGTTACAGGAATAGACATAATAAAAGAACAAATTTGGATTGCTTTTACTGGTGAAACAGCTCTTAAACAATCAGATATAAATCCTAGAGGCCATGCTATTGAATGTCGAATAAATGCTGAGGATCCTGAAAAAAATTTTCAACCATCCCCAGGTACAATTGGCATGTGTCATCAACCATCAGGTTTTAGGACTAGAGTAGATGGAGCAATATTTCAAGGTTATAAAGTAACTCCATATTACGATAGTATGATATGTAAACTTATTTGTCATGGCAGAAATAGAGGAGAGGCTATTCAAAGAATGAATAGATCATTAGATGAATTTGTTATTGAGGGTATTACAACGACAATTCCATTACACAAAAAACTTTTAAGTCATAAAAAATTTATCGAGTCTGATTTTAATGTAAGTTGGCTTGATAATGAAAAGATAGTTTAATTACAGCTTACTAACCAAATATCATATACAGGGTGATCAAATGGTGTTATAGACGGGCTTGATGAAAACATCCAGCCATTAAAAACAAATACATCGTCTTTGTCTTTATTTGTTAGATCACTAACTTGAATATAAGCTGTAATTTCTGGATTATCATCGAATTCAGAATTTTTACACTTCAAACTTTTTATTAGAAGATCTTTGTGTTTTTTTTCTTCTCCATTTTTAAGTTTAACTAAAATATTTTTTGAGGAAATTTTATCTAAAATTTTTATATTAGTGTACCTACCTTCTTGATTTTGCTCAGAATATGCAAAAAAGGGTATGATAAAAAAAAGAAATATAAATAAATTAAATTTAGTCTTTCCAAGACCTATATTTTTTTTGAATAGCATTTTTATTTTTATTTGGATAATAAGCAGAATCTGTGCCAGTTAAATTCTCTTGATGGGGTTTTTGCCAATCATATTTTTTCAATTTATGATTATTTTCTATTTTATTACGAGTAAAATGTATCCATGAATACCACTCAACTGGTATTTTTGATGCATCAATTTCTGCAGCATAAATCACCCATCTTTTTCCATTTCTAGATTCGTAATATTTATTTCCTAAATGATCTGTACCTACTAATTTACCAAATAAAATTGTTTTTATTCTAGTTCCAAAAGTATCTCGATTCCACCATGTAAAAATTTTTTTAAAAAGTGTCAACATAATAAAATTATTTTTTTCAATTTAAAATTGTATAAATTAAATTAGACTAAAATTTGTTTTTGTATATAAATTAATTGATTCATTATTCAAATAAAATTTAAAATAATAACTGAGGTTAAATGGCAAAATATTTAGTTGAAACATATTATACTTGTACTTTTAAGGTAAATCATTATTTAGACGACATTAATGAAACTGAGCTTAAAAATTTAGAAAAACGAGACGATGGTAAATTTGAAGTCCTGGACGTAAAACTTGATAATAGAAAAACCAAAAGCTTAGATCCAAATAATAAAAAGATTGTTGAAAATAAGAAAATTGATGTAGTAGCTACAAATAACCAATCATCATCAAAAAATTTAGAGAATATAATCAAGTCTAATAATAATTTAGAAAAATCAGGAAAAAGATTTAGCATGCCAGATAGAAGAAAAGGCTACATCCAAAAAGCAACAATTGGTGATCACAAAGTATATTTACACACTGGTGAATACGAAGATGGAAAGATTGGAGAAATTTTTATTGATACAAGCAAAGAGGGTGAATTAGTTAAAGCCCTAATGAATAATTTTGCTATAGCAGTATCTTTAGGTCTTCAATATGGGGTTCCACTGGATGAATTTATAAGTGCTTTTGTTGGTACTAAATTTGAACCTTCTGGTAAAGTTCATGGAAATGATAGAATTTTGACCGCAACATCAATTCTAGACTATATTTTTAGAGAATTGGCGATTTCTTATCAAAATAGAGAAGATTTGGCTCATACACCTTCAATTGGTAATTCAGATATTTCAAATATCGATGAGCAAAACTCAGATGATCAAAATCAACTTTTAAAAATTGTAAAAGATATTACTAGTAAAGGTTTTGTAAGAAATAACTATAAGAAAAATTTAGTTGATTTATCAGATGTAAAGATAAATCTTAAAGGTAAAAAATAATCTATTTCTTTATTTTGAGAGCTAGATTTAGCTCCTTTAATTGCTTCTCATCTATTGATGAAGGAGCATTCATCATTAAATCTTGAGCGTTTTGATTCATAGGAAACATAGTTACTTCCCTAATATTTTTTTCGTTTGCCAACAGCATTATTATTCTATCAATTCCAGGAGCAATTCCCCCATGCGGTGGTGCACCATAGCTTAAAGCATTGATCATTCCACTAAATTTTTCATCAACTTGATCTTTATTATAACCAGCAATAGCAAATAATTTATACATAAGTTCAGGAATATGATTTCTTATAGCACCAGATGAAAGTTCAATCCCATTACATACTATATCATACTGATAAGCTAACATATCTAAGGGTTTTTCAAAATTAAGTTTTTTAATATCTCCTTGCGGCATCGAAAAAGGATTATGACTAAATTCAATTTTACTAGTTTGATCATTTTTTTCAAACATTGGATAATCAACTACCCAACAAAATGCGAAAACATTATCATCTATTAAATTCAAGTCTTTTGCAATTTTATCTCTAGCTAAGCTAGTTATTCGCTCTAAATCTTTTTTTTTACCACAGGCCATAAATATACTATCTCCAACTTTTGCACCTGTTTTTTTCATGATTTCCTCTAAAGACTCTTTTGAAAAAAACTTACCCACTGGTCCTTTTGCATAAATCCCATTTTCAATAGTGAAATAAGCTAGACCAGAAGCCCCCTCATCTTTAGCCCATCTATCTATATTATCAAAAAAGCTTCTTGGTTTATCTTTCGTATTCTGAGTAACAATACATCTTACATTTGAGCCAGACTTCACAAGTTTTTTAAAGATATCAAAAGATACATCATCTCTTATAAAAGTTTCTGTTATATCATCAATTATCAGTGGATTTCTAAGATCAGGTTTATCACTTCCGTACTTTAAAAGCGCATCTCTATAAGTAATTCTTGGAAATTTTTCTGTTATAATTTTTTTTTTTGAGAATTTTTTAAAGGTGTTAACTAATAGTTGTTCAACAACTTTAAAAACATCCTCTTGCTCAACAAAAGACATCTCTAAATCTAATTGATAAAACTCTCCTGGACTTCGATCAGCACGAGCATCTTCATCTCTAAAACATGGGGCGATTTGAAAATATTTATCAAAACCTGAAACCATTATGAGTTGCTTAAATTGCTGAGGTGCCTGCGGTAAAGCGTAAAACTTACCTGGATTCAATCTACTTGGCACAAGAAAATCTCTAGCTCCCTCAGGACTAGATGAAGTTAATATTGGTGTTTGAAACTCTAAAAAACCAAATTTATTCATTTCATTTCTAATAAATGAAATAACTTTTGATCTCAAAATAATATTTTCATGAATTTTTTTTCTTCTTAAATCTAAATATCTATATTTTAATCTGATTTCTTCAGAATATTCTTGATCACTAAAAACAGGCATTGGCAATTCTTTGCACTTACCTAAAACAACAAAATTTTTGATAGTGACTTCAATCTCTCCTGTTTCTATCTCTTTATTGATTGTATCAGTTGATCTATCAACTACTTTCCCCTCTACATTTATAACTGTTTCAAGTTGTAATTTTTCTAAATCTTTGAAGTTTTTATTTTCTTTATCTACTATACACTGTGTGATGCCATAGTTATCACGTAAATCTAAAAATAAAAGATTTCCATGATCACGTTTCTTATTAATCCAACCTGAAAGTAAAATATTACTCCCAACATTTTTTTTTCTAAGTTCGTTACAATTGTGACTTCTATATTTATTCAATTATTCTCCCAATACCTCTTTAATTGTACCTAAATTTATAGATCTTTTTTTTTTTAAACTTAATTCGTCGATTTTATATATAAAATCAACTATTTTTCCATATGATCTATCAATTCTTTTAATAATATAGTCAATTAATTTTTTATCTATTGATATTTGACGATCAGATAAATTTTTTAAAATTAGAGCAAATAAAAGTTCATCATCAGGTTTATCAATATTTTGAAGTAAAAAATTTTTTGATCTTGATTTTAAATCATTCAACTTAAAATCAATACTTACAATGGAATTTTCAGAGGTAACTATCAAATATTTGTTATCTTGTTCAACTATATTGCACAGAGTAAAAAATAAATTTTCATTTATCTTTTCAGACACATTTTCTAAAATAACATTTTGGAAGATTTTTATTTTTTTAAAATCATTATCACAAAGTAAATTAGCTTCAATTTTAGTTCCTTTATATTTTTTTAAAAAAATATTAATTAGATGGGTTTTTCCAGAAAATTTTTCACCACTAATATTGAGAAAATTTTTTTCCCATTTAGGCCATTTATTTAATAAATCAAATATTTGTTTATTACTTTTTGATACATAAAAATCATCTTCTTTAAAATTACCATCATAATTAAATTTGATAATTTCTTGATCCATATCTTTCATTGTAAAATCCATGTCTTATTCTGAGTGTTAAAAACAAAATTTTTATCTTTCATTAATTTTAAAAATATATTTGGGGTACCATTAAAAATAATTTGATAATAGATATGATTTTTATCAAATTTTAAAACAAAATAATCATATACTAAATTTATTTCATTTAATATTTTTTCAAAATTTGAGACTTTCAAATTATCATCAGAATCTAATTTGACAAATATTGGCAGTTTAATTGAGGTGTTAATTCTATTAAAAATTTTCCAGTGATCTTCGTAAATTATTTTTAATTCATTTATTAAATCTTTAATATCGTCTTCATCATCAAAATTTACATCAGAAAATGAGAGATTCTTTAAAACTACTTTCTCCTCAATTGTTATCCTAGATAAAATTCTTACATCATTATTATTTTTAAAAACTAAAGTTACAATTGAGTCATCTAAATTATATTTCCTAGTAATTTCTTCAAAATTATATTTTTCAATTGTCTCGTAATTTTTTTTTATGAGATTTAAATCTTCTAGATCTTCAGTTGGCAAAAGATACTCGATAAGATGTGATTTTTTATTATACTTATTCCAATTGTTAAATAAGTTATTTTCTGAAAAGGCTATCAAATTGTCATTTTTTTCTTCTATTATAATTGGAAATAATAAGAATTTTTTTCTATTTGGAACCGATGGGAACACATTTTTATTTTCTAGGTAATTGAAAATTTTTTTTTTATTAAAAGCGACACCCAAATTTACATAATAGGTCTCATCAATAAACTTTTCCTCTGTTACAGAAAAAGATTCTATCATTCCTTTTATCTCAGCTAATTTTATTCCTTTAATTATTTTTTGATCTGAAGAAACTGTAATAGTTGAAATTAATCTAGAAAAAGCTTTAATAAAACCATCGTCTATAACCTTATTTTTATCGAAATTTATTTCAAACGGCTTTGAAATTTCAATATTATTTACATCGAAAGATTTTGCCTCCACTTTATCTGTGGAAAAAAAAAATATATTTAAAGATAGAAATACAAAAAAAATATATAAAAAATGTGAAAAATTTTTAAATCTAATTATCATACTTTATAATAATGAATAAAAATCTATTAACATACAAAAAAAGTGGAGTTGATATTAAGGCTGCAGATAAGTTTATAAAGTTCATATCTTCGATTTCACCAAAAAAAAAGGGCAAAAAAAAGTTTAATAATATAGGTGGTTTTGGTTCTATAACAAACATTCCCAACAATTTAAAAAATCCAAAAATTGTAGCATGCACTGATGGGGTTGGTACTAAAATAGAAATAGCAAATCTTTTAAAAAAATTTGATACTATTGGTATAGATTTGGTTGCGATGAGTGTAAATGATTTAATAGTCCAAGGTGCAACCCCACTTTTTTTCTTAGATTATATTTCGATAAACAAAATTAATTTACCAAAACTAAAATCAATCATTAAAGGAATTGTTAAAGGGTGTAATTTATCAGGTTGTGATTTAGTTGGTGGTGAAACAGCTGAAATGCCTGGTACATATGAAAAAAATAAATTTGATATTGCGGGTTTTGCAGTTGGATTAGTTGAACAAAAAAAAATTTTAAACAAAAATGATATCAAGGAAAATAATCTTATTTTAGCAATTCCATCAAGTGGTTTGCATTCAAATGGTTACTCATTAGTAAGAAATATTATCAAAAGGAAAAATATAACAATTAATAAAAATATTTTTTTAAAAAAGGAGTTGCTAAAACCAACAAAGATTTATGTTAAAGAAATTTTAAGTCTCATTAATAAGAAACTAATAAATGGTTGTGCAAATATTACCGGTGGAGGTTTACCAGACAATATCATAAGAGTTATCCCAAATAATCTTTGTGCAGAAATTGATTTAGAAAAGATTAAACCCCATAAAATCTTTAAATGGTTAAAAAAAAATGATGTAAATGACCTCGAAATGTTAAAAACTTTTAATTGTGGCGTTGGTTTTTGTTTAATTATAAATCCAAGAAATTTAAAAAAAATCAATAAATATTTTTCTAAAGATTATAAACCTTATGTGATTGGCAAAATATCAAAAAATTCAAAAAAAATAAAATTTAATGGTAAAATCAATTGGTCCTAAAAAAATAAGAACTGCAGTTTTTATTTCTGGCACAGGAAGTAACTTAAAAAATCTAATTAAATTTTCTTTAAAAAAAGTTTCTCCAATCGAAATAAATTTGATTGTTTCGAACAATATAAAAGCAAAAGGACTTAAATTTGCAAAACTGTATAAAATTAAAAAAAAAGTTTATAACTATGATAAAAAAAAAATCTCAGAAAAAAGAATATTAAAAGACTTAAAGTCAAATAACATTAAACTAATATGTCTCGCGGGGTTTATGAAAATTTTATCTAAAGATTTTATACGGAATTTTAAAGGAAAAATTATGAATATACACCCTTCTTTATTACCAAAATACAAAGGGTTAAACACACACCATAGAGCAATTCAGAATAAAGAAAAATACTCAGGATGTACAGTGCATTTAGTAAACTCAAAACTTGACTCAGGAAAAATAATTCTTCAAAAAAAAGTTAAATTATCAAAAAAAGAAACACCTTCATCTCTTCAAAAGAAAATATTAAAACATGAACATATTTTATATCCAAGAGCTATAAGGAAGATATTTGTTAATCTTTAAAGAAAAAATCAATTTCAATTTTTGCATTTTCAATACTATCGGAACCATGTACTGAATTTTTATCTATAGAAATACCATATTTTTTCCTGATTGTTCCTGCCTCAGCATCTTTAGGGTTAGTTGCTCCCATTAATTTTCTATTGTCAGCTACAGCATTCTCTTTTTCAAGTATCATTGCGATTATTGGACCTGATGAAAGATATGAACATAAATCATTATAAAATGGTTTTGTCTCATGAACTTTATAAAATTTTTCAGCTTCTGATTTTTCTATCTGGATTTTTTTTTCTTTGAATATATTAAATCCATTTTTTATAAACATTTGTTTAATTTCATTATCCAGGTTTCTTTCTACTGCATCTGGTTTAATGATTGATAAAGTTTGTTCAGTATTACTCATAATAATCTTCAATCAATTGATTTAATAATCTAACTCCAAATCCAGTTGCACCCTCAGAATTTAAAGCACCTCCATATTTTGAAAATGCCATTCCAGCAATATCTAAATGTGCCCAAGGAGTTTTATTTAGTATAAATCTTTGCAAAAACTGTGCTGCTGTAGTTGAGCCTGCTCCTCCAACATAATTAATATTTTGCATGTCAGCATTTTTTGAATTTATCAATTTGTCGTAATTCTTATCTAACGGCATTCTCCAGACTCTTTCTCCAACTTTTTGACCTGACTCAAATAATTGATTGGAAAGTTTATCGTTATTAGAAAAAAGACCAGCAAATTCAGAACCTAATGAAACTATTATTGCTCCTGTTAAAGTTGCTAAATCAACAATGAACTCAGGCTTATATTTTTTTTCTGTATATGTAAGTGCATCAGCTAAAACTAATCTTCCTTCAGCATCTGTATTCAAAACTTCAATTGTCTTTCCACTATAAGATTTCACTATATCACCAGGTCTTTGTGCATTACCACCAGGCATATTTTCAACAAGACCCACAACTCCAATTGCATTTATTTTTGCTTTCCTTAATGCAAGATTTTTCATCAAACCTACAACAACGGCAGAACCAGCCATATCATAAGTCATATCTTCCATGAATTTTGCAGGCTTAAGAGAAATACCACCAGTATCAAAACAAACTCCTTTTCCAACAAATGCTAAAGGTTTCTTTTTTGCTCTTGCACCCTTCCACTCTAAAGTGACAAGATAAGACCCTCTTATACTACCTTGTCCAACGCCCAAAAGTGCATTCATACCAAGCTTTTTTAATTTCTTTTTATCATAAACATTTACTTTAAGACCAAATTTTCTTAGCTTTAACAATCTTTTTGCATATTCATCTGGATGAAGAATATTTCCTGGTTCTGAAACAAGATCTTTTGTTAAATTTGTACCTTCAATTAGTGATTTATATTTCTTATTTTTATTAAATTGGAAAGTTTTGTTTTTGCTTAAAATCTCTATATCAAATTTTTTTTCTTTGCTTTTAGATTTATATTTATTGAATTCATATGACTTTAATTGAAGGCCTTGTGCAAATTGATCAAAAAAGAATTTATTTTTAGGAAAAGTGTTTCTTATATTTTGTTCATAAAAAGTTGTTTTTAAATAGGAATTTGATTTTAAATACACATAAAATTCGGCACCAATTTTTTCAATGTCTAATGGAGATTGACTATCTTTAATTTTTATCAAAATAACTTTTTGTGAAGCATTTATATCTAATGATAAAAAATTCTTATCACTTAATTCATTTGAGCTAAGTGACTGATTTATAAAACTAGAAAATTTAGATATTGGAAGTTTGCTAAGTTCATTTATTTTAAAATTTTTATTAGTAAAAAAAACATGATTTTTTACTGATTTTTGGTTTAAACTATTTTTGATACTTATTTTTATTGACATTTTTTATATATATGTACCTTGAGTTGTATTTAAATTGTAAACTAATAGTTGAAAATATATAAGTGTATTTTGATAGATTTCAATGAAAAAAATTTTATATAGAAAATTACTTAAAGATTGTTTAGTTTTTTTTATTATTACTCTTTTTTCCACTGGCGTAATCATTTGGGTATTTCAAGCTGTAAATTTTTTAGACATCATTGTTGAAGATGGACGAAATTACTTAGTTTATCTTAATTTTTCTATATTAAATTTTCCAAAAGTTTTGAGCAAATTATTACCTTTCATATTATTTATCAGTTTCCTCTATGTAATTGGAAAATACGAACTAAATAATGAATTAATAATTTTTTGGAATTTTGGCATAAATAAAATTGACCTAATTAATTTCTTCATAAAATTTTCATTTTTGATAATGCTTCTTCAATTGTTTCTCACAGCTACAGTAGTTCCAAAAAGTCAAGATTTAGCTAGATCCTTCTTAAGAACATCATCAATTGATTATTTGGAAAATTTTATTAAACCAAAAGTATTTAATGACGCTGTTAAAAACCTCACAATTTATAGTAACTCAAAAGATGAATTTGGAAATTTAAGAGAGATTTATCTTAAAAAAGGTTCTGGAGGAAATTTTCAAATTACATTTGCAAAAGAGGGAAGATTTAAAGAAATAGGAAAAAAACAATTTTTAGAATTAAAATTTGGTGAAACAATAAGTGTTATTGATGACAAAATTACTAATTTTAAATTTAAAAAAACAGATTTTAACTTAAGTAATTTTGAAGATAACACTACTACTTATAAAAAAACCCAAGAAGTTGCTACCATGGATTTAGTAAAATGTTATCATAATCTAATGGGTTTAAATTTTCTAAAAATTGATCAAGATTTTAAGGTTGAAAATTGCGAAGCTGACAATATTGATAATATATTAAAAGAATTATATAAAAGAATTATAATTCCGTTGTATATTCCTGTATTAATATTAATTTCATTACTATTAATATTCAAATCAAAAGAAAATATTAATTATCCTAGGTATAGAATATTAATTTTCTTAATTGGTTTTAGTACAATAATTCTTTCTGAAATGACAATAAGATTAATTAAAGAGGATTTTTTAGAAAACTTAAAATTTGTTTTGATACCGCTTGTTCTGATTGTAAGTCTTTACTCAAATTACTTATTTAGATTCAAAGAAATAAAAGCTTTAAAATGAATACATATACGAAATTTTTGGTTAAAACTTATTTGTTGTCTCTTTTAAATGTTTTTTTTATTTTTTTTTGCTTAATATATATTCTTAACTTACTGACAGAGTTAGAATTTTTTAAACAAGCAAATGTGAAGTCTTTTTTTCCACTCTATTTATCATTGATTAATACTCCAATGTTTGTTTTTGAGATGTTTCCATTTATTTTTTTAATATCGACACAATTTTTTTTTAATACTCTTTTTAATAATAATGAAATTAATATTTTCAAATATTCAGGACTCAAAAATACAAAAATATTTTTTATATTAAGTATTACTACTTTTTTTATTGGCGTTTTGGTGGTTTCTATTTTTTATAATTTTTCATCTAATTTAAAAAACTTATATCTTGGTCTAAAATCAAATTATACTGAAGATAAGAAATATCTAGCTGTTATAACTAATAATGGTTTATGGATCAAAGATATATATAACGAAAAAATACTTATGATAAATGCTAGCTCTTTTAATGATAATGAACTTCTCAACACTTATATATCTGAATTTAACAAAAACTTTGAAATTATGAGAAATATTAAAAGCGAAAAAATAGATATTTCAAATAAAGAGTGGGTAATTAAAGACGCTGAGATATATGTACAAAATAATAAAGAAGTAATTAAAAATTTAAAATTAAAAACTAATTTTGATTATGAACTAATACAAAATTTATTCTCTAACATGTCGTCTTTATCGTTTCTAGAGCTTATCAATATGAGAAAAAACTATAAAAAACTAAATTATTCTTTAACAGAAATAGATCTTCAACTTTTTAAATTAGTTACTTATCCTTTTTATTTTATTTTAATGTTTATTTTTTCTGCAATAATAATGATGAATACTAAAACTTTTAGAAATAAAAGTCTTAAAATATCAATTGGACTTTTTTTATCAGTGATTATTTACTATATAAATAATTTCTTTTATATTTTAGGGACCTCTGAAAAAATTAGTGTTATTAGTTCTGTCATTATTCCATTATTAATACTAACAATAATTAATTCTTTTTTAATGAGGAATTTAAATGCCAAATAAAATAATAATATTATTAGTATTAATTTCCAATTTGTTTATTTTGAATGCATTCAGCAATGATCAAATTAGTTTTGATGTTTCAGAAATAGAAATTTTAGATAATGGCAATAAAATAATTGGTAAAAATAGAGGAACAATTACTACAAATAATGGTATTACTATTGAAGCTGATAGATTTGAATTTGATAAAGTAAAAAATATTTTAAAAGCCCAAAATAATATTATAATTGAGGATACGACTAACAACTATAATTTTTCTGCACAAGATATTTTGTATTTCAAAAATGAAGAAAGAATTGAAATTAAAGGTAATGCAGAAGCTTTGATTGAAACAAATTATAAGTTTAATACCCAAGATATTATAATTTTAAGAAATGAAATGACGATTAGCTCAGATGTTGGCGCAACAATTACAGATCAACTTAATCAAACTAGATATGAAATTGGTAAATTTAATTATGCTCTTGAAAAAAAAATTTTAAAAGGAGAAAAAATTATTATTAATACAAAATATAACGAACCTTTTAGTGATAAATATTTTTTTAAGAATGCGGTGTTTAATTTAAAAACACAAAATTATATTGCTCAAGATATTAATATAAATTTTAAAAAAGATATGTTTGGAAATAAAAATAATGATCCAAGATTTAAAGGCTTATCGTCGTCAAGCAAAAATGGGGTCACGATAATTAATAAAGGGGTATTTACTACTTGCAAAAAAAATGACAAGTGTCCTCCATGGGCCATTCAAGCGGATAAAATAACTTACGATGAAAACAAGAAACAAATAAAATACGACAATGCCTTGGTTAAAATTTATGATTTTCCTGTTTTATATTTTCCAAAATTTTTTCATCCAGGACCTACAGTGCAAAGACAATCGGGTTTTTTAGTCCCACATATTAACAACTCTAATGTTTTAGGCTCCTCTCTTCAAATACCTTATTTTTATGCACCTTTTAATAATAAAGATTTTACTTTCAAACCAACCATCTTTGATAAAAATATTTTTATGTTTCAATCTGAATATAGACAACAAAATAAGAATTCATTTTTAATAACTGATTTTAACATAGTTGATAATTATAAATCAAAAAAATCAAATAAGGAAAATACTCTTACTCATTTATTTTCAAAATATGAATTAGATTTAGATTTTAAAGATTATATTGAAAGTTCTGTAAATATTTCACTTCAAAAAGTAAATAATGATACATATCTTAAGGTTTTTGACACAAATATAGTTAATACAGATCTTAAACCAGATAACTTCGATACTTTAACTTCTGAGATAGATTTTAATCTCCAAAATGAAAAATTCGTACTAAATGCTGGTTTTACATCTTATGAAAATCTTTCTGAACTTAATAGTGATCGATATCAATATGTTTTGCCATATTATGATTTTTCAAAAACCTTTTTTGATAATAATAATTTCGCCTCATTTAATTTTTTATCACAAGGAGACAATATTTTAAAAGATACAAATAGCCTAAGATCAAGAATGATTAATAATTTAAATATTCAAAGTTATGGTTTTTTTTCAAAAAATGGGTTCAAAAATAATTTAAATTATTATGTAAAAAATACTATTAGTGCAGGAAAAAATAACGCTGAATATGACTCAAGTCCACATTTAAAATTTATGAATATATTTGAGGCAGTTTCAAGTTTCCCTCTTGTCAATAAAGGTGAAAATTATAATGATTACTTAAATCCAAAATTATCATTAAGAATAAATCCATCAGATATGAAGGATTATAAAAATGAGAGTAGACAGATTAATACTAAAAATATATTTAATATTAACAGATTAGGTCTTATAGATACACTTGAGTCTGGCCAAAGTTTAACTTTGGGTGTCGACTATAAAAAAGAAAAAATTAGTGATATAAATAAATATTTTGAATTTAATCTTGGTAAAGTTATTAGAACAAAATCTAATAACAATATCCCGTCTAATAGCACGCTTGACAAAAAAAATTCTAATTATTTTGGTAAACTAACAAATAATATAAATAAAAACATAAATTTAAATTATGAATTTTCAGTAAATCACAATTTAGATGAAGTTCAATATAATTCGTTTGGAACAACTTTCTCAAAAAATAATTTTGTTACAACATTTAATTATGTGGAAGAAAATGGAGTAATTGGAAGTACGAATGTTTTGGAAAATGCGACAACATTTAATTTTGACGAACGAAATTTTATAACTTTTAGAACTAGAGAGAACAGAAAAATAGATTTAACAGAGTACTATGATTTAATTTATGAATATAGAAATGATTGTCTAATAGCCGGGATCAAATACAATAAGACCTATTATAAAGATAGGGACCTAGAACCTACTGAAGATTTTATGTTTAGTATAAAACTCGTGCCTTTGAGTGGTATTGAGCAAAAATTTGCGAATTAGCGAAATGCTTCTAGCAAAGAAAATCAAATTATATATTATTGTTATCATTACCATAATCTTAAATAATCAAAATTTAACTGCTTTTGAAAATAAGATATTATTTAAAATTGATAATGAAATTATTACAACAATTGATATTTATGAGGAAATTAAATTTCTTAAAGTGTTTAATCCTAAAATAAATAGTCTAAGTGATGTAGAATTATTTGAAATATCAAAAAACAGCCTTATCAAAGATAAAATTAAAAAAATTGAAATAATGAAATTTGTGAGAGAATTAAAAGTTGATGATAAATTTCTATTAAGGCTAATTGAGAGAAAATATTCTAGACTAAATATAAACTCTATAAAAAATTTTGAAAAATATTTAAAAAAAGAAAATTTAAACATCGAAATTATAAAAGAAAAATTTATTATTGAATTAATGTGGAATGATTTGATTTATCAAAAATTTAGTAAAAAAGTTGTAATAGATAAAGAAAGAATTAAAAATGAAATTTCTCAAAATTCTCAAAAAAAATCTCAAAAAGAATTCTTGCTTTCAGAAATAGTTTTTAACGTTGCTAATAAAGATGAATTTAATATTAAATATCAAAAAATTCTCTTGGATATAGAAAAGGTCGGATTTAAAAAAACTGCACTAATTCATAGTAATTCTGATACAGCTACTAATGGAGGTCTTATTGGGTGGGTTAAAGAAGTTAATTTGAATAAAAGCTTAAAAAGGGTCATATCTGAATTAAAACCTGGGCAATTTTCAAAACCAGTAAGAACTTCATCAGGATTTATAATTATTAAAATTGATGAGGAAAAGGAGTATGCGTCAAAATTTAATCTAGCTGATAGGATGGATGAGATAATTAGGTTTAAAACAAATGAACAGCTTAATCAATTTTCAAATATGTATTTAAATAAACTCAAAAAAAATTTAATAATTTATGGTTTATAAACCTATTTTAATAGTCGCTGGTGAACCAAATAGTATTTTTTCTGAAATTTTTTTTAAATCAATTAAAAATAAAAAATATAAAAGTCCAATCATTATAATTGCTTCAAAAAAATTAATTGAACTCCAAATGAGAAAACTTAAAGTGAATAAAAAGATAAGACAAATTGATTTTTTGGACATAGAAAAATATAATTTTGATAATAAAAAAATTAATTTGATTGATGTTAACTTTGATCAAAAAAAACCTTTCAAAAGAATCTCTAATAAATCCAACTCTTATATTGAAAAATCATTTGAAATTGCTATTCAAATTTTAAAAAAAAAAATAACTAATAAATTTATAAATGGTCCTATATCAAAAAAATTTTTCTTAAAAAAAAAATTTTTAGGCATAACTGAATATTTAGCTTTTAAAACAAAAACTAAAAATTTTGCTATGCTTATTTATAACAAAGAGTTATCTGTCTGCCCTGTAACAACTCATCTGCCTTTAAAAAAAGTTCCAAAAAAAATTAGTAAAAATTTAATTAAGAATAAGGTAAAACTCATAGATAATTTTTATAAAAAATACTTTAAACACAGACCTAAAATAGCAATTACAGGTTTAAATCCACATTGTGAAAGTACTGATGATTTTAATGAAGATGATAAGATCACTAAGCCCACAACAAAATCTTTAATTAAATCAAATTACAGAATATTAGGACCGTTTGCAGCTGATACAATTTTTTTGAGAAAGAATAGAAAAAAATTTAATGTAATTATCGGTATGTATCATGACCAAGTATTAACTCCTATAAAAACTTTATTTGAATATGATGCTATTAATATAACTCTGGGGCTTCCATTTCTAAGAATTTCCCCTGACCATGGACCAAATGAAAGTATGTTGGGAAAAAATAAATCTAATCCTAAGAGTTTAATAAACGCATTAACCTTTTTAGACCTCAGGTAGTGATAAAAGCAAAAAAAAGTTTAGGTCAAAATTTTTTAATCGATAAAAATGTTCTAGAAAAAATTGTTTCCTTAATTAAAATTGAGAACAAATCAATACTTGAAGTTGGTCCAGGAACAGGAAATCTGACTTCTTGTATTTTAAAAAATAATCCTAAAAAACTTATAGTAGTCGAAAAAGATAAATACTTAGCGAGACTATTAAAAAAAAAATTTGAAACTAATGTGGTAATAATTAATGAAGATATTCTTAAAATAGATGAAAATAAATTACACGAAGATAAGTTAATTGTTTTTGGAAATTTACCATACAATATCTCAACAGAAATTTTAGCAAAATGGGTTTTAAATCTTGATAACAAAAATTTTTGGTTTGATTCTTTAATACTTATGTTTCAAAAAGAAGTGGCAGATAGGATCATATCCAAATTTAATTCATCAAAATATGGAAGATTGACAATATTAGCTAATTGGAAATTAGATATTGTTAAGATCTGTGATATTAAAGCTGGAAGTTTTTCACCTAGGCCTAAAATTAATAGCTCATTATTATTTTTTAAACCCAAAAAAAATTTTTATAAATTACAAAATTCAAAAAACTTAGAAAAAATAACTAGAGTCTTTTTTAATCAGAGAAGAAAAAAAATTAAAACACCTTTTAATTTATTATTTAATGGTAATGTTAATGTAATTAAAAATTTAAGAATTGACCTTAATTTAAGACCTCATAATTTAAAAGAGGAAATTTATTATGAATTAACTCAAGAGTATGAGAAGTTATGACGTAAGTTTTTCTACATGATTTCTAATAAAATCTTTATCGTAATCTTTTGACGTATTTTTCATTTCAGCTTGAATTAAATTTAAAATTTTTTTGTAACAATCCTCTAAATTATTATTTATCACTACATAATCATAATTAATCCAATGTAAGACATCATGCTCAAATTGTCTCATTCTCTCATCAACAATTAATTTATCTTTCATGTCTCTATTAGATAATCTCTCAAATAGTACTTCTTTACTTGGAGGTAATATAAAAAAAGTTATTAACTTATAATCCAATTTTTTATTTTTGATTTGATCAGCACCCTGCCAATCAATATCAAACAGCACGTTTTTTCCATTATCTAAATTATTTATGACTGGTGTTCTAGTTGAGCCATAAAAATTATTAAAAACTTTTGCGTATTCTAAAAATTCTTGATTTTTTATTAGCCTTTTAAACTCGTCTTCATTAACAAAAAAATAATCCTTATTAGGGATTTCATTAGGTCGTGGCTTTCTTGTTGTATGTGAAATAGAAATTTCGAAATTATCTAGTTTTGATAGTAAATTTACTAATGTAGTTTTTCCTGCTCCAGATGGAGAGGATAAGATTATCATTACCCCATCATTATCTATGGGCATTTAAAATCTAATTTGCTTTTCCTTCAATAAATTTTACAGCATCACCAACTGTTAAAATTTTTTCAGCTTCGCTATCAGAAATCTCGGAGCCAAACTCTTCCTCGAAAGCCATAACTAACTCAACTGTATCTAAACTATCTGCTCCTAGGTCGTCTATAAAACTTGACTCATCTGTTACCTTAGCTTCATCAATACCTAGGTGATCAGCAACAATTTTTTTAACCTTACTTGAAACATCTTCTGACATATTGATCCTTTTTTGTTTAAATTGTTAATAGTTTAAAAACCTGGTTTGTCAAGCCATATACAGGCCCCCATTAATATGAATTGTTTCACCATTAATGTAATTTGATTGATCAGAGGCTAAAAAAAGAACTGCATTAGCAATATCTGTGGGCTCTCCTAACCTTGCAGATGGTATTTTTGATATGATTAATTCTTTAAATTTTGGATCTAACTTATCTGTCATTGCTGTTTTAATGAAACCTGGTGAAATACAATTAACATTAATATTCTTTTTGGCATACTCAATAGCTAAACTTTTTGACATAGCAACTATACCCGCTTTGGATGCTGTATAGTTTGCTTGGCCTAGATTTCCAGTATGGCCAACAACAGATGTAATATTTACAATTTTTCCTGATTTGTTTTTAAGCATCTTTTTTATAGCAAATTTACTTAAGAGGAAAGTAGATGTTAAATTTATATCAATTACTTTTCTCCACTCATCTAAGTTCATACGAATTGCTAAATTATCTTGGGTTAATCCAGCGTTATTAACAATACAATCTAGTTTGCCCCCAAGTTGTGTTGTTGCATTTTCGATAAATTCCTCAATTTTTTCACTTTTAGAAATGTCAAAAGTTAAAATCTTAATATTCTTAATGTTTGACTTTAATTCCTCTAATTTTTCAGTTTTGGTTCCTGTAGCTAATATATTTGCTTCAAACTCACTCAATTTTTTTACTATTGAATTACCTATTCCACCTGATGCACCAGTTACAATGATATTCTTATTTCTTAAATTAATCATAACTTTAAATCTTTTATATCACCCTCAGAATTAATTGTATTAGTTTTTACCTTCTTATCTATCCTTTTTATTAAACCTGTTAATACTTTTCCAGGTCCAATCTCAATAAAATGATTTACTCCATTATTAATCATATGATTTACACTTTCTCTCCATCTAACTCTATTTTCTATTTGGTCAATTAATAGCATTTTTAGCTCTTCCTTATTTAAGATTTCTTTTGCTGTCACATTTGATATCAACTTATTTTTTGACTCTAGAAAATTTAATTTTTGAATTTCATTTCTCATAATTTCAGTAGCTTTACTCATAAGTTGGCAATGAAAAGGAGCGCTAACTGGTAATTTAATATTCTTTATATTTTTTGATTTTAAAACTTTAATTAATTTATCTATGTCATTATTTCTTCCACTTAAAACAATCTGACCATCAGAATTATCATTTGCAATTTGTGCAATAAAATTATTCTTATTTTCATTTAAAAGATCTTCTATTATTTCAACTTTTGAACCTAAAACAGCCAACATACCACCCTCTCCTTTTGGAACAGCATTTTGCATTGCATCACCCCTAATTTTTAAAAGTTTGATAGTATCTGAAAAGCTCAGATAGTTAGCAGCACATAAAGCTGAATATTCTCCTAATGAATGACCAGCAAAATATTTTGCATTATCAAGATCTATATTGAATTCTTTTTTCATTACCTGAAAAATTGAGTAGCTTATAAGAAATATTGCTGGCTGGGTATTTATAGTAAGATCTAATTCATCTTTAGGTCCCTCTAAAATTATTTTTGATAGACTAGCACCCAATGAATCATCAGCTTGCTTAAATAAATCTTTTACTAAATCATAACTTTCAAAAAAATCCTTTCCCATTCCAATTGTTTGGGAACCTTGTCCTGGGAATACTAGTGAAAACATCTAAAAAACCTATATTTTATATTGTTTTTGCTATTGTAATTAAAGATTTATAATAGTATATCCTCATTTTTTATTAAAGAAATTAAATGAATTTATACGAGCATACTATAATTGCAAGACAAGACACTTCTCCAAGTGAAATAAAACAATTAACTGAAAAATATTCAAGCATTATTGAAAAAAATGATGGAGAGATAGTTAAAACTGAAAATTGGGGTTTATTAAATTTATCATACTTAATAAAAAAAAATAAAAAAGGAAGTTACATTCATTTTAAATTTAAAGGTAAAGGAAAGTTAATTAATGAACTTGAAAAGAATGAAGCGATTGATAAAAAATTGCTAAGATATCTAACTGTAAAAGTAAAAAAATTTGATCTTGAAACTAATTTTTTATCAAAAAAAGACGAGATTGAGAAAAAGGACAAATCTAATAACTAATTATGCCAAAAAAACAAAGTGGAAACAAAAAAAGTAAACAAAGTAATTTTGCTAAATTAAGCATTTTCCAACCAAATAAATACAAATTTAAAAAAAATTGCCCATTATCAGTTAAGGGTGCTCCGAAAATTGATTATAAAAACATCAAATTATTAAAAAGATATGTATCGGAAAATGGTAAAATTCTTCCATCAAGAATTACCAACGTTAGTCAAAAAAAACAGAGAGAATTATCCTTATCAATAAAAAGAGCTAGAAACTTGGCTTTATTGTAAATGAAAGTAATACTACTAGAAAATATCAAAAAAATAGGATCTATAGGTGAAATTATAGATGTGAAGAGAGGTTTTGCTAGAAACTTTTTAATTGCGAATAAAAAAGCGTTATATGCTTCAAAAGAAAATATTAATCAAGTTGAAAAAATAAAAACTCAACTTTCCAAAAAAGATAATGAAAAAAAACTAGAGGCAAAAAAAATATTAGAAAAAATCAATAAAAAAGAATTTTTTATAAAAAAGCTTTCAACTGAAAATAAAGAGTTATACGGTTCTGTCAAGCCTACAGAAATTTCTAAACTTATTAAAGAAAAAGAAAAATTAGACATAACACCATCAATGATTCAACCAATTAAAGAAATCAAATCTCTTGGAAAATTTAAAGTAAAAGTATCTTTACATTCTGAGATTGATGCAGAGATACATATTGTAGTTGAGTCAGCTGAGACTATTCAATAATTATACAATTTTTTCCCCAATTAATATTTAAAATTCATTTTGATTAAAATTAGAGTAAAGTGAGGTGTGGAAAATAATCTCACAATTGTTAAAGATAAATTTAAAGAACTACCAAATAATATTGAGGCTGAACAGGCAGTAATTGGCTCAATACTTGTCTCGAATGAAATTTTTGATGAAATTAATTTAATTATAACCAGTAATAACTTTTATGATCCAATGCATGAAAAGATTTTTGGAGCAATAGAAAGTTTGATTTATAAGGGATTATTAGCAAACCCTATAACATTAAAAAATTATTTTGAAGATGAAAAAGATGAATTGAATGTCCCAGAATATTTAGTAAAAATTACAAAATTTTCAACTTCTTTGAGACAAGCGACTGAGTATTCAAAAATTATCTATGATATGTTTGTGCGAAGAGAACTTATAAAAATTTCTGAGCAAACTATTGATGACGCTAAGTTAGGTGATCTTAATACAAATGGACAGCAAATAATTGAAAATTCGGAAAAAGAATTATTTAAGTTAGCTGAGAAAGGATCTTTTAACTCTTCCTTTATAAAATTTGATAAGGCACTAAAAGATACAATTGATATGGCTTCAGCCGCTTATAAAAATGATGAAGGGATTGTAGGAGTTCCAACTGGACTAAGAGATCTAGACGATAGATTAGGAGGTCTTCACAAATCTGACTTGATTATAATCGCAGGAAGACCTGGAATGGGAAAAACAGCACTGGCTACTAACATAGCATTTAATGCGGCTCAAAAATTACAAGAAAGTGGTAAGAAATCATCCATTGCTTTTTTTTCATTAGAAATGTCATCTGAACAATTATCTACTAGAATTTTAGCAGAACAATCTAGAATAAAATCAAATGATATTAGAAGAGGTAAAATTTCTGATGAACAATTTGATAAATTTATAGAGACTTCAAAAAATATATCCGAACTTCCACTTTATATTGACGAAACACCAGCAATAACAATTGCAGCAATGAGTAACAGAGCAAGAAGAATCAAAAGAACTCATGGTCTTGATATGATTATTGTTGATTACATTCAGTTAATGAGGGGAACATTAAATTATAAAGATGGACGAGTTCAAGAAGTATCGGAAATTACTCAAGGTTTAAAGGCGATTGCTAAAGAATTATCAATACCTGTAGTTGCTCTTTCACAGTTATCAAGACAAGTAGAGCAGAGAGACAATAAAAAACCCCAATTATCTGACTTGAGAGAATCTGGCTCGATTGAGCAAGACGCAGATGTAGTAATGTTTGTATATAGAGAGTCTTATTATTTGGAAAATAAAGAACCAAAACCAGCAACTGTTGAGCATGCTGAGTGGCAAGCAAAGATGAATGAAGTATCTAATCTGGCAGAATTAATTATTGGTAAACAAAGACATGGTCCAACTGGAAATGTATTTTTAGAGTTTGAGGCAATGTTTACTAAATTTAAAGATACTCAAATTAACTAAATTCCAATATAAAAGGGTAAGATGATTGCCCAATTTTATCAAAATATAATCCTAAAAAATCCAAAGGCGATATTAATATTTTTACTCTTAGCCTTATTTACTTTTGGTTATTATTCGAAAGATTTTAAATTAGATGCTTCGTCAGAGACATTGCTGATTGAGGGGGACCCAGATCTTAAATATCTAAAAGAAATAACGAAAAGATACGGATCAAAAGAATTTTTGATATTAACTTACACACCTAATGAGGGAATGATTTCAGATACTTCTATAAATAACCTCCTTAGTTTAAAATATAAAATTCAAAGTTTAAAATGGGTTCATAGTGTAATTACTCTTTTAGATATTCCTCTATTAAATAATTCAGATGCACCTTTACAAGAAAGGCTTGAGAATTTTAAAACTTTAAAGGATGAGGATATAGATAGAGAAAGAGGTTTTAATGAAATTTTAAGTAGCCCAGTGTTTAGGAATTTTGTAATTAGCGAGGATGGAAAAACTTCTGGAATTATAGTTAATATAAAGAGCAGGGAACCAATAGAAAGCATCTCTAACAAAACAAAAAAGGAAATTGAAACATATAAAGATTTAATAAAAAAACAAAATCACGAAAACATTCTTGAAATCAGGGATGTTATAAAAAGTTATGATGATGTTGGAAAAATAAATTTAGGTGGAATACCCATGATTGCTGACGATATGATGACATTTATAAAAAGCGATATAGTGGTATTTGGATTAGGAGTTTTATTATTTATTATAGCAACATTATGGTTTGTTTTTAGAAAGCTAATTTGGATTATCGTTCCAATTAGTAGTTGTTTTTTTTCAGTAATAATTATGATGGGTTTGCTCGGTTTGTTAGGGTGGAAAGTTACAGTTATTTCGTCAAACTTCATTGCATTAATGTTGATTCTAACAATGGCAATGAATATTCATATGTGCACAAGATTTTTACAAATTAAAGAAATTCATCCTAACAAGAAAGTTATTGAGCTACTTACCTTAACAACTAATAAAATGTTTTGGCCAATATTATATACTGCCTTGACAACGATTATTGCTTTTTTATCTTTAATCTTTAGTGAGATAAAACCAATTATTGATTTTGGATGGATGATGACACTGGGTTTAATTACCTCGTTTATCATCACATTTACGCTACTTCCATCTCTAATAAATTTTTTGCCAAAGGATAAGATTTTTTTAAAAAAACAAGAGGGCTCTAAAATTACCTCTTTCTTCGCACAAATTTCTGTAAATAATCACAAAACAATTTTTACTTTAACTGTTGTAGTAACCATTCTTAGTTTAATTGGAATAAGCAGACTAGAAGTTGAGAATAGTTTCATAAATTATTTTAGTAAAAAAACTGAAATTTATAAAGGGATGAAACTTATAGATGAAAAATTAGGTGGAACAACTCCACTTGAAATAATTTTAAAATTTCCAAAAAAAAAAATTAAAAAAGCTGATGAAGAAGATGATTTTGAAGATTGGGGTGATGAGGAAAATGAGAATGATGACAAATATTGGTTTACAAAAGATAAAATTGATAAAATTTCTTCTGTTCATAACTATCTAGATGATTTGCCACAAGTTGGAAAGGTTTTATCTTTTTCATCAATAATAGATGTAGCAACAATGCTTAATAACAATAAACCCCTGGGAACATTAGAAATGGGTGTACTTTATTCAAAAATCCCTGAGAGCATTAAGACTGAAATAATTGATCCGTATATCTCAATAAAAGATAACGAGGCAAGGATTAATCTGAGAATTATTGATTCCCAAGAAAATTTGAGGAGGAATGATCTAATTAAAAAAATTAATTATGACTTAAAAAATGAATTAGGTTTAAAAGAAAGTGAGTTCAAACTTGGTGGTGTTTTAATTTTATTTAATAACTTACTCCAGAGTCTTTTTAAATCTCAAATACTAACTTTAGGTTTGGTGATGATAGGGATATTTGGTATGTTTGTAATTCTTTTTAGAAATATCAAACTTTCTTTAATAGGTGTAGTACCAAATTTTATAGCAGCTTTTTTTATATTGGGAGTGATAGGTTTACTTAATATTCCATTAGATATGATGACAATTACAATAGCCGCAATCACAATTGGAATAGCTGTTGATAATAGTATTCATTATATTTATAGATTTAAGGAAGAATTTAATAACTCAAAAAATTATAACAAAACTCTTATTTTGTGTCACTCAACAGTTGGTAGGGCAATTTTGAATACCTCAATAACAATCGTTTTTGGATTTTCGATATTAGTTTTGTCAAAATTTATACCCACAATCTATTTTGGCGTTTTTACTGGACTGGCAATGTTACTGGCTATGGTCTCAGTTTTAACGTTGCTACCTTCTTTGATATTATTGATTAAACCTTTTGATAAATAAGCATATGCAAGATTTTTTTGTAGATTTTTATAAAACTACAAACATTTTAGACATTGTATATTTAGTAATTACAATATTTACATTAATTGGATGTTACAAAAAAGGTTTTGTTTTAAGTATTCTGTCAATGGCTAAATGGTTTCTAGCCTACATAATTACATTGATAATATTCCCTAGAGCAAAACCTTACTTGAAAGGCATAATAGATAATGAGTATGTTCTAGATATAGTTTTAGGAATTACAATATTTGTAATTGTTATATTTCTAATTCTAATGATTAACAGAGGTATTAAAAAAGCTGTCCGTTTTACTGGTCTTGGTAGTTTAGATACAATGTTTGGATTCTTTTTTGGATTTATCAAGGCTTATATTATTTCTGTTTGTATCTTCTCAGGTGTGCACATTGTCTATAATCATGATAAATGGCCAATAAATTTGAGTAAATCATTAATCTTTCCATATTTAGAAAAAGGTAGTAATTATTTATTAGAAAAATTTCCTGATGAAAAAACATATCAAAAATCTAAAGAGAAAATTGAAAATATTTAATCCAAAACTTAAAGAAGAGTGTGGTATATTTGGAATTAGTAATACTAAAGATGCTTCTGCATTAACAGCTCTAGGACTTCATGCTCTTCAACACAGGGGTCAAGAAGGATGTGGCATCGTTACCTTTAATGGTAAACAATATTTTTCTGAAAAAAGATTTGGTTTGGTAGGTGATAATTTTAATAAAGAGAAAATATTAAAAAAACTTCAAGGAGATTATGCTATTGGGCATAACAGATATAGTACAACAGGTGAAAATACTCTTAGAAACATTCAGCCTTTTTTTGCTGATACTAATGCTGGAGGAATCGGTGTAGCTCATAATGGAAATTTAACCAATTCTATTTCTTTAAGAAAAAAATTGGTTGATGAAGGTGCGATTTTCTACACAACATCTGATACAGAAACAATAGTTCAATTAATTGCTAAGTCAAAACGAGCAAAAACAATAGATAAAATTGTTGATGCAATTTTTCAAATTCAAGGGGGATACGCTTTAGTAATGTTGACTCAAACTTCATTAGTAGGTGTTAGAGATCCCTTTGGTATCAGGCCTTTAGTAATTGGAAAATTAAAAAATAGTTATGTCCTAGCGTCTGAAACATGTGCTTTAGATATAATAGGTGCAAAATTCATACGAGAAGTTGAAAATGGTGAGATAGTTTTAATTGAAAATAATGAATTAAAAAGTATTAAACCATTTCCACCAAGAAAAGTTAGACCTTGTGTTTTTGAATATATTTATTTTGCAAGACCAGATAGCATGCTTGATGGAAAAACTGCTTATGAACACAGAAAGAATCTTGGTTCTGAACTCGCAAAAGAAAATGATATAGATGCTGATATTGTTGTACCAGTACCAGACTCTGGAAATGCAGCCGCTTTAGGTTTTGCACAATCTCTTAACGTAAAATTTGAGCTTGGTTTAGTGAGAAATCATTATGTCGGAAGAACTTTTATTGAACCAAGTCAGAAGATCAGAAGTTTAGGTGTTAAATTAAAATTAAATGCTAATCAATCAACTATTCGAGGCAAAAAGATAATTTTAGTAGATGACTCACTTGTAAGAGGTACCACATCTCATAAAATAGTTAAAATGTTATATGACGCTGGCGCAAAAGAGGTTCATGTTAGAATTGCCTGTCCAGAGATAAAATTTCCTGATTTTTATGGAGTTGATACACCAACTAAAAAAGAATTGCTTGCGGCAAATAAAAGTAACTCGGAAATCTGTGAGTACATAGGTGCAAAATCATTAAAATTTTTGTCAGTGAATGGAATGTATCGCGCAATCGGTTTTGACAGAAGAAATGAGAGTTATCCTCAATTGACTGATCATTATTTTACTGGGGAATATCCTGTTAAACCAATCGATGAACTTGGTGATAGTAAAATCACACAATTATCTTTATTAAATACCGCATCAAATAATTAAATGAAGAAAGTAAGTTTTACTGAAATGAAAAATGGTACTAAAGAGGATTATCTTTTTTTAGATAAACATGAAAAAGATTTTGCCAGCAAAACCGCTGATAGAATATTAAAATTTATGTCTGGACTAACTGAAACTTTAGAAGGGTATCAAGTATCAAGACTGGAACATTCACTTCAAAGCGCTACTAGAGCTCATAGAAATGGTGAAAGTGAAGAGATGGTTGTAGCTTGCTTGTTGCACGACATTGGCGATGAATTAGCACCAATGAATCATTCTGAATATGCTGCCTCAATTTTAAAACCATATGTATCAGAAAAAACTCATTGGATAGTTGAAAAACATGGAGAATTTCAAATGTATTATTATGCACATCATTTAGGTGGTGATAAGAACAAAAGAGATAAATATAAAGATCATAAATATTATCAAGATACAATAGATTTTTGCGAAAAATATGATCAAAATTCTTTTGATCCTAAATACGAGTCTTTACCATTGGAATTTTTCAAACCAATTGTAAAAAAAATTTTTTCTAGAAAACCATATTCTTCTCTAACGAAAAATTAAAAACTAAACTATTACTAATGATTACGAAAAAAGAGCAAATAATTGAATATTTTAAGTCTGGAATTAAAAATAAAAAAGAATTTAAAATTGGTATCGAACATGAAAAATTTCTATTTGATAGTCAAAATAATAAAAGAATTGATTATCAAAAAATAAAGGAGATGTTCTCAGCTCTACTTGAATTTGGATGGAATCCTGTATTAGAAAACGATAATATTATTGGTTTAAATAAGGGTGGTAAAAATATTACTCTTGAGCCTGGTAATCAAATTGAATTATCTGGTGATAAACTTACTAATATTCATGAAGCATGTGCAGAGTCTCATGATTATTTATTTGAGCTAAAACAGGTCACCAAAAAACTTAACATTAAGATTGTGAGCGCAGGTTTTGATCCAATATCCAAGCTTAATGAAATACCTAATAACCCAAAAAAAAGGTACAAACTGATGACAAAGGATATGCCTTTAGGTGGAGAATTAAGTTTAGATATGATGTATCGAACCTGTGGTACGCAATTAAATTTGGATTTCTGCTCAGAAGAAGATTTTAAAAAAAAATTTAAAATAGTAAATTCTCTTGTGCCTATCTCAATAGCTTTATTCGCTAATTCATCAATTGTTGAGAAGAAAAAAAGTAATTATTTATCGTATCGATCAAAAGTATGGCAAAATACATCACGAGGTGGTTTGCCTAAATTGTTTCTAGAAAACTTTGATTTTGAAAAATATGCAGATTTTGTGATTAATTTTCCAATTCTGTTTATACAACAAAAAGAAAATTATTTTTCAGGCATAGGATACAATTTTAGTGATTTCATGTCAGGAAGTATTAAAGAAATAAACAATCGTCTGCCTGATGAAAATGATTTATCAACTCATTTAAGTACAATTTTTACCGAGAATAGACTTAAAAAATATATTGAATTGAGATCGATGGATACTTGTGGTTGGGATTGTTTATGTGCGGGCCCAGCTTTTAATGTTGGAATGTTATATGGAAATTTAGATGAAGTTTATGAATTAGTCTCTAGTTGGGATAAAGATAAAATTATAAATGCATATTTAGAAGCACCACAAAAAGGTTTTAATACCCAGCTTATGGGTAAAGACCTGCTTTATTGGTCTTCAGTGCTATTAGATTTATCTAAAAAGGGATTAGAAAAGAGAGATATAGTCAATAAAAGTGGAAAAAATGAGACCATATTTTTAAATCATCTACAAAAAGTGATTGATAATAAAACTACAAATGCACATCATATGATTATTAAATTTTCTAAAGATGAAGATTTAACTGAATTATATGACAAATAAAATTATTGCTATCCAGGGAAATCATCCTTCTAATCTTAACCCTTTAACCGATACCAGTATTTTTTTAGCTCATGAAATACAAAAGAAAAATTATAAAATTTTCTATTATGATCCTAAAGACTTATCTATCATTAATTTTAAAGTAATTGCTAAAGGATTTTTCATCAAATTTAATTACAGAAAAAAAAGATTTTTTGAAATCTTAAAAAAACAAAAACTAGATCTAATTAAGTGTAAATATTTGCTTATTCGCCAAAATCCTCCATTTAATTTAGAATATATTTGTTCAACTCTTATTTTAGATAAAATTAAAAAAAAGGTTAAAGTTATTAATGATCCAGCAGCAATAAGAAATGTATCTGAAAAACTCTTTTCCATAAAATATCAAAAATTTATGCCAGATACTATTTTTTCACAAAATATTGATGAAATTAGAAAGTTTTTTAAAAAACATAAAAAAGTAATTGTTAAACCTATTAATAGTTATAGCGGAAACAATATATGTTTATTGACCAAGTTTGATATAAAATTTTTCCAAAAATTTATTAAAAAACACAATCATATTATGTGTCAAAAATATTTACCTAAGATTAAAGATGGAGATAAGAGAGTTTTTTTAATAAATGGTAAAGTTTGTGGCGCAATATCAAGAATTCCAAAAAAAGGCTCATTTTTAAGCAATTTAAGTAAAGGTGCAAAACCAATAAATATAAAATTAACTAATAAAGAAATGAAAATATCAAAATTGATAGGCAAAGATTTAAAAAAAGATAAGATTTTCTTTGCTGGAATTGACTTTATAGATGAGCAACTTAATGGTGATATAAATGTTACATCACCCACTGGATTAAAAACTTTATACGACCTCTCAAAAATAAATTTAGCCTCAACTTTCTGGAAAGAATTAAAAGCGTGAAAAATCTTACAGATCAACAAAAGGGATCTTTATTGGCCTTTGTTGCGGTAATGTTTATTACACCAGACTCACTATTCATTAGGCTTTCAAATGTAGATACTTGGGGTTTAGTTTTTTATAGGGGAATTATTCCTTTTATGACAGTTTTGTTAGGTATGTTAATTATTTATAAGTTAAATTTTTTTAAGATTCTTTTCACTAGTGGTTATCATGGGATATTTTATGTAATTACATTTAGTGTAACCAATATAACTTTTGTTGTTTCTATTCAAAATACAAATGTTGCCAATACCTTAGTTATGATAGCGACTGCTCCAATGTTATCAGCTATTCTTGGAGCAATATTTCTAAAAGAACCACCTGATAAAAAAACTTGGATTTCTATAATAATTACTTTTTTAGCAATAATATATATTTTCTATGACTCTTTGAAGTTAGGTAATTTCTATGGAGATGTTTTAGGATTTGTTACTGCGATAGGTTTAGCGGTTGGAGCAGTTATAATCAGATCTGCTAAAAATAAAAATTTAGTTCCTGCTGCAGTAGTTGGTAAATTATTTGTAGCAACTTTTGCATTACTTTTTATCGAAAGTTTTGCGTTAGTTGGCAAAGATCTTTTGATTGTTCCACTGATGTGTATTTTATGTGTAGCGATACCTTTTGTTTTGGTTACTATTGCTCCAAGATTTATACCTGCTGCAGAAGTAAATCTTTTTTTTTTGCTTGAGACTATAATCGGCCCAATTTGGGTTTGGTTGATCATAAAGGAACAGCCTAGTTTAGAAACACTCCAGGGTGGTCTAGTTATAATAACCACTATCGCAATTCACTCATACTTAAAACTCAAAAATTCTTAAGCTTGTCACAATTAAGACTTGATTTAATAATACATCGCGAATAATTACCTCAATTTTTATGAATAAAGTTTTAAAAAACTCCTGGGCATTGTTTTTAGGAATGGGCTTCATCATGATGGCTTATGGATTCCAAGGGTCTCTCTTAGGTGTAAGGGCTGTCCAGGAAGAATTTAGCCTTACTTCAACTGGATTCATGATGTCTGGTTATTTTGTAGGATATTTTATTGGTGCAGCAACTATTCCAAATATAATTTCGAGAGTTGGTCACATAAGAGTTTTTGCAGCTTTTGCATCTTTAGCTTCATTAGTTGTTTTAATTCACTCAATTATAATTCATCCATTCATATGGTTTCTATTAAGAATACTCACAGGTGTAAGCATGGTCTGCATTTATACAGTTGCAGAAAGTTGGTTAAATGACAGATCAAGTAATAAAAATCGAGGCAGCGTACTTTCTATTTATATGGTTATACTTTATGGAACTATGGGCGTCGGTATGTTTTTGCTTAATTTTAGTAGTCCTAAAAACTTTCAACCTTTTATCTTGGTTTCAGTAATAACCTCAGCAGCTTTAATACCAATTTTATTAACTAAAAAGAAACCACCTAATTTTAAAAAAATACAAGCAATGAATATGAGAGAGTTATATGAAGCTTCACCTTTTGGTATGGTGAGCTCTCTTTTTTATGGAACAATACAATCAGCTTTATTCACGTTGCTAGCAGTTTACGCTACCTCCATGAACTTCACCATTTTAGAAATATCAATTGTTACTTTCTTACTAGCAATATCAGGTGCAGTAGCCCAATTTCCAGTTGGTAAAATATCTGATATTTATGATAGAAGAAGAGTAATTGTTTTTTCAACATTTGGAGCAGCAATATTCGCAATAATTGCAATATTTGTTTCAAGGCAAATGTATTTACCAGGTGGTCTTGCAACTAGTAAAACATGGTTTTATTTTTTCTTTATTCTTTTTTCATTTTGTAGTTTACCAATGTTTTCTTTGATTCTGGCACACACAAATGATTATATCTCAAAAGAAAAATTTGTTGCAGCTGGAGCTGGACTTCAATTTGCTTTTGGATTAGGAGCAATGAGCGGTCCATTTCTTTGCTCAATATTTATGGATTTGGTTGGACCAAATGGTTTCTTTGTATTTCTATTTGTTTTTCACTCTTTCATAGGATTTTTTGGAATATATAGAATGAAAGTAAGAAAAACTGTTGAAAATCCAGACTCTCAGTTCGTTGCTATGCCACAAACCATTACTCCAGCAGGTATTGAACTTAATCCTACTACTGAACACATAGAAGAACCATATTCAGAAAAAGTTAAAGAGATTTTAGAAAGAAAAGGTGTAAAATATAAAAAAGACGAGAACGAAGATCAAAAAGAGGAAGTGGCATACTAAATATATCCCTTTCAGGTTGTAACTCATTTTAGTCAGGCTACATAAATTTTTTTAAGAATTTTATTGAATAATTTTCATTTATCTAGTGAAATAATTAAAAATTAAAAAATGCCATTAAAAAAAAAGAAAACAAAAATTAAAAAAAAAACTAACGGGCTTGCTAAAATAGCATCGTTAACAACAAGTTCGCTTAGCAGCGCGTTAACTAATTATAAGAAAAAAAAAGAACAAGAAAAAATCAAAGCTATTAAATTACAAAAACTTGAGGAAAGAAATTCTTATCAAAAAGAAAAAAAAGAATTGAAACTTTGGGAGGATAGGCTCAACAAAGAAAGTAGTAAAATCCGCTTAAATGAAGAAGAGCTCAGAATAAGAGAAAAAGAAATTAGATCTAAAGAAGAAAAACAAAAAATTGAGAGTGAAAGACTGACGAAAAAAGACGAGGAGTTGGTACTTGTTGCAAAAGAATTAAGAGAAAAAGAAAAACAATTAAAAAATAGAGAAGAAGAGCAAAATAGAAAAGATATCGATTTAAAAGTAAGAGAAGATGAACAAAAAAATAAGGAGTTAAAAGAGCAAAGACGTAAAAATAGAGAATTAAAGATACTAAAAGAAGAAGAAGATAGACAAAAAGAGGCTGAATTTATCAAAATAAGAGAGTGGGAAGAAAAATTTGATAGAGAACGAAAGCAAAAAGAACAAGAAGAAATTAGACGAGAACAAAGGCTTATTCAAAAAGAAATCGAAAAAAGAGCGAGATTTGAGGAAATTGATAAAAATCTCAAAAGTTCATCAAGTGGATTAGAGAATTTTAATATAGATAAATCAAAAGAAAACTAGATCTAAAAATCCTTTCCTTTTATTTTAATCTAAAGACTTTGCTAGATTTAAATAGATCAAGATCTTGGAATGTATGAACAAAGAAAATGCAAGTAAGCTCTGGAAAATTATTCAGGAAGCTGGCGATTATTTGGTAGGTCAATTACCTGATCATCCTAATCATCCTAAAGGAAGAAATCCTTATGCACATGTAGCAATTTGTATAAAGAGTAAGTTCGATGCAAGTTATAAAGATATTCCAGATGATAAATTCGATGAAGTCTTACAATATATTGATTTTTTAAAAAAAAATCCTAGCTAATTAAATTATATTTTTTTTATTGTTTAGGAAAATAATCTTTAAATTCACTTTCTCTATAAACATCAGCAGTACAACAATGAAGACCACCACCAAAAGCATATGCATCTCTTAAATCTACTGGAATTACTTCCATACCAATTTTATCAAGTTGCTCTGCTTGATATTTTTCACTTTTTTCAACACAAACTGTCTTTGGATCTAGTACCAAAACATTCATAGAAAGCCAAACTGATGAATAGCAAAGTGGCGGTGGTTCGTTGTGAGCAGGTTGTGCGGCATCTATAATTTCCCAGCCATTATTTTCAAATAATTTTCTTTGTTCTTTAGGTAATCTTCTTTGAGGATTGTTAATAATCAATCCTTCTTTTATTGGTGTAAAGGTTGCATCTATATGAATTGGGTATGGATCTCCTGGAAAATTTACAGCATGAACTCGATGATCTTTATAATGTCTTTTTAACCAATCAATTCCTTTAAGATTTGTCGTAAAACCATGTTGTACCACTAAGTCTTTACCAAATCTCAACACATCAGCCGCATCGAACAAAGGTTCTTCTTCAGTTGTTACAAAAAATTTATCTTCAGTCCATTTTAATCTTTTTTGAATTCCAATTTTGTCAGATAAATAATCTTTTCTATAATCTGCATCTGTTAATCTTGGTTTTGGCGCTGATTCATGTCTCATGTTTGGATCTAAATTATAATATTCTTTAAGAAGTGGACGATAACAAAGATACTCAAACCATCTACATCTATAACTCATAGTTGCCTCTAAAATTTCATTTCCAACTGTTAATAAAACATCTCTAGGAGGCATGCAGCCAAACATAGTTTCAGATTCCCAATCAGGTGTTGAAGTTTTTTGATTAAAATTTAAAGGTGTTGGTCTATCAACTTTAATACCTCTTTTAACCAAAATATTTGAGAAATCATCAAGTAACTGATTTGCTTTATCTACAGTATCTTTTGTTCTAGGACCAAATTTCCCTCTCATATCTGAGTCCTCAGGAACTTTTGCATCTAAAGCAGGCTCTGGTGCGGGTATACATGTGCCGTCGGCTCTTCCAACAATAACATGCTTTAAAGGATCCCACTCATTCCAACTATTTACAATCCTTTTTCCTTTTTTCATTTTAACCTTTTATAACATTATGCTCTGGACCAAATGGAAACTTCGTAATATTTTCTGAATTATTCTTTCCTATTACCAAAATATCGTGCTCTCTATACCCTCCTGCACCCGGATTTCCTTCTGGAATAAGTATCATAGGCTCCATTGAAATAACCATATTTTCCTCAAGAACAGTGTCAATATCCTCTCTCAATTCAAGACCCGCTTCCCTTCCATAAAAATGGGACAATACTCCAAATGAATGTCCATACCCAAACGTTCTGTATTGCAAATATCCTAGTTCAGCAAAAAGTTCATTTAATTCATTACATATGTCAGAACATTTTACTCCTGGTTTTATTAACTCAAGCCCCCTTTTGTGAACCTTCACATTTGCCTCCCATGCTTTTAAAGATTCATCATTTACATTATCTAAAAATAAAGTCCTCTCTAAAGCAGTATAATATCCAGAAATCATTGGAAAAGTGTTTAAGGATAAAATATCACCATTTACTAATTTGCGATTTGTTTTTGGATTATGTGCGCCATCTGTATTGATGCCTGATTGAAACCATACCCAAGTATCCATGTATTCAGCATTTGGATATGTTTTGGCTATTTCTATTTCCATTTTATCTCTTCCAGTTATTGCAATTTCTAGCTCTGTTGCTCCTTCTTTAATATTTTTAACAATTTCTTCTCCTCCAATATCAGCAATTCTTGCCCCATTTTTTATAATCTCTATTTCTTCTTTAGATTTTATCATTCTTAACTTCATCAGTTTTTTTGAAATATCTTTAAGAGCAGAGACTGAAAAAATTGATTGAATTTTTTCATTTATCTCTAAAGTAATATGATCATTTTCAATTCCAATATTTTTAGGTATTTTATTCTCATCAATTATTGAGGTTATCGCTTTTAAAAAATTGTCTTTTTTCCAATCAGTATAAATAATATTTTCACAATGTGATCTCCTCCAGGGCTGACTTGCATCAATATTAGCTGAAATAGTTACAATTTTATTTTCAGTAATGATACATCCATATGGTCTGCCGAAAGAGCAATAAATAAAACCAGAGTAGTAAGCTATATTATGCATTGAGGTTAAAATAATCATATCAAGATTATCTTTATCCATTATAGATCTTAATTTAATTAATCTTTTATTATATTCCTCATTAGAAAAAGGTAGTTTAGCCTTTTCACCATTCTTTAAAGTAAAAAAATCAGGCCTTTGCATAAATTTTAAGAATTTAATTAAGAGCTATATATCTCTTATTCCATCTCATTATAAGGCTATAGTAAATAAGTGAAACAAAAAGAAAGAAGCCACCCACTATTGTATTAGTAGATGGAATTTCATTAATCCCGAACAATGGTAACCATACCCAAAAAATTCCTCCAATAACCTCCGTCAGAGACAATAATGTTAACTCTGCAGCTTGGATTGCTTTGGATCCTATAGAATATAAAATAAGACCTAAACACACTAATACTCCATGTAGAGAAAACATTGCACTATTATAACTTGTAGCAAAAAAAGGTTGTTTATTAACCAAAATCATAATTGTAGCAGTTATAAAACAAAATAAACCTGCAACAGCGACTGTTGTAAATTTTGGAGTTTCTTTTCTCCATCTTAAAGTGACCGAAAAAATTGAAAATCCAATTGATGATGTAAGTCCAAAAACAAAACCTATTAAAGAATTTTTTTCAGTATTACCAACAGCCATGATTATAATCCCCACAGTTGCAATAAGCATTGATATCCAGACATTTAGAGAAATTTTCTCTTTTAAAAATAAAAAAGCTAATAATGCAGTGAAAAAAGGCATTGCAGCTAAACATAATAAAGTAATTGCTGCAGTGGTGTTTGTAATTGAATAAATAAATGAAATCATTGCAATACCAAGACCAATGCCACCAACCAATCCTGATTTACCTACTTTTTTGTAATTTTTGTAAAAATTTATTCCCTCTTCGAAATATAAATATAAATTTAAAATAATAAAAATAGTTAAACCTCTACCAAAAATATATTGCCAAGGAACCATATGAGGATCATTCATATATCTCACTACCAAGGGACCAAACGACCAAAGTATCCCTGCAAATAAAACAACCGGTACGGCAATTTTTTCATTTCTAAGTTCAACCATAATCGAATATTTAGATCTAATTGATTAGTACTACAACATAAATTAAATTGTTATACAAAGTATTAGCACTAATATAATAAATTAATATGAATTTGGATATTCTTAAAATAGCCTCTGATACCAACAATAACAAAAGTATCAAAAACTATACACACCACTCAAAATTGAAAAATTCAATGTGCGGTGATGAGATGCAAATAGATTTAGTTATCAAAAAAAATAAAATTATTGATTTTGGTTATCAAGGTAAGTCCTGTGTTTATTGTCAAGCTTCAGCAAGTTTACTTTCAAAAATTTCAATAAATGAAAATAAATCTAAAATTAATGAATTATGCGATGATGCAAAACATTATTTTGAGGGAAACATTGAAAATATTGAAAAAAAATGGAAATCACTTAATAAAATATTTAATGATAAAAATCTATCTCGTAAAGAATGTATTTTATTACCTTTTAAAACAATAAAAAAAATAGTATCAAAATAATTTCATGGGTAATTTAAAACAATCTTTTATCGCAGGTTTATTTTCAATCATAACTATAGGTATTTTAACTTTATTAACTTACAAAACTGAATTTGGAATTTTTCTTATTGCATCTTTTGGATCATCAATGGTTCTGTTGTATGGATATCCCGAAAGCCCCTTTGCCCAACCTAAAAATGTTTTTTTTGGGCATCTAGTAACTGCAACAGTGGGAATGTTTTTTTTATATTTAATTCCTTTGCCATTATTTATAATTATACCATTAGCAGTTGGTTTTGGAGTGGGTCTAATGATATTGTTAAATGTAACTCATCCACCTGCAGGTGGAAATCCAATTATAGTTATTATGGGTAGTGTTTCACTAGACTATTTGTTAAGTCCAATAATTTCAGGATCAATAATTATTCTGGTTTTTGCTATTATAATTAATAAATTTATACTTAAAAAGAATTATCCAAAAACAAAATAATTTGTTTGCTAGCGACATTAAAATAATGTTAGATGTCTCAAAATAAATTAATGATCGAAAGTAACGCAGGAGAATAAATGAAAATATTATGTGTATTATATGATGATCCAAAAGGAGGAATGCCTAAGTCATATCCACTTAAAGATCTTCCTAAACTAGAAAAATATCCAGATGGGATGACCTTACCTTCACCAAAAGGAAGAGATTTTAATCCAGGAGAATTGTTAGGATGTGTTTCAGGAGAATTAGGATTAAGAAAATTTTTAGAAAGTAATGGACATGAGTTAGTAGTTACTAATAGTAAAGATGGAGATGGATGTGAGGCTGATAAGCATATCGTTGACGCCGACATAGTAATTTCTCAACCTTTTTTTCCTTACTACTTAACTAAAGAAAGAATTGCTAAAGCTAAAAACTTAAAAATGGCTATTACAGCCGGAATTGGCTCTGATCACGTTGATTTACAAGCAGCTATGGATAACAAAATTGATGTAGTTGAAGTAACTTTTTGTAATTCAAGATCTGTTGCTGAACACATTGTGATGATGATTGTATCAATGGTGAGGGACTATCACAACCAACATAGAATTGTTAATGAAGGTGGATGGAACATAGCAGATGCTGTGCAAAGATCTTATGATGTTGAAGGTATGCACATTGGAACTGTTGCTGCTGGCCGTATCGGTTTAGATGCATTAAGAAAAATGAAACCATTTGATGTACACTTACATTATTTTGACAGACATAAATTACCAGATAGTGTTGAAAAAGAATTAAATTTAACATTTCACGAGTCAGTAGAGTCTATGGTTAAAGTTTGTGATGTCGTGACTATTAACTGTCCTCTCCATCCTGAGACTGAGAACTTATTTGACGATGCAATGATAAGCAAAATGAAAAAAGGTGCCTATATTGTAAACACTGCAAGAGGTAAAATTTGTAATCGTGATGCAATCGCAAAAGCATTGAAGAGTGGTCAACTAAGTGGTTACGCTGGAGACGTTTGGTTTCCACAGCCAGCTCCAAACGATCATGTATGGAGAACAATGCCTAACCATGGAATGACACCTCACACTTCTGGAACATCTTTGTCGGCTCAAACAAGATATGCTGATGGTGTAAGAGAAATCTTAGAATGTTTCTTTGAAGGAAAAGAAATTAGAGATCAATATCTTATCGTCAAAGATGGACAATTAGCTGGAATGGGCGCTCACTCATATAGTAAAGGATCTGCTACGGGTGGTTCTGAAGAAGCAGCTAAATATAAGAAAAAATAAATCATTCTTTTAATTATTAAAGGTAAGCTACTTAAGGTAGCTACCTTTAATAATCTAGACTCAATTCCCAATTTTTGTATAAATTTTTAGTCATGAGATTTTTATTATTTATATTTTTAAACTTAATAATTACAAATTCAGTATTGGCATCTGAAAAAAGTAAAGCATATTTTGCTGGTGGTTGTTTCTGGTGCATGGAAGAGTCTTTTGAAAAATTAACAGGTGTTGAGAAAGTGATTTCAGGATACTCTGGAGGAAAAACTGAAAATCCAACATATGAAGAAGTTACTTATGGAAATACAGGTCACCTTGAAGTTGTAGAAGTAATTTATGATGCAAGTTTAATATCTTTCGAAGAATTACTTAAAAATTTTTGGCTCAACATAGATCCATTTGATCCTTATGGTCAGTTTTGCGACAAAGGTTATAGCTACAGATCTGCAGCTTTTTATACAAATCAAAAAGAAAAAGATTTAATTGAAAAAGATTTTAAAAGACTAGAAAAAAAATTTAATAAAAAAGTTGTTACTTATATTAAAGAATTTGAAAAATTTTATATAGCTGAAGATCGTCATCAAGATTATTATCAAGTATATTTTTTAAATTATTTAAAATATAAAAAAGCTTGTAGAAGAGAAGAGATTTTAAATAGAATTTGGAAAATGTAGCAATTTATGAAAAACAACATCAATTGGAATTTTGATAACACATATTCCAAATTGCCTGAGTCATTTAGAGAAAAAATAAATCCGGTAAAAGTTAAAAATCCTAAACTGATTTTGTTAAATGAGTCTTTGGCCAAGGATCTAAATTTAGATTTTTCTGAGATAAGTCAGTCTGAATTATCAGCCATATTTACTGGAAACGAATTGCCAAAAAATAGTAATTCAATAGCACAGGCTTATGCAGGTCATCAATTTGGCCATTTCACAATGCTTGGTGATGGTAGAGCGGTTTTGATTGGAGAACATGTATCTAAAAATAATCATAGATACGATATTCAATTTAAAGGCTCAGGAAAAACTGCTTTTTCAAGAAATGGAGATGGTAGAGCAGCGTTAGGGCCTATGCTTAGAGAATATTTAATAAGTGAAGCAATGTATGCCTTGAATATACCAACGACGCGAAGTCTAGCGGTCGCAAAAACTGGAGAAAATGTAATTAGAGAGACACCATTAGAGGGTGCTATACTCACCAGAGTAGCATCAAGTCATATTAGAGTAGGAACTTTTCAGTATATTGCGGCAAGAAATAAAAAAGGTGAGTTAGAGACATTATTTGATTATGTTGTCAAAAGACATTACCCAGAAATTGAAAATTCAAAAAATAAAGCCTTAGATCTTTTAAAAGTTGTTTTAGATAAACAGATTGATTTAGTTGTCAATTGGATGAGAGTTGGATTTATTCATGGTGTAATGAATACAGATAACATGAGTATAGCTGGTGAGACCATTGACTATGGACCATGTGCTTTCATGGATATTTATGATCCAAAAACTGTATTTAGTTCAATTGATAAATTAGGTAGATATGCTTATTGCAATCAGCCGGTTATAACAAAATGGAATCTTTCAAGATTTGCTGAGTGCTTGATACCTTTGATTGATGAAGACCAAGACACAGCTGTAAAATTAGCAACTGAAATAATTGACACTTTTGAAAAAACATATGAAGAAAAGTGGTTAAATATGATGAGAGCTAAGCTAGGCTTAATTGGTTCGGATAAAAAAGATAAGTACCTAATTTTAGACTTACTCACTTGGATGCATCAAAATAAAGTTGATTACACAAATACATTTTGCCACTTGATGAACTTTAAAACTCAAAAAGTTAATATCTATGAAGATGCTGATTTTAGCAACTGGAAAAAAAGGTGGCAGGAAAGATCATCAAGTCATGATAATTCAAAGGAAAAGCATAAAAAATTGATGAAAAGTACAAACCCTCTTTTAATTCCAAGAAATCATATAGTTGAAAATACTCTTAGAGATGCAGATCAAGGAAATTTGGAACCTTTGCTTAACTTTTTAAAAATCTTAAATAGTCCCTATACTGATCAAAAAGATATTAGTGAATACCAAATATTATCCAGTTCAAATGAAAATTATCAAACTTTTTGTGGAACTTAATTAAAGAACATATGGCTCATGTCTCGCCTGTTTACCCAAAACTCTCTCTACAGCCATGTTTGAAATATCAATTGATTGATAAGCACCCGTCGTAATCAATTCTGTTAATGCTCTACCAATTCCCGGAGCTTGCATTAATCCTCTTCCTGTGAAACCTGTTGCTAAGTAAACATTTTCAAATTTTGGATGTTTTCCAACAACTGCATTGTTATCAAGTCGGTTGCAATCGTAATATCCAGCCCATCCGCCAGTTAATTTTAATTCTTCCATAGCCGGTATTCTATGAGCTAATGCTGGCCAAACTAATTCTTCAAAATCATCCCATGCAGGTTCAAGATCTTTGGCATCAAAGACTGATTTTGGTGAACCAGCTAAGTATTCTTTACCTTCAGGTCTCCAATAAACTCCTGTTGTTAGATCTCCCGTTAATGGCATTTCAGGAATATGTTTTGGGCACTTTACTCTAAAAACTGTATGTTTTTGAGGTTCAACAGGGATATCTTCTAAAAGCTCTTTAGTCCAACATCCAGCTGCTGAAATAATTGTCTTAGCATTAATTTCTGAAAGAGATTTAACTTCACCCTTTACAAATTCTGCACCAAGATCAATCGCTTTACTTTTAAGAGCACTATGAAACATGAAAGGGTCAATCCATCCTTCACTTTGATTGTCCGTAAAGGTTGCTGTTTCAATTCCCTCACTATTGATATATGGAAAAAAATTGTTCAACTCAGAGCCTTTGATATTTTTTGTTCCCGCATCACAAGCTTTATGATTTTCGAGCGCTTTATATTGTTCATCTGCATGCTCAGGTCCAAACATTAATAAATAACCATTGGTCACCATACTAGCAGTGGGCTTTGGATTTTTTTCAGTTTTTAATAAATCTGGAATTTGAAAAATAAATTCTCTGGCAAATTTTCCTAATAAAATATTTTCTTTTTGGAAAAATTGTCTTCTAAAGCCACCTAATGACAAAGGAAAAGAAGCAGTTTTATAAGTTGGGTCTTTTTCTATAACTTTAACTTTTCTGCCCTCTTTTGATAAAAAGTAAGCAGTCGCAGCTCCAATTATTCCACCACCAACTATTACAACATCATCCATTAATTTAATATTAGTAAGTTAATATTCAGAAATAATGCATAGCAACACCAAAGTAAATAGGGAATCATTAAATAATAACTCACAAAATTGACACGCTTATATCTTATTACTAAAGTAATTATTAAACCAATTAAGATTACCAAAACAAACAAAGCTAAAAAAATTTGGTGTAAACCAAAAAAAACGATACTCCAAGTTGTATTAAATATTATATGAATAAAATAAATATATATCGTGTTCATGTCTCTACTTTTACTATGCCAAAAAAACCAAATAGCGACTGTCATCATTAGATATAGCGTTGTCCAAACAGGTGCAAATATCCAATCAGGTGGGTTAAAATCAGATTTGACTAATTGAGAATACCAAGGGTCTTTAAAATTAATTGTGACTAAACTTCCAATAAATGAGGCTGAAAATGTGATAATAAAAAATAGTATGAATGATAAAAATTTATTTTTTAACATTAAAGTATTATACATCTTTAGATAATGAATAAAAAAACAATTTGGATAACTGGTGGGAGTACTGGAATTGGCAAAGCTCTTGCAATAAAATTTGCTAATGAAGGGTGGAATGTTGCTATTTCAGCTAGACGTGAGAATCTTCTTAATGAGATTGCGGATAATCATGAAAATATAAGTCCATTTCCATTAGATGTGACTGATAAATCAAAATGTAAAGAGGTTTTTGAAAAAATTAAGAATAAATTTGAAAATATAGATATTTGTTTTTTTTCCACTGGTACGTGGAATCCAAAAAAAGAAAAGGATATTGATGTTGAACAAATTGAGGAAGTCTTTAAAATTAATTTTTTTGGGACATTGAATGCTATCAAAGCAGTTGAAGAATATTTTAAAAATAGAAAAAGTGGAACAATTACTATCGTTTCCTCAATTGCTGGTTATAGAGGTTTACCAAATTCTACTGGATATGGACCTTCAAAATCTGCTCTAAATAATTTAGCAGAAAGTCTATATTTTGACTTTGGTCGATCAAATGTCAGAGTGTGCTTAGTATCTCCAGGTTTTATCAAAACTCCAATGACTGATAAAAATGATTTTAAAATGCCCTTTTTAAAAACTACTGAGTATGCGGCTGAAAAAATATATGATGGCTTGGTCAATAAAAAAACTTTTGAAATTCATTTTCCAAAATCATTAACTATTGTACTGAAAATCTTAAGTTTTCTCCCAAGTAAGATTTATTTTGGTTTAGTTGGAAAATTAACAAAATATCAAAAGAAAGATTAATCTTTTACAAATACTACAGTCAATTCAGCGACTTTAATTCCAAATTTAGTCATTGTCGCTCTATTAATTGCTACTCGATCATCCTGTTTGAAAATCCAATCATCGAAAGTAATCTTAATTTCTTTACCTTTTACTGGAACTAATAAAACATACTCAAATTTAAATGCGGGACCATATGAATATCCCCTGGCTTTACCAACTACGTCTCCAGCAGTCCCCTCATAATTGTTGTCGTCTATTTTAGTAATTTGCCATTGTCTAGTTTGTACCTCACCGTCATCCCAATTAAATTTTTCATCAAGAATTAATTTCTTGCCATCCCACTTACCATCTAAATCTGCTGAAAATTGTCTAGTAACTTTTCCAGATCTATTTTGAAGAACTCCCCAAGCTTTAACATTACCTGACAAGTAATTTTCAATGATTAATCTCGGTTCTTTACCTTTAAAATCCTCTGGTTTCATATCGCTATTATTTGAGCAGTTTGTAATTAAGAATAAAGAGATTATCAATAAAATTGATCTTAAGTTTATTATTTTGCTCACAAGCCCCTGTTATTTATTTATTTTGAATTGAAAATTGTATCAGATCAATATTTTTCGATTTAAATCCAGCCTCACAATAAGATAGGTAAAACTCCCACATTCTTTTAAAAGTTAAATCAAAACCTTGTTTTTTAATTAGATCCCATTTTCTATTAAATTCATTTTTCCAAATAGCTAGGGTATTCGCATAATGATCTGCATATGAGTCGTAAGACTTTATTGTTAAACCATTGTCTGAAACATATTTGTTTAAGCTATTTTTACTTGGCAAAAATCCTCCTGGAAAAATATATTTTTGAATAAAATCTTGTTTCGTTTTATATCTATCAAATAAACTATCATCTATTGTAATTGCTTGAATGGCTGCCCTACCATCTGTAGAAAGATTTTTCTTAATAATTTTAAAATAACTTTCCAAATAATTTTGCCCTACAGCTTCAATCATTTCTATAGAGGCTATTGAATTATATTTATTCTTTAAATCTCTATAATCTTTGATTTCAATATTTACTTTTTCATTTAAACCACATTTATGAATTCTTTTTTTTGCGTATTCGAATTGTTTTTTTGAAATAGTAATACAGTCTAATTTTACGTCATATTTTTTCCCTAAATATTCTGCGAAACCACCCCAGCCACATCCAATTTCTAAAACTCTATCGCCATGGTTTGGTTTAATTAAATCTATCATTTTTTGGTATTTGTTATTCTGTGCCTCTGAAAGATCTTTAGTGGTCTTGCTAAAAATTCCGCTTGAGTAAGTTAAAGTTTCATCAAGCCATAAAGAAAAAAAATCGTTTCCTAAGTCATAATGTTTTGCAATATTTTCTTTACTTCTATTCTTTGTATTTTTTATAAAGATCCCTTTTAAAAAATTTATAATTGGAAAATCGAGTAAGCCTGAAAACTTGTATATGATTTTGATGTTTCGAGCTGTTATTTCAATTAGATTGGATAAATTGTCAGTTTCAAATTCTCCTCTCATGTAAGACTCAGCAAAACCAATGCTGCCACCCTTTATAAGATTAAAAGAAAAATTTGGTTTTTTAATTTTCAATTTTGCTTTTAAATTATCCTGAGGATTTCCAAATTTAAAAACTTCACCTTGATAATTCGTAATTTCTAGATACCCAACATTTATTCCAGCTAATATGTTAAAAACCAGTTTGTCTGAAAGTCTATTTAAGGACATTAGTTTTCAAAAGATATGTTGTTTCTTATTTTTAATTTTTTTTGAATAAACCTTATTCCTTTGGTCCATAATTTAAACGCTTCAAAATGTATCGCTGCAATAATTTTAAATGTCATTAAGGGATGCCTTAAATAAGATTTAATTAACTCTGAAGTTGTAAAATCTTTTCTTTTTCCATCTTGAGAGGCATATAATATTTTTTCGTTTAATTGATATTGATCTATGATTACTGAGATCTTATCTGCAGGTTTTAAAATTCTAAAAAAATAACTACAATTCATTTCAATGAATGGTGAAACATGAAATTTTTTCTCACAATTGTGTTGCAATAAATTGTCATTTTTTACTTTAAAAACGTAAGTGTGTTGCTCACCAAAAGTATTTTTGACTTCATATAATATAGATATCAAATCATTATTATTATTGTACACATAAAAAACACTTAGCGGGTTAAAAACATATCCAAAGATTCGTGGGTAACATAAAAGTTTAATTTTAATATTTTCACTACTAATATTATTTTGTTTAAGATTTTTTTTAACCCAATCGATTAATGATGATCCATCTCTATCTCCATGGTCTTTATCAAAAAAACTTACTAAATTAAATTTATTGTATGAAAAAAAACTAATTGTTTTATCTAATTTTTCTAATTCAGAAAGATCAATTAAAAGTGAAAATACCCTGTATTTAAAAAAATGTGTCTTTGGTTTAAATCTTTTGTGAATTACAGTGCCATTATATATACAACTAGTCATTAAGGGTTTTGAGCATTTCAATAGATGATTTTATTCCATCTTCATGAAAACCGTAACCAAAATAACTACCACAATAAAGAATATTTCTTTTATTTTGTAAATTTATAAGCTGACTTTGAAAATTAAGTGCAGATTGATCAAAATATGGATGCGTAAATCTTACTTTTTTTAAAATTTTCTTTTCATCAATTTTAAAATAAGGATTTAAAGTAAGAAAAATATTTTCATCACATTTAAGGTTTTGTAATAAATTTAGCCAATATGTAATTGAATTTTTTTCTATGTCATCCTTTTTCATTGATGAATTCCATGAACACCAAGCTTTTTTATTTTTTGGCATAGCTTGTTCATCGGTATGAATATAAGCAATATTTTCCTTATACTTATAATTTGAAAGCACATTCTTTTCTTGGTCAGTTGGATCATCAATTATTGATAAAGCTTCATCTGCATGTGTTGCTAAAACAACTTTGTCATATCCAAAATATTCACTTTCTCCACCATAATATAAATCTATTCCTGTTGTCTTAGTTTTAATTTTTTTGATTGGATAATTTTTAAAATGTTCACCACTGATTTTTGAAATAATGTTTTGAACATAAGCTCTACTTCGATTTGATACTGTATACCACTGGGGTCTATTTTTTAATTTAAACAAACCATGATTTTGGAAAAACTTTAAGAAAAATCTTAATGGCATTTGACTGGCAGCACTTGGTGGCATTGACCATATGGCTGAGACCATCGGTATCAAATGAAAGTTGATAAACTCTTTTGAAAGATTTTCCTTTCTCAAATAATCCCCAAGTGTAGTCTCTTGATCTATTTTTTTTATATTATCACATTTTTTGTAAAACTTTATTATATCAAAAAACATTTTGAGGAAACTTAGATTAAACAGATTGGCCTTATTTGAAAAAATTCCATTTAATCCTCTACCACAATATTCGAATGAAGATTTTTCAACTGATACAGAAAAAGACATATCACTTTTTTCAATTGCAATATTATTCTCTTCGAAAAAATTTATTAAATTTGGGTAAGTTGCGTAATTAAAAACAATAAAACCTATATCAACAGGAACTTTTTTTGTACCAATCGATAAATCAATAGTATGAGAGTGACCACCGAAACGGTCTTCCTTCTCGAAAAGATCTACATGATGTTTTTTTGATAAGTAATATGCGGCGCTTAATCCTGATATGCCTGAGCCGACAACAGCAATCTTCATTAACTGTTAAGCTGCATCTTCTTTAAATTCATCTATGCTTGGACAAGTACAGAATATATTCTTATCACCATAAACATTATCAACTCTTGCAACTGGAGGCCAAAATTTATTAGCTTTTAAGAATTTTGCTGGATAAGCAGCTTCTGCTCTTGAGTATTTGTGTGTCCAATCGTCGGAAGCTAATTCACTATCTGTGTGAGGAGCATTTTTTATTGGATTATCTATTTTATCAAATTCACCTGATTTAATTTTTTCAATTTCCTCTTTAATCTTAATTAAAGTATCACAAAATCTATCGAGTTCAGACAAACCCTCACTTTCAGTTGGCTCTATCATCATTGTACCAGCTACTGGCCATGACATAGTTGGTGCATGAAACCCATAATCTATTAATCTTTTTGCAATATCTTCTTCGGTTACTCCTGTCTCTGATTTAATATTTCTAATATCAATAATACATTCATGAGCAACATTTCCATTTGATCCTTTATACAAAATTGGAAAGTGATCTTTTAATCTATGAGCAATATAATTTGCATTTAATATTGCTACTTCAGTAGCGAGCTTTAATCCTGCTGATCCCATCATTTTAATGTACATCCAAGAGATTGATAGAATACTTGAACTACCCCAAGGAGCTGCCGAGACTGCCCCAATGCCAGATGTTGGTCCACAATCTTTAATCACTGGATGATTAGGTAGATAAACTTGTAAATGTCTTTTACAAGCAATTGGTCCCATTCCTGGTCCTCCCCCGCCATGTGGAATACAAAATGTTTTATGTAAATTAATGTGACAGACATCTGGACCAAAATTTCCAGGCTTTGCAACTCCAACTAAGGCGTTTAAATTTGCTCCATCCATATATACTTGTCCACCATGTTTGTGAACTAACTCACAGATATCAGTTATTTTTTCTTCAAATACTCCATGGGTAGATGGATAAGTCACCATTAGTGCCCCAAGATTCTCTGAATGTTGTTCAGCTTTTTTCTTTAAATCATCAAAATCAACATTTCCCTCTTTATCACAATTAACAACTACCACCTTCATTCCAACCATTTGTGCACTTGCTGGGTTAGTGCCATGTGCTGAACTTGGAATTAAACATATATTCCTATTAGCCTCACCTCTATCTAAATGATACTTTCTGATAACCATTAAGCCCGCATACTCACCTTGAGCACCTGCATTAGGTTGCAAAGAAACACCTGAAAAACCAGTTATAGAACGTAACCAATTTTTTAGATCAGTGAATAAATCTCTAAAACCTTCCATTTGTTCAATTGGGACAAACGGATGAGGTTCTGCAAATTCTTTCCATGATATTGGGATCATTTCGGCAGCAGCATTTAATTTCATCGTACAAGAACCAAGTGCAATCATAGTTCTATTCAATGCTATATCTTTATCTTCTAATCTTTTTAAATATCTAAGCATTTCGGTTTCGGAATGATATGAGTTAAAAACTGGATGTTCTAAATATTTTGAAGTTCTTAATAAATTTTTTGGAAGATTAGGTAAACTTACCGATGGATCTTCTTTTTTGATTGATTCTGCTGCATTAAAAATTTTTAATAGTTGATTTACTCTATATACATTTTTTCTCTCATCGAATGAAACAGCAAGCATTTCAGAATTTACTTTTCGAATATTAACTCTCTGATTCAGAGCATTCTTATAAATTTGATCAGTCTTCTCTTTGGTAATAATCGTTACAGTATCAAAAAAATTATTCGAATAAAGCTCGTATCCAGATTGTTTTATTTTATCAGCAAAACTTTTTGCTAATTGAGACACTCTTTCCGAAATATTTTTAATTCCATCCGGGCCATGATAAATAGCATACGCTGCTGACACAATTGCTAATAAAGCTTGGGCAGTACAAATATTACTCGTCGCCTTATCTCTTCTGATATGTTGCTCTCTAGTTTGTAATGATAATCTATATGCTTTATTACCATGTCTATCAACTGATACACCAACAATCCTTCCGGGCATTGATCTTTTAAACTCATCTTTCGTAGCAAAAAAAGCTGCGTGTGGACCTCCATATCCCATTGGGATACCAAATCTTTGAGAACTTCCAACTGCAATGTCGGCACCAAGTTCTCTCGGCGTTTTTAATTTTGCTAGGGCTAACAGATCACAAGCTAACACCGCCTTCCCATTCTTTTTGTGAATTTTGCTAATTGCTTCACTTGGGTCTTTAATATCTCCTAAAGTTCCTGGGTATTGTAAAATTCCACAAACTAAATCCTCTTTTAGTTGATCTAAAACTTCATCTTCTTTACCGACCAAAACCTTTAAACCCATAGGTTCAGCTCTTGTTTGAATTACATTTATTGTTTGAGGGTGACAATCTTCAGAAACAAAAACTAAATTACTATCTTTTTTATTTAATCTGTGACTTAGACCCATGGCCTCTGCTGCTGCTGTACCTTCATCTAATAAAGATGCATTGGCAATATCCATCCCAGTAAAGTCAACAATCATTTGTTGAAAGTTTAATAACATCTCGAGTCTTCCTTGAGCTACCTCAGGCTGATAAGGAGTATAGGAAGTATACCAACCTGGATTTTCTAGTATATTTCTCAAAATTACATAGGGTGTATAAGTTCCATAATAACCCATACCAATAAAATTTGAATAGACTTGATTTTTTTTCGAAATTGCTCGTAACTTTCTTAACGCCTCGTACTCTGAATTTGAGTCACCAATATTAAGTTCACCTTTAAACTTTATTTTTTCTGGAACAGTATTGTCAATTAAGTCATCTAGTGATTTATAATTTAATTCTTTTAACATTTTTGATTGGTCTTCTTTTGAAGGACCAATATGTCTTCCTAAAAAATCTTTTTCTGAATTTGGTAACATTATGCTGAAGTCTCCTTTGCAAATTTATCGTAATCGTCTTTATTCATTAAAGTATCCATTTCTGATGGATCTTTTATTTTTAGTTTAAAAAACCACGCTGAGTCCTCCGGGTCTTGATTAATCTTTGATGGATCATCTACTATAGCTTGATTGGTATCAACTACTTCACCACTTACAGGGGTATATACATCACTAGCAGCTTTGGTCGACTCTACAACACCAGCTGTACCATCTTTCTCTACGCTAGAACCTTTTTCTGGAAGTTCTGCAAAAACTATATCACCTAACATCTCTGTAGCATGTTTTGTGATACCAATTGTTGCAACATCTCCATCTAATTTAATCCACTCGTGTTCTTTTGAATATTTTACTTCACTCATTAGTTTACCCCTTTGACATAACTTTTTTTATAAAATGGTAAGCTGCAAATACTTGCAGGATGTTTTTTACCTCTGACTTCTAAAAATACTTTAGTATTTTTTTTTGAAAATTCATTTTCCACATAACCCATTGCAACAGGTCCATTAACACTTGGTCCAAATGTACCACTTGTGATTTCTCCAATATGAACATCTGATTGATTAAATATTTTTGTTTTTTCTCTAGCAATAATTCTGCCTTCAGGTTTAATTCCAACTCTTATTTTACTGACACCATCATTTAATTGTTTAATAATTATGTCAGAGCCAATAAAATCTCCCTTAGAGATTCTTTCTTTTGAAATAGCCCACTTTAAATTTGCTTCCACTGGAGTTTTGTCTTTATCAAGATCATGACCATAAAGACATAAACCTGCTTCCAATCTTAATGTATCTCTTGCTCCAAGACCTATCAATTTAGATCCTTTGTTGATTAATTCTCTAGTTAATTGGTCTACAAAATCATTTACAATTGATATCTCAAATCCGTCTTCACCTGTGTAACCAGATCGCGTAATATAAACTTTCTGATTTTCAAATGTAAACCAGTTTCCAGACATAAAATTTAGATCTTTCACACCATTAATAACATCATTAAGAATTTCTGATGATTTAGGACCCTGAATGGCAATTAGAGATCTATTTTCATCCAGAACCATTTTGTACTTGTCTCCAAGAAATTCTTTTAAAATTTTAAAGTCATTATCTTTACATGCTGCATTAAGGATTATCAAAAAGCCTTCTTTTGTTTTTGTGATAATTAAATCATCATGTATCCCAGCATCTTTGTCCATTAAGAAACTGTATTTTGAATGATTTAATTTCAAATTTTTAAGATCTAAAGGAAAAATTTTTTCTAAATCTTTGATTAAGTCTTCACCACCATAAATAAATAGCTGACCCATGTGAGAAACATCAAAGATACCTGAGTGATTTCTTGTGAATTTGTGTTCTTCTACAATACCTTCCGAATATTGTATTGGCATTTGATAGCCTGCAAATTCAACAAATTTTGCGTTACAATCTTGGTGTAATTGGTACAGCGATGTTTTTTTTGTTTCCATATTAACTCTTTGTACCCATCTGTATATTTGCCTGAGAGTTTTGCTCCTTCGGCGAGAATTAAATCTCTTTCCAGAGTTAATATGTTACGGTCCTTTTTGCCTGAGAGATTCCTGGGTGGTTGCTCCTTCGGCGCTACGATATTCTGTAGTCTCTCCCGTAGCAGGATACTCTTACATGTATGGAAAAAAGTCAATCAGAAACAATTTTTTTTTGTTTACTTAAAAGCGAATAAAATTGTAATAAAACCGCAGAAAGTATAATTGCGCCACCAATTAATCCAAATACAGAGGGTCTTTCACTTACAAAAAGGAATGCCCATATCGGTCCTAGGACAGATTCTGATAACATTATGATTCCTACCATGGCAGATGGTGTTGTTCTTGCACCGATAGTTATAAATATAAAACCAAAACCAACTTGAAAAAAACCTGCGAGAAAACCCAAAAAGATATCATGAGGAGAAATCATAATTTTAGTAGAAAGTAAAAAACCAATTAAACATGAACTCACGCCGGCAACGAACTGGGCAGGCACCATATCCACAGAGGGAAATTTTCTAACAATCATTATTAAAACTGCAAATGTAATTGGCATTGTAAAAGCTGCAAGGTTTCCAGACAATTCTCCAGGAGATAGTGAGTTGCCAACCATTAATAAAACACCTGTCATAGCCAGACAGATTGAAAACAAAGTAATTAAATTTATTTTTTCCTTAAGGAAAAAATACCCAAATATTGCAAGAAATAGTATTTGTAGTGAAATGATAAAATTAGTATTAGCAACAGTGGTATTATACATAGCAAATACATATCCACAAAAGCCAAAAGATAAAATAATTCCACCAACAAATCCTGGTAATCCAGATTTATAAAAAGATTCAATTGTTTTTGTTCTATAGCTAATAATTAAAAAAGCTAAAACTGTTAAAGTAAAAAATAAAGACCGCCAAAATAGAATTTGCCATAATGTAGCTCCCTCAAAAGATTTAACCAACAATCCACCAAAACTTAAACTTAATGCGCCTAAAAAAATTAATAATGGTCCAGGTAAATTTCTTATAAAAGTCATTAAATTTGCGAAATTAAATTTTGCGTCTCCAAGTCATATAGTTTAAATAATGTTTCTGCATCAGCTAATTCGACTTTTTTAAATTTAATCTTTGAACCTGGGGTTAATTGAACTAACTTGTCATAATCTGCACTGATAACAACTCCTATTTTAGGATAACCTCCAATAGTGCCATGATCTGAAAGCATAATAATTGGATTTCCATCTGCAGGTACTTGAATAACACCTTTTAATAAACCTTCCGATTTTATATTGGTATCAACAATATTTTCTATTTTTGGTCCCTCTAGTCTCATACCCATACGATCTGATAATTTTGATATTACAAATTCTTTCTCAAAAAAAATTTTTTTTCCCTCATCAGAAAAATAGTCAAAATTTGTCCCTTGAATAACTCTGATATTTTCAATTTTTGTATTAATGTAATTTAATTTTTTATTACTTAAATTTTTATTGATGTTTGAAATATAAGTCTTTTGTCCATCTTCTATTTTTTTTCCATCATTTGCACCTATGTTTGCTTTTGTGTTAACAGAGCAACTTGACCATTGATAATTTACATCAAATTCACCACTTACTGCTAAATATCCATAAACAGATTTATTAGTGCTTATAATATCCAATTCATCACCATTTTCTAAAGTGAAAGATTGATAACAATTTCCTTCGATAGCATTATTTTTTTTTCTAATTATAAATTTTACATCTCCCGTAATTGCAAAATTAATATTTTCACCAAAATACTTTAACAAAGGACCTTGGTAGGCAAATTCAATTGTTGGAAAATTTACCTCATTACCAACAAGTTTGTTAGAAATTTGAAAATTTCTATTATCCATTGCTCCACTAAATGGAATACCAATATGACAAAGATTGTTTCTACCTTGATCTTGGAATGTTGTATTTATTCCAGCTCTTTTTATTTCAAAATAATTTTTATTCATTGTTATTGTAATATTGATCTTTGGTAATTTGCTCAAAAGTAACTACATCACCTGGATTAATTAAATTTGGATTTTTCTCTTTAGTGCTATCAAAAATAACTTGTGGTGTATTTCCAATAATATTCCACCCACCAGGACTTTCGAATGTATAAACATTAGCAAATTGTTCTGTTAATCCAACCGAACCCTTGGGCACTTTTACCCTAGGTGTTTCCAAACGTTTTGCCTGCAGCTCATTTTCCAGATCACCAAGAAAAGGCATACCTGCAATAAAACCAGTCATGTAGCAAAAAAATTCCTTACCAAAAAATTTCTCATAAATTTTATCACGAGTTATTTGTAACTTTTCCTCTAATCTTTTTATATCTAATGAAAAATTTTCATCACAACAAACAGGTATCTTAATTCTATTTGTCTCTAATTCATCATCATTAGTAATATTTAAATTTTCGATTAATTTTTTGATCGTTTGAAAATTTTTTTTTCGTAGATCGAATGAAATAATTAATTTATTATATGAGGGGGTTAAGTTATTGATCCCATCAATATTTTCTTTTTGAATACTTTTAAAATATCGTATTACTTTACTATTTATTTCTTTGTTTACTTCAGACCCAAAATCACAGTATAAAGCTGCGTCACCAAGATTTGATATATTTTTAATCATGCCATGTTATACTTACAATTTATGAGTATGGAAATTAATATAAATTGTGATTTAGGTGAAAAATCAAAACATCACTCAAATAAATATGATCCAGATTTATTAGAAATTGTAAATTCAGCCAATGTTGCTTGTGGCTATCACGCTGGTGATGAGCAAACTATGAATCAAGTAGTAAAAATTTCTAAAAAAAATGGAGTAAGTATTGGTGCCCATCCTTCTTTTAACGATCCAGAAAATTTTGGTAGAGAAAGAATGAATCTTTCTGAAAGTGAAATAAAAAAACTTATAATCGATCAATATGAAATTCTTCAAAAAATAGCTTCTTCTCATGGAGAAAGTGTATCTCATGTAAAACCTCATGGAGCCTTAAATAATATGGCATGCGAGGATATTGAGTTAGCTACAATTTTAGCCAAAACTATTAAGGATATTAATCAAGACATAATATATCTCGTACCTACTGGATCAAAAATGCAAGAAGCAGCAAAAAAATTAGACATGAAATTTGCCTGTGAAATTTTTGCTGATAGAAATTATGAAGATGATGGCAATCTTGTATCAAGAAAAAAGTCTCATGCGTTAATAACTGACCCCGAACAAGCAAAAAAACATGTATTAAAAATGGTTCAAACTCAGTCGCTTAATTGTCACAGCGGGAAGCAAATACCTTGTGAAATCGATTCTGTTTGTATACATGGAGACAATCTTAGTTCTTTAGCAACAGCTAAGTCGATAAGAGATAACTTAGTTGAAAATGGCTTGGATTTAAAAACTTTAAACAAAATGAAAAAATTTATTTAATATGAAAAAAATTATCTTATCATTATCTATTGCCTTCTTTATTACAACAAACGTTTTTGCAGCTGGTTCTTCTAGTGGAGGCGATGGTGGATCAAGTGCATCAAAAACAAACTATGATAAAGCAGTAATACATATAAAAAGTGCTAAAAAATACGAAAAAAAAGGAAAATTAGAAAAAGCGCAAAAAAGTTATGCAAAAGCGCAAAAGCTTTTAATCAAATCAAATGAAAAAAAGCCTGGCAAAGCTGATACTCTTAACTATTTAGGTTTCACAACCAGGAAGCTGGGTGATTTTGAAAATGGTGAGAAATATTATCTTCAAGGTTTAGCTATTGATCCAAAACATAAAGGTATTAATGAGTATCTTGGCGAATTGTATGTAGCAACAAACAGACATAATCTTGCAATTGAAAGGCTCGGAGTTTTAGAAGGTTGTAATTGCGAAGAATATGATCAATTAAAAGCTGTCATAGCAGGTGAAAAATCAAAATACTAATTTATATTTTTAATCATTTGCTCCGGCATCCATAAAGCTATTTCTGGAAAGATCACGACTAATATAACTGCTAGCACCATTAATAAGAATAATGGGAAGGCGCTCCTTGCAATATACCCCATATCTTTTTTTGCCATACCTTGAAGTACAAATAAATTAAAACCAACAGGTGGAGTGATTTGTGCCATCTCAACAACAATGACTAAAAAAATACCAAACCAAATCATATCAAAACCTGCTTGTCTAATCATAGGCTCAATGATTGCCATTGTTAAAACCACAGCTGAAATACCATCAAGAAACATTCCTAAAATAATATAAAAAATCATTAAAACAAATATCAAAACATATGGAGATAGTTCCATATTTTGGATCCAGAGAGCTAGATTTCTTGGTAATCCAGTGAACCCCATTGCTAAAGATAAAAATGTTGAACCTGCTAAAATAAAAGCGATCATACAAGAGGTTTTAGTTGCTCCAAGTAAAGATGATTTAAAGGTTTTTAATGTTAAACTTTTTTGAAAGTAAGATAATATTAATGCTCCAACTACCCCTAATGAAGCTGCTTCGGTAGCTGTTGCAATTCCTGTGTATATCGATCCAATAACAGCTAATATTAAAATTATTACCGGCAAAAGTTGTTTTGATCTTTTTATTTTTTCCAAAAATGAGTACTCCTCAATAATTTTTGGCATAGATTTTTTATTAATTAACGACCAAATAATTACGTAAGACATAAATATTAGTGCAATCATTATCCCAGGAATAATCCCAGCGATAAATAATTTTGCTATAGACTCTTGGACAGCAACTCCATAAATAATCAATATAATTGATGGTGGTATCAGCAAACCTAATGTTCCCGAACCCGCTAAACTACCTAGTAAGATTTTTTCAGGATAATTTCTTTTTCTTAATTCGGGAATAGACATCTTGCCTACTGTTGCAACAGTTGCTGCCGAAGAGCCTGAAATTGCTGCAAATAATGCACATCCGACAACATTAACATGGATTAAACCTCCCGGTAATTTTTGCATCCAAGGAGATAATCCTTTGAATAAATTTTCAGAAAGCTTTGTCCTAAATAAAATCTCACCCATCCAGACGAATAGTGGTAATGCGGTAAGTGTCCAAGAGGATGATGTGCCCCATATTGTTGTAGCCATCGCATCACCGACTGGTCTTGAGGTAAATAACATCATGCCAATAGCCGATACTCCAATCATACTTAACGCAACCCAAATTCCGGATCCTAAAAAAAATAGCAAAACACTGATAAAGAAAATTGTTAAAAGTATCTCGGTCATTTAATCTTTTTTGATGGTTAAAATAAATTGATGAAAAACGCTTATAAAAAAAATTGTTGATCCAATAGCTACACTTGTTTGAGGAATCCAAATCAAAATTTCATCTGCTCCTTCACTTCGTTCTTGAAATTTATAGGAAATAATTAACATTTTAACGAAGTAAAAAGCTAGGTATCCTGAAAAAAAGCTTGCAATACTTAAACACCAGGTTTCAATAAATTTTTTCTTTGTGCCTGATAATTTTTCTAAAAAAAGTGTAATCCGAATATGCCCTCCTTCTACAAATGTGTACGCTAATGCAAAAAAAGATGCAGCAGCCATACAATAACCTGAATACTCAGCAAGACCTCTTATATAAAAACCAAATATTCTCGATGAGATACCAATAAGAATAAAAACTGCTACTAAAATTAAGAAAAAAGCAGCGACATAACCTGAAAATTTATAGAGTTTATTTAAATTTCTATCTAGTGATTTTAACATAACAATTTAAGGCCACTCAAATTTTAAGTGGCCTTAATTTTAAGAATTGAATTATTTATAACTTGATAAAACAGCAGCTCCTCTTGAACCAGCTTTTTGAGACCATTCCTTAGCCATAGTCTCTCCAACTTTTTCAAAATGAGCTTGTAGTGGTGCATTTACTTTACCGACTACCATACCAGCATCAGCTAAAGCTTTTTTATCACCAACGTTCCCTTGTTTTGACAATTGCCAACCTTTTCTTTCAGCTAAAGCAGCTTGTTTCATAACAAGATCTTTAGTTGCCTGATCTAATTTATTCCAAGCATCTTTATTCACAATTATCATGTTTTTTGGAAACCAAGCTGCAATATCATAAAAATATTTCACACCATTTTCCCAAATTTTTGAGTTTTTACCTGTAGTAGGTGATGTGATCATACTTTCTACCGCACCTGTAGAAAACGCCTGACTAATTTCAGCAGCCTCTATTTTTGTAGGAGCCATTCCTGTTAGCTCAGCAATTCTAATAGTAGCAGAATTATAAGCTCTAAATTTAAGACCTTTTAAATCTTCAACAGAGTTAATTTCCTTTTTACTATACAAGCCTTGCGCTGGCCACGGCACAGCATAAAGAAATACCAAGCCTTTCTCGTCTAATCCTTTAACGATTTCGTCTTTTGACGCTTTATATAACTTCATTGCATCGGCGTAAGACGTTGCTAAGAATGGTTGAGAGTCTACTTCTAAAAGTGGATCCTCTTTTCCTAAAGCTGACATAAATCTCTCACCAATTTGAGCTTGACCTGTTCTTACTGCTCTAAAAATTTCTCCACCTTTAAACAACGAACCACCAGGGTGTGTTACAATTGTTAACTTGCCACCACTTTTTTCAGTAACATTTTTTGCGAATTCAGCTGCATTTGCAGAATGAAAGTTCCCCGCCCCATAAGCTAGAGCCATGTCCCATTTCTCTGCAATTGCAAGATTAATTGACAAAATTAATGAAACTAAAATAGTTGATAAATATTTTAAGAATTTCATTTGTCCTCCATTTTTATTAAGACTATTTCATTATGTATTAAAATAATTATCAATAAAAAAATAATACTACTTTTAATTGAATTATTTTAAATATTTTATACTATGCTATTACTTTGTTAGAAGAAGCACTCATATTAGTTCAGATTATTTTTATCGATATAATCTTGGCAGCAGATAATGCAATTATCATTGGTTTGATTGCTGCAAACTTTGCGCCAAAACATAGAAGACAAATTATTTTATGGGGAGTGGCTGGTGCTTTAATATTTAAAGTTATTTTTGCTTTATTTGCAACTTACTTGTTCAAATTTTATTTTATTAAAATTTTAGGTGGTTTACTTTTAATCTGGATTGTTAATGATTTAAGAAAAGATCTTTTTGAAATAAAGAAAGTAAAGTCGCCAACAAAAAAGTCTAAAGAACCATCTTATATTCAAAGTGTTTATAAAGTTTTATTTGCAGACATTACAATCAGTTTTGACAATGTGATAGGTGTTGTTGGAGCTGCCAAAGGTAATTTTGGCTTTATGATATTTGGACTGGTTTTATCAGTAATTTTAACAGGGGCAATGGCAACATATCTTGCAAGCTATATTCAAAAACATTTATGGATTGCCTATGTTGGTTTAGGTTTTATTCTTTTAGTTGCCCTTCAATTAGTAATTGGAGGTTTAGTAGATTTAGAAATTTTATCGATCAACGAGCAATTTAAGAAATATTTTTAATACGAATGTTTTTTAGTTGGATATTTCTTAGATCTTACCTCTGAAGCATATTTTCTTAATCCGGCATTGATATATTTTTTTACGTTTAGATATTGTTTAACAAATCTTATTTTTGTTTGGTTTAGACCAATTAAATCATCCGTAACAAGAACCTGACCATCGCAATAAACAGATGAACCAATTCCAATTGTTGGGATATTCAAATTTTTTGTAATTTGTTTAGCTATTGGAGTTTTTATACACTCCAGGACAATTGCAAAAACTCCATTATTCTGAAGTAATAAAGCATCATTAATTAATTGATTGATTTCTTTGGTGGTCTTTCCTTTAGATTTAAATTTGCCTTTGGTTGATTGGGGTAATAATCCAAGATGGCCCATCACAGGAATCTTGTTTTTGGTTAATAGTTTAATTTGATGGATTATTTTTTTCCCACCTTCTAACTTCACTGCATCACACTTGGTTTCCTTAAGTATCTTTTTAGCATTCTTGAGAGCAGCATTTGTTGTGGAATAAGTATTAAATGGCATATCAACAACCATTAAACTTTTTTTTACTCCCAGTCTTACGCTCTTAGAATGATTGATCATTTCTGTTAGAGTAACTTTTCTGGTAGTTGAATAATTGTACAATACTGAACCTAGCGAGTCTCCTACTAGTACAATATCAACATATTTATCTACCTCTTCTGCAATATTTTTTGAATACGCAGTAAGACAAACAATTTTAGATTTATTTTTTTTATTAATAATTTTTTTTATTTTTTTCATTCAAGCTCAATGGTGCTCGGCGGTTTAGATGTAACATCATAAACTACTCTATTTACTCCTCTTATGCTATTTACAATTTTATTTGAAATCATTTGAATAAATGATTTTTTGAAGTCATAAAAATCAGCTGTCATTCCATCCTCAGATGTAATTGCTCTTAATAAACATAAATATTCATAAGTTCGATTATCACCCATGACACCTACTGTTTTGACTGGAAGCAATGCAGCATAGGCTTGCCAAATTTTATTATATAAATTGTGCTCTTTTAAAGCTTGAATAAAATAATTGTCAGCTTCTTTTAAAATTTTGATTTTTTCTTTAGTAATAATGCCAGGCATTCTGATCGCCAGTCCAGGTCCTGGAAACGGATGTCTTAAAATAATTTCTTTACTAAGGTTTAATTCTAATCCTAATTTTCGAACTTCATCTTTAAATAAAAATTTCAATGGTTCTACCAATTTAAGTTTCATTTTCTTTGGTAAACCACCTACATTGTGATGAGATTTGATTTTTGAGGTTTGGCTTCCCGTCACTGACTTACTTTCAATAAGATCTGGATAGAGCGTCCCTTGTGCTAAAAATTTTACATTTTTTATTCTTTTAGCGTATCTTTCAAAAATTTTGATAAATAAATTTCCAATTATTTTTCTTTTTTTCTCTGGATCAGAAACATTGTTGAGCTTTTTCAAAAATTCATTCTCTGCATTCACGTAAATCAGATTTTTTAATTTTTTTTTAAAGGTTTTAACTACTTGTATTTCCTCATTTTTTCTAAGAAGACCTGTGTTAACGAAGATACAAAATAATTTTTTACCAATTGCTTTATTCAATAGTTGAGCGACAACACTGCTATCAACTCCACCCGATAATGCACATATTACTTTATTTTTACCGACTAAATTTTGAACATCTTTAATCAATTTAATCTTTTGATCTTTTGATGACCAATTTCTTTTAATTTTACATACTAAAAATATAAAATTGTTTATTAATTTTTTCCCATTTTCTGTGTGGGTAACTTCAGGATGAAACTGGACACCATAAAATTTTTTTTTCTTATTTTCAATAATAGCAAATTTTGAGTTTTGACTTGAGGCAATAACATCAAAATTTTTAGGAAGTTTAGAAACTTGGTCAGCGTGACTCATCCAAACTTTATTAATATTTTTTTTATTAAAGAAGTTTTTTGTCAAAATACTTTCCCTCTTTTTCCAAATATTTGCTAATCCAAACTCTCTATATTTTGATTGTTTAACTCTGCCACCATTAAGTTTTGATAAAATTTGATGACCAAAACAAATACCTAAGACTGGTATTTGATTTTCTATAATCCTTTTATCAAAAGAATATTTATTAATTTGGTAAACATTTAATGGTCCGCCTGATAAAATTATTCCTTTAATTGAATTATCAATATTTTTATTTTTAACCTTTTTATGACTAATAATTTCGGAATAAACTCCTGACTCTCTTATTCGTCTGGCTATTAACTGAGTAAATTGTGAACCAAAATCTATTATTAAGATTTTGTTCAAATTCTTATCAAGACTCATTTTTTTTGGGCTCTATATTTGCAAGGGTGTCTAAAATTTCTTTATTTTCATTACAGAGTTTTTTGCAAACCTTAGAAAAAGTATTAGATAAATCTTTTACTTTTGAATAATTAGATCTCTCTAAAGCTATTTTCATAGACATTAATATTGCTTCCTCGTTATTAGGTTCAATTAATAATGTTGCTTCCAAATTTTTTTCTTCTTTATCTTGATCTTCTTGAATGTTGTAAATTTTTGCTAAATAAAGATAAGAATTTGAGTCCTTAGGATTAAATACTATTCCTCTTTCAAACATAAACCTTGCATCCTCATATTTTTTATCTTTGAATAATTTTAAACCTTTATTAAAAAAATTTTCATCCGCTATAGCAATACTCATGCTATTTATTATTAAATATAATAAAGAAATTAATTTAAATATTTTTGTCATCAGTATTTACTATCACTTTTAACGATATCGACATTATGAACCATACTTTCATAAAATCCAGCTTTTGTAATTTTAACAAATTGTGGTTTATATCTTAAATATTTTATCTGTTTGGAACCAAGATAACCCATAGATGATCTTAATCCACCAACTAATTTAAAAACAACTTTATCAACTTTACCTTTGTATTTTGCTAATCCTTCTACTCCCTCGGGCACATACTTTGAACTGTCTTTTTGTTTTTTTTGAAAATATCGATCAGCCGAGCCTTTGTTCATCGCTCCTACAGAGCCCATGCCTCTAAAACTTTTAAATAGTTTACCATTTTTTTTTATGAGTTTACCCGGCGTTTCATCAGTTCCTGCAAACAATGAACCTATCATGACTGCATCAGCGCCAGCAGCAAAAGCTTTAGCGAGGTCACCTGAGTATTTTATCCCTCCATCAGAAATAATTTTTACATTTTTATTCTTTATGCCGTTTCTCACATTTAATATTGCGCTTAATTGAGGAACTCCAATACCCGCGACCAACCTAGTTGTACAGATAGAACCAGGACCAATCCCAACCTTAATTATATCAACGCCTAATTTAAGTAAAAATTTAGCTGCATCTGGTGTTGCTATATTTCCAGCACAGAGAGCTGTTTTTTTATTTTTAATTTTTTTGATAAATCTAATTATTTCGGAAACTTTTTTGGTGTGTCCGTGAGCAGTGTCCACAACAATCATATCCAATTTTTCTTTTAAAAGTGCCTCAGCTCTTTTGAACTCGTTGGGTCCTGCTCCCACAGCTGCACCTACAGGTAATTTTTGTTTTTTTACTTTCTTAACTTCGAGAACTTGTTTTTTGATATCTAAATTTCTGTGGATTATTCCTAGTCCACCAGATTTTGCAATAGCAATAGCCATTTTGCTTTCGGTTACAGTATCCATTGCTGATGATAAAAGTGGGATTTTAAGTTTTAATGAATCTGTTAATTTTATACTCGTATCAACCTCTGAGGGTAATATTTCAGAGTACTTAGGAACTAAAGTAACGTCATCAAAGGTAAGTGCTTCTTTTATAGGAACCATAATCTTTTATATATGATTCCTTTTAAATTAAAAGTGTCTATCTAAGATTTTTACAAATAATAAAACTCTCTTTAGAATCTTTGCGACTCGACTTAGGTTTAAAAACCTTTACTTCTTTAAAAATTTTTTTTCCTAGTGCGACAATTTCATTAAAAGATCTGCCCATAAATATTTTAGCAATAAAAATACCCTTTTCAGATATTACATCTTTTGAAAATACCATCGCCTCTTTACATAATTCTCCAGTTTGAATTGCATCAACATCTTTTATTCCAGTTGTATTTACTGCCATATCAGACATAACCACATCAATTGGATTGTTGAAATTTTTTTTTATTTTCTCTTGAATATTGGGCTCTGTGAAATCACCTTCAATTTGAATAGTGTTTTTAATTTTTTCCATTTTTTTTAGATCTATCGAGATAATTGTTCCATTTTTTACAACCTTTGAAGCATATTGAGACCAACTTCCTGGTGCAGCACCAATATCTATTACAGAAATTCCACCCTTAAAAACTTTAAACTTTTCATCAATTTCAATTAATTTATATGCAGATCTAGCTCTATAACCATCAACTTTAGATTGACGAACATAAGTATCTCTTCTCTGTTTATTAATCCAATTTTTTGAAATTTTATTTTTTTTCAACTAAATATCAAATCTTAAACTTTTATTAATCTTTTTATTATCTAAAGTTTCTAATTCTATCTTTATACTTTTATCTACCCTCATATCTTTACCATCTTTCCATATTCCAGCTGCAAGGTGCATTATACCTATTTTGTAATTGGGAAGATAAGGTTCTACAAATGTTTTTTGATTTTCATCATATTTAGGTAAAAGATTGCTAGTGATCCAATTACAATTTAAAGGTAAAAATTCTGTTTCAAGATCGTCAATATAGACTGACATATTAATCGCTAATCCTTCAGAACCAAAAATATTCCCAGCCTTTAGTGTTTCTGATAAATTGTTTTGCCACAAGCTCCACCCTTTTGAGTTTTTTTCTAAAGAAAACACACCAATATTAATATGTGGAGCAAAAGCAAGTTTTCTAGCTTTGTCAGTACCAATTTTTGATTTTATTGCATGTTTAAAATTCTGGGATTTGATTATTGCTAATTTTCCAAATAACCAATTTACTTTTGAGGTGATTTTGTAACCTGGTCCTATTGTTTGTGTAATACCCAACTTACCATTGTCGCAAGCTTGAAAATAAAGCTCAACAGAACTCCAATCATTTACCCAAGCATCACAATCAATCCACAAATATTTTTCATAGTTTGGAAAATATTTAGGTAAAAATGCTCTTGAAACTTGGCTTTTAAGCCATTCCTTTTCTTTAACTTTAGATTGAGGAACTTTAATATCCCACTCTGCAGATTTAATTTCATCTACTTTAGTAGATAATTTTTCTTTTTGATCTTTGTTTAAGCCTGCATCTAAAATACAGATCGCAACATTCTCACTTTCTTTGAATCTTTTTATAGAATTAATTAATTCCTCTAATAAAGGAAAATAGTTAGCATCAGCAAGAGAAACTATTGTGTTTTTTTTCATTAAAGTATGTCTTCAAGATCATCATCCTCTTGAATTTTGTCATTTTCATGTTGTTTTTTTAATTTTTGAAAATGAAAAAAGCTAATTGGTAATAAAAGTACATAAACTAAAGAACTTATTGCAATTACATTAAATGTATAAACTAACAATAGTCCGAAAAATAGAACTATGCCAAATAATAAAAATATTGTTGTCTTTCTTGGTATGACAATTTTTTTAAATGAATAACTCGGAAATTTACTAATCAGAAGCAATGATGTTACCACAAAAAATATTGGAACAATGATATTAAAATTTAATTGAATATAATCAAAACCACTCAGGCTTATTATTAGAGGAGTTAACAATAATATTGCACCAGCTGGAGATGGCACTCCTTCAAAAAAGTTATCTTTCCAGGAAGGTTCCTGATTAGAATTAACATTAAACCTTGCTAATCTTAAAGCAACACAAATTACATAAACTAAACATAGTAACCATCCAAATCGACCTAGGGTATTTAATTTCCAGAAATACATAATGAATGCTGGAGCAACCCCGAAACTTATTACATCCGTTAAAGAGTCTAATTCTTTTCCAACTTTTGAGGTTCCCTTTATAAGTCTTGCTATTCTCCCATCTAAGCCATCAATCAAAGCAGCAAAAATTATTGCAATAATTGCTATTTCAAATCTTCCATCCAAAGCAAATCGAATTGAACTTAAACCAATACATACACCCATCAGGGTTAGCATATTTGGTAAAATCATTCTTGCACTTTTTTTATCTGGTACAATTTTAAGATTTGGTTTTTTTTGCTCCATATTATTTTTTTGCAAGTAGTGTCTCACCTGAAATAGCTTTTTGACCAACTTTTACAAGCGGCTCATAATTTTCATAATAGATATCAGCTCTACTACCAAATCGTATCATGCCAATACGATCTCCTTGTTTCAGCTCTTGATCTTTATTAGACTCACAAACTATTCTTCGTGCAACCAGTCCGGCTATTTGAACAATTATAATGTCATTGTTATGAGGGTCTTTAATTTTGAAGTAATTTCTCTCATTATCTTCACTTGCTTTATCCAGTGAAGCATTTACAAACTTACCTGGCTTATATAAAATTTCCTCAATCCTCCCTGCACATGGAGTTCTGTTTACATGACAATCAAAAACATTCATGAAAACACTTATCTTCTTAAATTTTTTATTCTCTAGACCAAGTTCTTTAGGCCCATCAACTTCTTCAACTTTAATCACCTCACCATCTGCTGGACTAACAAGATAATTATCATCATCTATAATAACTCTATCTGGATCTCTAAAAAAATAATAAACCCAAATAGTTAAGACTAAACCAATAAGACCTAAGAAATTACTAAAAATATAAAATACTATTGTGATTATTCCGGCTATAACTAAAAATTTATAACCTTCAGCGTGAATTTTTGGAAATATCTTACTAAACATATTCTTCTATTTGATAATTTGTCATTAATATGTATATAAAATCGCGAAATTCAATTATTAAGATAAAAATATAAGTGAGCAAAATTAGCGTTAAAAACCCAATAGTAGAGTTAGATGGCGATGAAATGACCAGAATAATCTGGGAATTTATCAAGAAAAAATTAATACTTCCGTATTTAGATCTTGGCATCGAATATTACGATTTAGGAATGAAAAGTAGAGATGACTCTGATGATCAAATCACTATCGACTCTGCTAATGCAATTAAAAAAATTGGTGTTGGTATTAAATGTGCAACCATCACTCCAGATGAAGCACGAGTTGAAGAGTTTAAATTAAAGAAAATGTGGAGATCTCCAAACGGAACTATCAGAAATATCATTGGAGGAACTGTATTTAGAGAACCCATAATTTGTTCTAACATTCCAAAACTTGTACCATCATGGTCCGACCCAGTAGTGATCGGGAGACATGCATTTGGAGATCAATATAGAGCAACAGATTTCAAAGTGCCTGGTAAAGGTAAGATGGAAGTAAAATGGACCTCTGAAGATGGTAAAGATGAAATTAAATATGAAGTATTTAATTTTACTGGTCCAGGAGTTGCACTCTCAATGTATAATTTAGATAAATCAATCGAGGATTTCGCAAGATCCTGTTTTAGTTATGGATTAATTAAGAATTGGCCAGTTTACTTATCAACTAAAAATACAATTCTAAAAAAATACGATGGAAGATTTAAAGATATATTTGAAGAGGTCTATAATAAAGAATTCAAGAAAAAATTTGAGGATGCAAAAATTACTTATGAACACAGATTAATTGATGACATGGTAGCGTGTGCAATGAAATGGAGCGGTAAATATATATGGGCATGTAAAAATTATGATGGTGATGTTCAATCAGATACCATGGCTCAAGGATATGGCTCACTTGGTTTAATGACAAGTACATTATTAACACCTGATGGAAAAATAATGGAGGCAGAAGCAGCACACGGAACAGTAACCAGGCATTACAGAATGCATCAACAAGGTAAAGAAACTTCCACAAATCCAATTGCCTCGATTTTTGCATGGACAAGAGGATTAGCACATAGAGGAAAACTTGATAGCAATGATGAGCTAATTAAATTTGCAAACACAATTGAAAAAGTTTGTATTGAAAGTGTTGAAAATGGCTCCATGACAAAAGATCTTGCAATATTGGTTGGACCCTCAAGTAAATATCTAACAACTAATCAATTTCTGGATGTAATTGATAACAATCTTAAACAGAAGCTAAATTAAAGCCTTTAGTTTTTCAAAAGCCTCATCAATTTTGTTTTTATCCTGTCCCCCTGCTTGGGCAAAATCTTTTCGGCCACCCCCACCTTTGCCACCAATAATTTCTGAACCTAATTTTGCAAATTTTACAGCATCATATTTATCAACCAGTTTTTCAGTGACACCAACTCCTAAACCAACTTTATCTTCACTACTTGCAAAGACAATTACAATTCCATCGCCAAGTTCTTTTTTTCCACTATCAACTAATTTTCTCAGATCTTTAGGGGGTAAATCTTGAACTTTTTGAAATCGAACTTTTATATCCTTTATTTTTTGATCATTAATAATATTTTTTGTTTTATCTTGAAGAACTGAATTAACATTCAATTGTTCAAGTTGTTTTGAAAGATTTTTTATAATTTCTTTTAAATCTTTATTATCAACTTTCGGTTTACCTCCAAGTTTTATTATTTGTGATGATAAGTCTTTGATAGTCTCCTCATCCTTTTGTACAGATAAAGTTGAAAGCTTTTCTTTATTCTTAATAAAATCCTCAAGCTGTTTATCTCTTAAAGCCTCAACTCTCCTTACTCCTGCAGCAATAGATGATTGACTGACAGTTTTAAATTTTCCAATATCTCCAGTATTTTTTACATGGGTTCCACCACATAATTCTGTTGAGAAATAAGCATCTTTTTCCTTACCCATTGAAACAACACGAACTTCTTCACCATATTTTTCACCAAAAAAAGCTAACGCTCCCTTTTCTATTGCAGCTTTAGGTGTCATAATTCTTGTGGTCACTTCAGAACCATTTTTAACATATTCGTTAACTAATTTATCTATTGTCTCTAATTCCTCATTAGTAATCGGTTTCATGTGACTAAAGTCAAACCTCAAACGATCTGGTGCAACTAATGATCCTTTCTGCATCACGTGCTTACCTAAAGTTCTTCTTAAAGACTCATGAAGTAAGTGAGTTGCAGAATGATAAGCTTTTAAATTGTTTCTTCTCTCAACATCAATTTTCATTTCAACTACATCATTAATTTTAAGTTCTCCGGTCTTCACTGATCCATAATGAACAAATAAATCTCCAAGTTTTTTTTGTGTATCCTCAACTTCAAAAACTGAATTGCCAGAAATTATTGTACCTTTATCTCCAAGTTGTCCTCCTGACTCACCATAAAAGGGGGTTTGATTAGTTATAATCATTCCTTCTTCTCCAACAGCTAATAATTTTGACTCCTGGTTGTTTTTAATTAAATTTAACACTACTCCCTCAGATTGATTAGACTCATAACCCAAAAATTCTGTAGGACCAGTTTTATCTTTAATTGAAAACCAAATTGCTTCCTCTGAGCTGTCCCCAGATCCTTTCCAATTCTTTTTTGCAAGTTCTTTGCTTTTTTTCATCAACTCATCAAATTTTTGATGGTCAACTTTTAATGATTTATTTTTTAAAATATCTTCTGTGAGATCTAATGGAAAACCATAAGTGTCATATAATTTAAAAGCTACTTCACCTGATAACACTTTATCAATTTTTGAAATTTCATCATTCAAAATTTTAATTCCTCGATCAAGTAAAACTAAAAATTTTTCCTCTTCCATTTTTAATGTTTCTGTTATCAAAGACTCAGATCGCTCTAACTCTGGATAATTTCCAGACATTTCATTTTTTAAAGATTCAAAAATTTTGTAAAAAATAGGTTCTTTTGATCCTAGTAAATGAGAATGCCTCATACCTCTTCTCATAATTCTTCTTAAGACATATCCACGGCCCTCATTGGATGGCAGAACACCTTCAGCTAAAAGAAATGAACTTGCTCTTAAGTGATCAGCAATTACTCTAAAACTTGATATATTATCATCAGCTTGTTTAACTTTAGTTACATCTGATATCGAACTTATTAATTTCTTAAAATGATCAGTTTGATAATTGTCGTGTGTGCCTTGTAAAAGAGCAGCTATTCTCTCTAATCCCATTCCGGTATCTACGGATGGTTTAGGTAAATCTATTCTTTTATCTTTTGAAACTTGTTCATATTGCATAAATACCAAGTTCCAAATTTCAATAAAACGATCTCCATCTTGATCCTTTGTTCCAGGTAAACCACCTCTTAAATGATCACCATGATCGTAGAATATTTCTGAGCAAGGTCCACAAGGACCTGTTTCACCCATTGACCAGAAATTATCTGATGTCGAAATTCTGATAATTCTATCATCGCTAAAACCCGCTATTTTCTTCCAGAATTTGAAGGCTTCATCATCTTCATGAAAAACTGTTACGTAAAGTTTATTTTTATCTAAACCAAAATCTTTAGTGATTAAATTCCATGCAAGTTCAATTCCTCTTTCTTTAAAATAGTCCCCAAAAGAAAAATTTCCCAACATTTCAAAAAAAGTATGATGTCTTGGAGTGTAACCAACGTTTTCTAAATCATTATGTTTACCTCCTGCTCTGACGCATTTTTGAGAAGTGGTAGCTCTTTGATAATCTCTTTTTTCTAAACCAGTAAATACGTTCTTGAACTGAACCATTCCAGAATTAGCAAACATTAATGTCGGATCATTATTTGGAACTAAATTACTAGACTCAACAATCTTATGATCATTCTTTTCAAAATATTTTAAGAACGTACTTCTTATTTCATTTAATGATTTATCCGCCATACTTTAAAATACAGCTTTTTTATTCTATGTCTAGTTAGGGATAAAGGGGGAAAGGCGCTTGTAATAAGCGCCTTTTATAATTTAAAGATGACCTTTAATTTTAGTTCTTTTTAGAAGGAGTAGCTTCTTTTGCAGCCTCTTCTTTTTCAGCTACTTTCTTCTCTTTTTCAATTTTTTCAGGACTTAATGGATTTCCTTCAATTTTCTTTGAAATCACACCTGCTTTTTCTCTAATCGCCATTTCTATTTCTGCAGCAACTTTAGGATTTTGAGCAAGGTAAGTTTTTGCGTTTTCTCTACCTTGACCTATTTTTTCACCCTTATAAGCATACCATGCTCCTGATTTTTCAATAATGTCAGCTTTAGCACCTAGATCAACTAACTCACCCATTTTACTAATTCCTCTGCCATACATTAAGTCAAACTCAACAACTTTAAATGGTGGTGCAACTTTATTCTTAACTACTTTTACTCTTGTAGTGTTTCCGATAATTTCATCTTTATCTTTGATAGCACCAATTCTTCTAATATCCATTCTTACAGATGAATAAAACTTCAACGCATTTCCACCTGATGTTGTTTCTGGACTTCCAAACATAACTCCAATTTTCATTCTAATTTGGTTAATGAAAATCATCATTGTGTTTGTATTTGAAATTGAACCAGTTAATTTTCTTAAAGCCTGACTCATTAATCTTGATTGAAGACCAACATGATGATCACCCATTTCACCTTCAATTTCAGCTTTTGGAGTTAAAGCTGCAACAGAGTCAATTACGATAACTGAAATAGAGCCTGATTTTACTAGCGTATCAGCGATTTCTAAAGCTTGCTCACCTGCATCTGGTTGAGAAATTAAAAGTTCTTCAGTATTCACTCCTAATTTTTTTGCATAGACTGGATCTAAAGCATGCTCCGCATCAACGAATGCACAAATTCCACCCGCCTTTTGAGCTTCAGCAACTACTTGTAATGCTAATGTTGTTTTTCCAGAACTCTCTGGTCCATAAACTTCAATAATTCTTCCTTTAGGTAAACCACCTATTCCTAAAGCTAAATCTAAACTTAAAGAACCTGTAGATATCGACTCGATATCCATTGCTCTTTTTTCGCCTAGCTTCATAACTGAACCTTTTCCAAAATTGTCAGTTATCTGGCTAATCGCAGCATCTAATGCCTTGTTTTTTTCTTTAATATCCAATTCTTGATCTTTTGTAGATTTAACTACTTTTAAGTTATTTTTTGTCATTTTTTGCCTCTTTTCTTGCTTTTTTTAACACTCGAATCATAAAATAAATGTACACATTTTGTTCTCATTGGCAAGATATTTTATTCTTCCTCAAAAAAATCAATAATTATCTTATTTTTAGGTAATCGCTGTTTAGCAACCCTAAGGACTTTAACAAATTAAACTGGGATAAAATGTAATTTCTCTCAGAATCTGCCAAAGAAATTTGAGCGTTCAAAAGTAATGAGTTGGATTGAATGACCTCTAAAGTCGTTCTTCCTGCCCCACTATTATATTCAGCAGCAATTCCCTCATTGGCAATTTCAGCAGCTTTAACTTGAGATTGAACAGAATTAAGTAAACTTCTATTAGATTGATAATTGGACCATGCGCTAGCTACATCGGTTTGATTTTGTTTTACTGCACTATCTAAAATCAATCTTTTTCTATTTTCTAAACTTTGATTTTTTTTATATTTAGCAATGTTTTTCCCACCTGAAAAAAAAGGCCAAGAAACAGTTGCTTTAACAGTATCTTTTTCTCTCTCATCATATGTTGTATTTAAATCTTCAGTATATGATCTCTCAAAAGATAATTTTGCAGTAGGTGCTAAATCAGATTTAGCAATTGATTTATCTTTAATAGATTGTTCATACTCTAACTTTGCAATTATTAAATCAGGATTATTTTTCTTTGAAAGCTCAATTGCTGAATTAAGATCTCCTGGAAGTTCATAATTAATAATTGAACTTTTATCTAATGATTGCACATCATTAATGCTACCTATGATATTTTCATAATTTAATTTACTAGTTAATAAATCATTTTGTGCTTTAATAAATTGTGCCTCAGCACCCGCTAAAGAAGATTCTGACTGAGAAACATCTGATAAAGAAATTTGACCTCTACTAAGTCTAATTCTATCAGTTTCAACTTGTCTGCTTAAAAGCTCAACATTTGTTCTGTTAATTTCCAACTTTTCATTTGCTGAAATTAGCCCCGTATAAGCCTCTGTTGTTTTATACAGAATATCTTGTTCTTTTTTTAATAATTTTGCTTTTGCAAGATCAATACCTATCTTATTTTTTGCAAGATCTGCACCTCTTCCAAAATCTATCAAAGTTTGAGTAAGTGAAACTGATCTTGTTGATGGATCCACATCGCTAATAGAAGCGTTTCCCCCACCTTGATTTGTAAGTTTATTAGTTTCTTCTTGGCTTTCAGTTCCTTCAAGGGTAATGGTTGGTAAATAAGATCCTCTTGCAATATTAAGATCTTGTTCAGAAACATTAATATTTTCTCTTTCTGCGTTAAGCTCTGAATTATTTTTATAGGCTTTTGATAAAGCACTAGAAAAGGTCTCAGCACTTAATTGAGCGGATAAAAAGAATGTTCCAAGAAAAATTAAAATTATTTTTTTCATTTACTTTTATATACTGCAGATTTGATCTGATGGTTACTATTTAGATTAAATATTATAGATGCATATTTAGGCATATTTTTAAACATATTTTGGGTTATTCTTTGATATGTCTGCATAAAGTTGATGACATCTCCTCTACTCATTATTTTTAAATTAGATTTTACTTTACTTTTTACCCAAAGTTTTCTTTCTTGTTTCAATCTCCACTTCTGCAGCAAACTAAAATTTTTCGCTCTTAAATAAATTAAACAATTAAGCTGGGAATATAAATTTTTGTATTTTGATTTCAATTGCTGGTTAACATATTTTCTCCAAATTTGTCTTTGATCTTTGGCTTTTTCCAGAGAATTGATATTTTTCTTTAAAGTACTATTTTTTTCTGATTTTGCACCAACACACCAACCTTCAAAAATAATTACATCAGGTCTTACTTTTAAATCATACCAATTTTTTTTGTTAAATCGGTCATCTATTGCTTTATTAAATGTTGGCAATTTCAGCCTTTTAAATTTTCTACTTTTTGCCTTTCTAAAAAAACTCAACATCATATTAATATCATGTGTTCCTGGTACTCCTCTAGTTAAAAGCATTGGGTGAATTTTATTAGATAAATTTATTCTGTCTTTTCTAGTTTTATAAAAATCATCTATAGAAATTCTAAAAACCTTTAATTTAAAGTACTTTGTTAAAATAATTTTGATAAGTGAACTAATGGTTGTTTTGCCTGTACCTTGGCCTCCTGCTAAACCAACAAAATAAGGTCTTTTTTTATCAGCTTTTTTACTAATCCAAAAACATAATGGAATTAAGAAAGACTTTATCATTCTTTCTTTATTTTTAAATTTATCTGCTTTTGTTTCTTGAGATTTAATAAACTTTAAACAATCTTTTTTTACCTTACCAAAGCATAAGCTGAATTGTTGCATAAAAATTATTTTTTATCCAATGGATGATTTTGACCGTCATTTACTGGAACTTCTTTCATATCAAAAGTATTTATTTCATCAATACAGCCAACATTAAATCCTGTCATTGCTGGATTGATCCTTGGATTGTGATGCGTGTAAATTCCGCATTCAGAGCAAAAATAATGTTTCGCTACTTTTGAATGAAATTGATAAAGTTTTAGTTTATCTTGGCCTTTTGTAATTTTAAAATCTTCATTTTTTACCATCGACATAATTGCACCTTTTCTTTTACAAATAGAACAATTGCATTTTATTACTTTAGCTAAATCTCCATCTAAATTAATTTCTGCTTCAACGGCTCCACAATGACATATTAATTTTTTCATATTGATGAATTGTTAAACTATCCTTGGTTGAAGTTATCCACAAGCATACAAAATATAGTTTCGATGTTCACGTTTTGATTCAGTTTTGATTCAATTACGGACTCAAAATACAACCTATTGACTGCATTGTATAACTGCGCTACAAATAAGAACAAAACAAGAACATGAAGCTCACTATTCCTTATTATCTGCATAAAGCTGGCGCTGGTTTTCCATCGCCTGCCACTGATTATATCGAAGAAGATATCGATCTAAACATGCATTTAATCAAAAATGTTCCAGCCACTTTCATCATCAGAGTTCAGGGAAAATCTATGGTCGATGTTGGGATCAATGATGGGGATTTATTAGTTGTCGACAAAAGTTTAAAACCAAAAAACTTTTCAACTGTTATTGCCAATGTTCATGACGAGCTTGTAGTTAAAACTTTAGTTCAAGAAAGAGATAAAAAATTTCTATCCTCAGGCTCTAAAGATTTTTCTAATAGAATTTTGATTAACGAAGAAGAAGACGTCTTTATTTGGGGGGTTGTGACTTATGTCATCCATTCAACGTACTAAAAAAATAGGCCTGGTTGATTGTAATTCTTTCTATGTTTCATGTGAAAGATTATTCAATCCAAGAATAAGAAAAAAACCTGTAGTTGTACTATCAAATAATGACGGTTGTATTATTTCTAGATCCAATGAAGCAAAAGCTTTGGGGATTAAAATGGGTGAACCTTATTTTAAGGCAAAAGATATTATTATTAAAAATAAAGTTGAGGTTTTTTCATCAAATTATTCTTTATATGGCGATTTATCTAGAAGAGTAATGAGAACACTTAAAAGATTTAATACTGAAATAGAAGTGTATTCTATCGATGAAGCATTTATAGATTTATCCAATTTTCCAGATTCTGAAGTTGAAAAAGTTGGTAGAGAAATTAGAGAAACAGTTTTGCAATGGACTGGTATTCCAACGAGTATTGGTATTGCTAAAACTAAAACTTTAAGCAAAGTTGCAAATCATATTGCCAAGAAAAAACAATCAGGGGTAACAAGTTTAATTGGAATAGAAAATTTAGACCCCATTTTAGAAAAAGTTGAAATCAATGATATATGGGGAGTTGGTAGGCAGCTAACAAAATTCTATCAAAAAAATGGTATCTATAATGCTAAACAACTTAAGAATAAATCTAATACCTGGATCAAAAAATGTTCTAATGTTTTAAGCTCTAGAACTGCAATGGAACTTAGAGGAATACCTTGTATCAATTTAGAAACTACCCAAACTAAAAGAAAGAGCTGTGTAGTTTCAAGATCATTTGGTAAAAGAATTGAAAAATTTCAAGAACTAAAAGAAGCAGTTGCCAACTATTGTTTAAATGCATCTGAAAAAATTAGATCAGAGTCTCTAGTTGCAAAAGCAATTACAGTTTTCGTTAGAACTAGTCCTTTTCAAAGAGACCATGGTTATTATTCAAATGCTAAAACAATTGATTTTCCTATTGCAACAAACAATAGCATTGAAACTGTTAAAACTGCAGTTGCAATACTAGAAAGTATATTCAAAAATGGTTATCGTTACCAAAAAGCAGGTGTGATGCTGACAGGACTGCGTAATGACGATGGTAGAAAAAATCTATTTTCATCTGAAAAAGACGAAAAAATAAAAAGTTTAATGCGGTCAATAGATAACACTAATTATAGATATGGCAGATCCACTTTAAGTCTTGCAAGTGCTGGCGTTCATAAAAAATGGAATATGCGAAGACAATATTCTTCTAAAATAGATACTGCTGATTTTTATTGTCTACCAACGATAAGAGCTTAACAATTAATTCTTAATTAATTTTAAAAGTTTTTCTTTGCTGCTAGTTCTAAAAAGATTGTCATAGTAAACAACTTGTGTTGGATATTCTCCATGTACTTCATCGTTCCATCTACTAATCCAGCTATGATAAATTCCGAATTTATTAAAAAATTTGCCACCATAACCTGTCCTGCCTTTGTAATCATTGTAGAGTACATCATCTACATACATCTTAATAAATCCTTTGTCTGGATCTTTTGACATTTTGGTATGAAATATAATAGTTGTCCACTTGCCCCTCATGTCATCAATTTTAAGATCTTTGTATATCAATCCTTGAGTGTCCATTCCATTTACAGCAAAATATCTCGGTTCTAAATTACCTCTTTTAACTCTAAGCATCATCCTGGGATGTCTTTGTTGATTGGTATTTCCCCATTCATAAATCTGAAAAAGAGAGGTGCTAACTGGTTCGACTGTTTTAAAATCTTTTGGAATAAAAATACTAACTGAGATCCATTTCTCACCCGTATATCTTGGTTTTGCTGAATACTCACTTCTTGCTCGATCTCCTCCTCCATGTCCAACAACAGCATCTCTACCATTATTTGTACAATCGGAATAATCACCGTCTTGATCCCTGCCACAATCTCTAGGTAACAATGTTATCTTCCAAGCTTTTTCCCCTAAAGCTGGAGAGAAAACAGTTTCTCTAAACTTAGTAAGCTTCTTACCTTTTGCTACACTTTTTTTCCATTGAAGATTTGTAATTTCTTTTGCATCAGCTTTGTTTAGAAAATTCGATGATCCAAAAAAAATTATACTTATAAAAATTGTAAAAAAAATTTTTTTCATAAAACTTATTTAATATTTTCTATATCGTTTATGTTAGATAAAGCTTTCTCAAATTCAGTCATATTTTCTCTTAAAGCTAAATTAGAAATTGAGTAGACAGCTATCAATAAAAACACCAAGGGCAATGCTGTCACCACAGAGGCATTACTCTTGATAAATAAGATATATAAAATGATGAATAAACCTGAGCGAATTAGAAAGGTTTTTCTAAAAACACTCATGATTGAAAGCGAATGTTTTATCAAATTAAAAAAACTCATTTTTGATGGACCAAAATATCTACTGGCTCTAGTAGATGGTATTGGCAATAAATTATTTTCAATTTTTTTTAATGATCCTGAAAAACTATTCCAGGTCGCTTTTTCTTTGATCATTTTTTCAACTGTACTTTTTGGTAGGCATGTATAATTTCCAAATTTAATTGATTTACCAGTAAAAGTTAGTGTGATTAATTTATGTAATTGATAGCAAATTTTAAAAATTAATTTTTCTGATCTTTTCACTCTTTCACCGACTATTGGATTGTTATTTGAATTATCAATTTGATTGATAAATTCTTTAATTTCTTCTGGTCTATCTTCTCCATCTCCATCCATTGGAATTACATAATCAAAGTCTTCTTTTTCATAGATATATTTCAATCCAGTTGCAATACATCTGGCGTGACCTTGATTAATTTTCATATTTAGAATCTTAATTGATTGTATATTATTAAAATCGTTTTGCTTTTTTTGACGATCATGTGTTGAGGCATCATTGACAATAATCACAGAGATTTCGTGATCCAAATCCGAAATATTACTATCAATTTCATCTAGCAATTTTGAAGCTGATTGCCAGTCGTTATAAATAGGTACTAAAATTTTAATTTTCATTCAAAAATTAATATCTTCCCAAACAAACATCACCTACACAAATAAATTGTGATGAGTTATTGAGTATCTCTTGATTATTAAATCCCTCCCACTTTGGTCTAGATTTTAAGTGATATGAAAGGTTCCCAGCTTTCCACTCATCGCCAGTTACAAATTGAATTTCTTTATCAAAATCTTGATTCCAAACATATTGAATTTTCATTGCAATATCTTTTCCAGGATAATCCGTTCGCTTATCTATCTGTGATATTGAGACATAAGAATAAAGAATAGGAGATAAAAAAAATAGAAAAAGAAATCCATATAGAAACGAATTTATTTTTTTTAAATTAATTTGTGATTTTAGAAGATATAAAAATAACACTCCAAAGAATAAATAAAAAGGCGTCATCCACATCGTTCTTATTTTTGAGCCGGTAATCAATGATGTTAGAAACATTAAGAAAATAGGCATAAAATTAATAAATAGTAAAAATATTAATTTTTTATCATTTACATTTAGTTTAAATTTTATTTTTTTAGTGAGCAACCAAATCAAAAAGAAGAAAGGAACCAGTATTCCAATTTGTTTTGATAAAAATAATACTGGATTACTAATGTGATCTAAAATACCAGAACTTTCTAATCCTGTTCTGTTTAATCCATACGTTACAGTTATAAAATCATTGTTAAAGAGCCAAATTAAATGAGGAACTAATAAAACTAAAAAGACCTCAATTGTTATTAAATATTTAAAATCAAATTTTTTAGTTTTTTTGAAAAAGATTAAATAAATAAACAATAAATCAATTGATACCAAAAGGTAGAGAAACAAGTATTTGGATAAAAAACCAACCGCACCAAATAAGCCAACTAGAAAACAATCTGAAAATTTAATTTCCTGTGACGAATAAATTTTCCATGAATAGTAAACGACTAGTGACCAAAATGGTAATTGGCAGACATTTACATTAAATTCAGGAGTGGTGAAATTATAGAAATAGATAGAAACTAATACTAAAACAGAAATTAAGCTTAATTTTAAATCTCTAAAAATTTCAAAAGCAAATTTAAATACGTAATAAAAAGCAATTATCACGAATATTTGACTTAATAAATAATAAACCCAATCTTGAGAACCAAAAATTTGAAAAAATACTTCAGGAAAAAAAGCACTCATGGGTGGATGTTTGTTAAACCCCCAAGCTAAATTACTTCCCCATGCTAAAGCTTCAATTGTGTCTAATGGTAAATTTTTATTTGTTAATGAGGGAATCAGTGTCCAAATTATTAAATGCGATAATCCAAAAATAAAAAAAATATTATTAATATTTCTATTTAAGACATTCATAAGTAAATATTTACAATAATTAACGTTGCTTGACACCCCTATTTTGCTGAATATACTCCCTCGAATTCAAATTGAAAGATGCCTAAAACTAGTAAAGTTAAAAAAAAGGTTACTAAAGCTAAAACTAAAACTGTAACTAAAACAAAACCTAAGACTATCAGTAAACCAAAAGAGATTAGCAAGGGACCTATTAAAATTTCCAAAACATATATTCCAAAAGAAACTGAAAAATATATGTGCGAAAAACATAAGGTTTTCTTTAGAATGAAATTACAAGAGTGGAAAAAAGAGCTAGTTAGAGCAAATAATGAAGCTCTGTATAATGGCAGTATGGATGATAACAGTATTTCAGCCGATATTGTCGATCAAGCAAGTTCATACACAGATAAAAATGTTGAAATGAAAGCAATCAATAGACAAATCAAACTGATTTCAGAAATTGATAAGGCTTTAGCCAGAATAAGAGAAGATACTTATGGATTTTGTCTAGATACTGCAGAACCAATAGGGCTAAAAAGACTCATGGCAAGACCTGTTGCAAAATATACTATAGCTGCACAAGAAAAACATGAAAAGGACGAAAAAGTTCACGCCGATGACTAAAAAAAAGAAAAGTAAAAAAGTTCATAACCCAATTACCTATAATTTTACCAAAAAATATATTTACTATTATTATGGTTTTTTTTGGGTTCTGTTATTGTTATTCGTATTCATTAATTAGATGAACCAAAAGTTAATTTTAATAATTATTGCAATTGTAGCCATAGAACTATCTGGTCACGGAATTTTTGCTTCACTATTTAGGTTAATTAGCTCAATGAACTAGGGCTTTGGTGGAACTTCATCCTTATTCATAAATTTAAAACCCTTCTTCACTGCTTCTCTTTCAGATATCTCAACATACCATTTAGTAAGATTTTTATAATTTTTAAGACCAATGTCATGCCACTCATGTCGTGCTATCCAAGGAAAAGTTCCTATGTCAGCGATTGTATAATTTTCTCCAGCTAGAAATCTTGATTGAGATAATCTTGCGTCTAATTCCTCATATATTCTTTTAGATATCTTGAAATATCTTTCTTCGCCAAACTGACTTTTACCAGGATTGTAATGATGAAATTGATGATGTTGTCCTAACATGGGTCCAACATAACCCATCTGCGCCATCAACCATTGGTTTATCTCTAATCGATCTTTTGTGTCATAAAATTTTCCACTTTGTTCGGCTAAATACATTAAAATTGCACCTGACTCGAAAATATTCTTATTATTATCCTGATCAATGATCACTGGTATTTTACTTAATGGACTTATCTTTTTAAATTCAGGTTTAAATTGATCACCTTTGTTGAGATCTATATTAATTACTTTGTATTCATAGCCAATCTCCTCAAGCATGATACTTATTTTTTTTCCGTTAGGAGTATTAGCAGAATAAAGATCAATCACCTTTTACACCAAGACGCTCTTTAATGGTTTTTGATGAAGTGGTAAATTCAAATCGATATTTTTCATTGGGTCTAGCTGATTTAAAACAAGCTCTTGCAGCTAAAGCACCTTCATGAAAACCAGATAAGATTAATTTTAATTTGCCAGGGTAATGACAAATATCTCCTACTGCATAAATTCCTTTTTGATTGGTCTCAAATTTTTCTGTATCTACTTCAATAGTTTTTTTATCAATATTTAGACCCCAATTAGCAATTGGTCCAAGTTGCATAATTAAACCAAAAAAACCTAATACATAATCAGTTTTTAAATTCTTAATTTCATTGTTATCATGTTTGATATCAATACTTTCTAAATTTTTGTCTCCTTTAACAGAAGCCATTTGATATTGAGTAAATAAATTTATTTTTCCATCTTTTGCAAGTTGATGCACTTTATCTATTGTAGCTTGTGCACCTCTAAATTCATCTCTTCTATGTATTAAATTAACACTAGATTCTTTCGATAATTCAACAGCCCAATCTAATGCGCTGTCACCTCCGCCAAAAATTGATACAATCTTTCCTTTAAAAATCTTTTTGTCTTTTACCGAGTAAAATAAAGATTTATTTTCAAATTTTTCACACTCTTTTGGAGAAAACTTTCTTGGTTCAAATGAACCAACACCCCCAGCAATTATAACATTGGGTGTTGAAAAAGATGTACCATTGTTAGTTTTTACCAACCAATTATCATTTTCTTTTTTAACTTCTTCTACTCTTTCGTTTAAATGAAATTTAATATCAAATGGTTTTAATTGATTGATTAAGTTATTTGTTAATTCTTCACCCGTACATTCAGGCACAGCAGGTATATCATAAATTGGTTTATCTGGATAAAGTTCAATACATTGACCACCAATTTTATCTAAATTATCAACCACTTCACAATTTAGACCAATTAATTTTAATTGATGAGCAGTAAATAAACCTGTTGGTCCTGCACCAATTATTAATGCATCTGTTTTAATCATTTAGGCTTGCTTCGATGGTATATTTACTTCAAGACCATCAATTTCATCTGAGACTACAATTTGACAACTCAGTCTACTATTTGTTTTAGGTTCAAATGCCATATCTAACATATCTTCTTCACCATCTTCTTTTTTTGGAATTTTATTAAACCAATCTTCTTTGACATAAACATGGCAAGTTGCACAAGCCATTCCGCCACCACAATCAGCGTCAATCCCTGGAATATCATTTTGTACAGCCCCTTCCATAACAGTCAGGCCATTTTGAACTTCAACTTCGTGCTTTTGATTGTCGTGGGTGATGTAGGTAATTTTTGCCATTGGATTAGATATAAGTATGAAAAAAAATAGGGCAAGTATGTAAAAACATACTCGCCCTATAAATTTATTTTAAAGCGTAATTATCTTGCTCTTGCACCAGCTGAACTTACTGCAGCAGCCCAGATTACTAGACCAAATGCAATTTTGTTAATAAAGTCAGCTAAGTTGTAAATCACGTTTAGTGAGTCAGCGTCTACTCCACCTGTTAGGTAACCAAAAATGTAACCTAATGGGTAAATAGCCCATCCTACTGTTACGATCATTCTCATTGCACCAAAAGCAGTAACAAGTGCTTTGTTTCCACTCTTAGCAGCAGCTTTTCCAGCTTCTCCTGAGAATATTTCATATAGAATGTATATCCAACCTGCCATACCGATTACAAAACCAAGTGTAGCGTTGATATATCCAGCTTCTCCTAAATATCCACCGATTAACATTACTAATGAACCGATTAACAATCTCCAGAACATTCCAGAGTTTGCTTTTCTTACAGCTGCTAGAATTAAGTAGAACTCTATCATCTGTAATGGCACAGTAATTAACCAGTCAATATATCTATACACTGTAGGTGAATCACCAGTAGTCACCCATACATCCCTCATGTACATGTAATGGATGAATGCAATACCAGTTACAAGACCAGCAACAGTTACTGACGTTTTCCAGCCAGGAGCCACTGTACCTCTCTCCATGAAGAAGAAAGCAGTAGCAGCCAACATACCCATTGAGATTATCCAGAAAGATATCCCAACAAAGTCATCTTGAGCTAACATAGTGGTCGCTGCGTTTGCAACACCTGTAATACCGATAAGGGCAACAGCTGCTAATGCAAACATTTTAAGTTTTTTCATAAAAAACTCCCTCTTTAGTTAGTTTTTATTAGTTTATATAAACTAAGCTTAGGTCGCCCTAAGCAAAAGTTGTGGTTAAATACCAAATTAAAAGACTTTATTGAAGACTTAATTGTCATTAATTTACATTGATTTTACTCGTTTTTTAAAATTAAATACAATTTGTGATTTAAAAACCACAACAAATTATAACAACGAATCAAAATAACGATGTCAGACAAATTCAGCAAAATATACGATCTTTCTATTAAAGATCCCGAAAAATTTTGGCAAGAAGCAGCAAATGACATCTTTTGGTTTAAGAAACCAACAAAAATTTTAAATAAATCTAATCCTCCTTTTTACAAATGGTACGAAGATGGGGTGACCAATACATGTTACAACGCTTTAGATTTTCATATTGATCAAGGAAAAGGTGATAAAACTGCTCTAATTTACGATAGTCCTATCACAGGAAACAAAAGTAAGTTCACTTACGAGGAATTAAGATCAAAAGTTTCAAAGTTTGCAGGTGCACTTAAGGATCAAGGTGTCAGTAAAGGGGATCGAGTTATAATTTATATGCCAATGATCCCTGAAGCGGTTGTTGCAATGCTGGCTTGTGCAAGAATTGGTGCAATACACTCAGTGGTGTTTGGTGGATTTGCTTCAAACGAACTTGCTAGCAGGATTGATGATAGTAAAGCCAAACTCTTAGTGACCGCATCATGTGGCTTTGAACCAGGACGAACTGTTGAATACAAACCTTTGGTAGATGAAGCAATCAAACAAGCTCAACATAAAATTAGTAAGATGATTTTATTTCAAAGAAAAGATCACGAAGTCAAATTAAATGCACCAATGGAGATTAGTTGGGATGAAGCACACGCTAATGCTAAAGATACTGATTGTGTTGAAATGAATTCAAATGAATTTGCTTATATACTTTACACATCAGGGACTACTGGAACTCCAAAAGGGATCGTCAGAGACATAGGGGGCCATATCGTTGCATTAAAATGGACAATGAAAAATATTTATAACATTGATGAAGATGATATTTGGTGGTCAGCAAGTGATATTGGTTGGATCGTCGGTCACTCCTACATTGTCTATGCCCCATTGTTCAAAGGATGCACGACTGTATTATTTGAAGGTAAACCTGTGGGCACACCTGATGCTGGAGCGTTCTGGAAAATAATTTCAGACTATAAGGTAAAATCTTTATTCACTGCGCCAACAGCTTTTAGAGCAATTAAAAAAGAAGATCCTGAAGGAAAATTCTTTTCTAAATATGATTTAAGTAAATTTGAAAGTTTATTTCTTGCTGGAGAGCGTGCTGATCCAGATACTATTAAATGGGCAGAAAATTTATTAAAAGTTCCAGTAATTGATCACTGGTGGCAAACTGAAACAAGTTGGGCGATCAGTTCAAATTGCACTGGAATAGAAATGATGAAAACCAAATACGGCTCAGCTTGTAAAGCAGTACCTGGTTATGATGTTAAAATTATAAAATCAGATCAAACGTTAGCTAAACCAAATGAGATGGGAGATATTGTAGTAAAGTTACCTTTACCTCCAGGAACTTTTCCAACTCTGTGGAATGCAGATCAAAGATATAAAGAAAATTACATGTCAAATTATAAGGGTTATTATCAAACTTATGATGCGGGTCACATTGATGAGGATGGTTACATCTGGATTATGTCTAGAACTGATGACATTATCAATGTTGCAGGTCATAGATTATCTACGGGTGCTATAGAAGAAATTTTATCAGAACATCAATCAGTTGCTGAGTGTGCAGTGCTTGGAATAGCTGATAAATTAAAAGGGCAATTACCTATTGGATTAATTGTTTTAAAAGCAGGAGTAGATAAAGATAACGAAACAATTTCTAAAGAATGTGTTCAAATGGTGAGAGATAAAATAGGACCTGTGGCTGCTTTTAAAGTTGCAATAGTTATAAAAAGACTTCCAAAAACAAGATCAGGTAAAATTTTAAGAGGAACAATAAGAAAAATCGCTGATAGTGTTGAGTATAAAATGCCTCCAACAATTGATGATCCAGCTATTTTAGATGAGATCAAAGAGGATTTAATCAAAAATAATATTCTAAAAAGTGCTTAAAACTTATTTATTTCTAATCGGTGCAATTTTTTGCGAAGTAGCTGGCACTATGCTATTACCTGTATCACAAAATTTTACCAAACTAATTCCTACAAGTTTTCTTGCAATATTTTATTTAACCGCTTTTTATCTACTTACTTTCGTAGTGAACAAGCTTCCTATAGCAATAGTTTATGCTACCTGGAGTGGTCTTGGAATATTTACCATTGCAATACTGGGGTATATTTTTTTCAAACAAACTTTGGCTTGGCAGGCAATATTAGGATTATTTTTAATTGTAATTGGAGTAGTGTTAGTAAATAGTTTTACAATAAAACTTAATTAAACTCTAATGGGGTTCCTTCTGGATCTCCTATAATTTTTCCATCTTTCATTTTAGTTTTACCAGCAATAATAGTGGCTACAGGTGTTCCTTTAAACTCAACATCATTAAAAGGTGACCAGCCACATTTACTCTCTATATTTTCATTTTTAATCATAATCTTCTTATTCATATCAACAATTGTGAAATCAGCATCATAACCCTCTTTAATAAATCCTTTATTCTGAATGCCAAAAATTTTTATCGGGTTCTCACACACTAAGTTTATTAATTGATTAAGAGATAATTTTCCATCATTTACATGGTTTAACATCACTGGCATTAATGTTTGAACTCCGGGCATTCCTGAGGGTGAATTAGGATATTCTTTATCTTTATTTGCTTTTAAATGAGGTGCATGATCTGAACCAATGGTGTCGTTGATATTATTTTTAACCGCATACCATAATCGATCGTAATGAGATTTGTCTCTGATCGGCGGGTTCATTTGTGCATACGTTCCAAGTTTATCATAACAATCTGGTGCATAGATTGTTAAATGCTGCGGGGTAATTTCGAAAGTAATATTGCCTTTGTGTTGAGATAAAAAATCTATCTCTTGCTTAGTTGTTATGTGAAGAACATGAGCTTTCTTGTTATATTTTTTGGCAATTCTAACAATTCTTCTAGTTGAAGAAATAGCACACTCCTCACTCCGCCAAACAGGGTGTGAATGCACATCACCATTTTTTATTAATTTTTTATTCCTATTCAAAATTTCCTCATCTTCTGAATGCACTGCAACTATTTTAGAACAATGTTGAAAGACTTTATCAATGTCCTCTTCAAGAGCTACTAAAAGATTACCTGTTGATGAACCTACAAATAATTTAATACCACAACATCCTTCCAAATCTTTAAGCTCTGCTAACTGATTAACGTTTTCAGCTGTTGCACCAAAATAGAAAGCGTAATTGCAATACATTCTATTTTTTGCAAGATCTAATTTTCTTTGAAATTCTTTTATGTTTGATGTAGGTGGGTTAGTATTTGGCATTTCAAATACTGCAGTAATTCCTCCAGCGACAGCTGCCCTACTTCCAGAATGAAGATCCTCAGTGTCTGTTGAACCTGGTTCTCTAAAATGAGTTTGGGTATCAATACATCCAGGTAAGACTATTAGGTTTTTTGCATCATACACTTCTTTTGCTTTTTCTGACACTTCACCAATTTTTGATATCTTGCCATCTTTAATAGCAACATCTTTATTCTCTAACTTCCCATTAATATAACATTGCCCATTTTTGATTATTAGATCTAACATTTTTGAGAAAAGTTATTATATTAAAATCTGATATCAATCAAATATGAATAATAATGTTTATATATTAGAGGATAGAGCCATACTTTACGTCAATGGTTCAGATGCAAAAGATTTTTTGCAAAATCTGATTAGCAATGACATTAATAAAGTCACAGATAACTCCAGTTGTTTTGCGTCGTTGTTTACTCCACAAGGTAAATTTTTATATGAATTCATGGTTGTGAAACACAAATTGGGTTACTTCATTGATTGTGAAAAATCTCAGTCTGAAGATATATTTAAACAATTAAATTTATATAAAATAAGATCAAAAGTAGAAATTCTTAATTTAAGTAACGAATTTGTAGTTGCTAGTTTTGGATACGAAAAATATTTATCTATTGAAGGTGCAAAGGATATGTTGGGCTTTACTCTTAAATATAGAGAAGATCCAATTTTTTTAGATCCAAGAAATAAACACTTGGGTGCTAGACTTATAATTAATCTTGAAAAACTTTATTTATCTTTAAAAAAACTTGATCTTAAAAATGATAAAATTGAAAACTATCATATTCATAGTCATAAACTTGGTATAGTTCCAAAAAACTTAAACAAATTGAAGAATAAATTATTTGGTATTGAGTGTAACTTTGAGGAGCTAAATGGTATTGATTTTAAAAAAGGCTGTTATGTTGGGCAAGAAAATACTGCTAGAATAAAATTAAAGAATAAGCTTTCAAAAAGATTACTACCAATCGAGATTATTGATGGAGAATTAATTGAAAATGAAGGTGTTTTTAATAATAATGTTGAGATTGGTAAAGTCTTAATTAATGAAACGTATCCTTTTGCTCTCATTAAATATTTAGATTCAAATTTTGAAAAAAACAAAATATTTCGGGGTAAGAATGGTTCTTTTAAAGTTTTTGTGCCCGAATGGCTTAAAATTTAAATTTTGGTGCGGCTAGAGAGACTCGAACTCTCATGGACTAGGTCCACACGGCCCTCAACCGTGCCTGTCTACCAATTTCAGCATAGCCGCAAATTTGACCCACATTAAATCAATGACAAGTAGGTTTCAAATTGATAAATTTTTATTATGGAATTTAATCAAGAAGTAAAACAAGCAACTGATCCAATTTATAAAAAGATTTCAAAGGTTATGCCTGAAATTGAATGGTCAGTGCATGCTCCTTATATACATAAAATCAATAAACTTAAAAAAGAAAAGAATGCAGTAATTTTAGCTCACAATTATCAAACCCCAGAAATTTATCATGGTATTGCAGATTTCTCAGCAGACTCTCTAGCTCTAGCTGTAGAAGCTTCAAAAACTTCAGCAGATATAATTGTTATGGCAGGTGTACATTTTATGGCTGAAACTGCAAAACTAATGAGTCCAAATAAAAAAGTCTTACTTCCAGATATGAAAGCAGGTTGTTCTCTTTCATCTTCAATTACGGGAAAAGATGTAAGATTATTAAAAGAAAAATATCCTGGTGTTCCAGTAGTTTCTTATGTCAATACTTCTGCAGATGTAAAAGCAGAAACAGATGTGTGTTGTACATCTGCAAATGCTGTAAAGATTGTAAAATCTTTAGGAGTAAGAAAGGTAATTTTTTTACCAGATGATTATCTTGCAAAATATGTTGCCTCTCAAACAGATGTTGAAATTATTTCTTGGAAAGGAATTTGTATTGTTCATGATCAATTTAATGAAAAAGAAATTCAAAATATCAGAAAGAGCAACCCAGGGATAAAAATCATAGCTCATCCTGAGTGTCCACCAGATGTAATTAAAGCAAGCGATTTTGCTGGGTCAACTTCAGGAATGATAAATTATGTTAAAGATAATCAGCCTAAAAAAGTAATGATGGTTACTGAATGTTCAATGAGTGACAATATTCAAGTCGAAAATCCAAATGTAGAATTTATTAGACCATGTAACATGTGTCCTCATATGAAAAAAATAACCTTACCAAAAATACTAGATTGTTTAGAGAATGAAACTGGTGAAATTATTATGGATCAAGAAACAATCAACAAAGCGAGAATGTCAGTAGAAAAAATGGTTGCTATTGGCAGATAACTTTTTGTGTCTCAAATAAAACTTAGCGAAAATTTTATAAAAAGTAATGTTAAACTTGCACTGAATGAAGATTTATATCCATTGGGCGATATTACTTCTGGTTTAATTAAAGATGATAAGATTATAGAAGCAAAATTAGTGTCTAACCAAAACGCTGTGATTGGTGGGCTACTATTTGCAAAATACACTTTTTTACTAATCGATAAAAAAATTAAATTCATTGCAAAAACGAAAGATGGATCTTTTATTAAAAGCAATTCAATAATCGCAATTATTAGAGGAAATAAAAAAAATATTTTGATTGCAGAAAGAGTTGCTTTAAATTTTTTATCTCATATTTCGGGCATAGCTACAAAAACAAATCAATTTGTCAAATTTGCAGGTAAGAAATGTAAAATTTGTTGCACTAGAAAGACAATACCTAATTTAAGAGTAATACAAAAATATGCTGTAAAATTAGGTGGGGGAACCAACCATAGATTTAACTTAAGTGACGAATTTTTGATAAAAGACAATCATATTGCAAATTCGAACATAAGGGAATTAGTAAGTTTGGCAATCAAAAATAAAAAACGAAAAAAAATAACTGTGGAAGTAGACACAATTAAACAGCTGAAGAAAATAATCGGATTAAAATTTGATTGTGTTTTATTTGATAATATGAATGTTAAAAATTTAAAATTAGGTGTTAAGCTTGCAAAAAAATACTATCAAACTGAAGCTTCAGGAAATATTAATCTCAAAAAAGTTAAATTGATTGCAAAAACTGGTATAGATAGAATTTCTGTTGGTGGAATAACTCATAGCGCACCAGCAATTGATTTTAAATTAGAAATTTAATTAACAAATTTTGAGAGATCTGGCTTGAAGTAATTTGGACCTTTCATTACTTTACCATGTTCGTTATAAATTGGTTTTCCATCCTCGTCTAACTTGCTCATATTAGAATTTTGAACTTCATCAAAACACTTATCTAAATCAATTCCAAAAGCATGACCTGCTCCATATGTAACATACAAGATATCTGTTAGAGCGTCAGCAACCTCTAATAAATCCTTATTATTCATTGCATCAGTAAGCTCGCTCAATTCTTCTTTTATAAGATCTAATCGCAGTTTATTGATTTTATCTGTGCTAAATGAAGGTTTTTTTTTAACTTCTTGACCAAAAGTTTTCATAAAAATTCCAACCTTGCTAAAATTTGACATAATGCTCCTGTAAGTTTTATAAAATTAATGTATATTTATAGTAATTTAATATTTGTCTATTAATCAATGAAATTAAGAAAAGAATTCGATAGTATTGGAACAATTAATGTTCCTAATGATAAATATTGGGGAGCATCGACTCAAAGATCAAAAAAATATTTCGATATTGGAGAATTTCTAGTTAGACCAGTTTTAATAAAATCTATTGCAATAATTAAAAAAGCTGCTGCTATTGTTCATAGAAAAGAAAAACAGATTGTACCAAAAATTTCTAATGCAATTGTAAAAGCATCTAATGAGGTAATCAGTGGTAAATTAGACGAACATTTTCCACTAAAAGTCTGGCAAACCGGCTCTGGTACTCAAACTAATATGAATGTAAATGAAGTCATTGCAAATAGAGCAATCGAAATTTTGCGTGGAAGAAAAGGTACAAAAAAACCAGTACATCCAAATGATCATGTTAATAAATCTCAATCTACCAATGATGTATTTCCTACGGCAATGCATATAGCTATTGCTATGGAAACTAAAAATAAGTTATTACCATCTCTTGAGCTTTTAAACAAAGAATTGAAAAAAAAAGTTTCTCAATTTAAAAATATTGTAAAAGTAGGAAGAACTCATCTTCAAGACGCAACTCCTTTGTCATTAGGACAAGAGTTTTCAGGATATCAATCTCAATTAGAAGATTGTATTTTTAGAATTAAGAACGCTTTAAATGAAATTTATTATTTAGCTCAAGGTGGTACTGCAGTTGGCACAGGAATTAATAGTAAAAAAGGTTTCGATAAAAAGGTAATAAATGAAATAAAAAAAATAACCAAACTACCTTTTAAACCAACCAAGAATAAATTTGCTGCTTTAGCAGCTCATGATGAGATAGTAAATTTTTCTGGAACCTTAAATACTACTGCTGTTAGTTTAATGAAAATTGCAAATGATATTAGATTCTTGGGATCAGGACCTAGAGCTGGATATGGTGAGATAATTTTACCAGCAAATGAACCCGGTTCTTCAATTATGCCTGGAAAAGTGAACCCAACTCAGTCTGAAGCAGTGACTATGGTTTGTGTTAAAGTGATTGGTAATCATAATGGGATCACAATGGCAGGTTCACATGGGCATTTTGAGCTTAATGTTTTTAAGCCGCTTATTGCCCATAACATTTTACAATCTATTGATCTTCTAGCAGATAGCACAAAGAATTTTGCTTTATATTGTGTAAAAGGAATTAAGGCTGATAAAGTTAAGATAAAAGAATTTTTAGATAACTCATTAATGTTGGTCACTGCATTAGCACCTCACATTGGATATGACAATTCAGCCAAAATAGCCAAGACAGCTCTTAAAAAAGGTACGACCTTAAAAGAGGAAGCTCTTAAAACAAAGTTAATTAATGAAAAGGATTTTGATAGAATTGTCAATCCAAAAAAAATGATTTACCCAAAATAAGCTGTCAAAATATCATTTACAAAATTTTTAAAAGTAATTTTATTAAAAAACTTTTTATTACTTGAGTTAAAATTTGAGACAATTTCTTCAATTTTTTCATTTGATTTATTGTCAATTCTTAAATTATCAAAAGTAATCTTTTCTTCGTTCAAATCATAATTGAAGTCTAACTCTATTTTCTCGATATTTTTTCTAAGCTCTTTTTTAATTTGAAGAAACTTATAAAACTCATCTTTATTTTTAACTTCAAAGGATGTTCTTCCATTTAAATTAATTTTTTCTTGATTAAAATTTAAAAATGCATCTAAAAATAGTACTTTCACATTTTCTCTCCAATAAATATTGGAATTTGAGAAATTATAATTTCCTTGTTCTATTTTCAATTTTAATGATAAATCTGAAAATCTGTTAAAATCATAAACATTTTTTACATTAAAATTTATTAATGCATTAAGATTTTTATTATTGAAAATTTGGGATTTTAGAATCTCCATAAAAAAAGGATTATTTAAAAGATCTGTTACTCTAAAAGTTTGATAATTAATATTTGATATTAAATAAAAAGGTTTGAATTCCAATAATCCTTTAAACGTTTTGTTTGTGTCGTTTAGAAAAATATCCAAAGTATTTTGGTTTATTTGATAATCAAAAATATTACTTTTATTTTTAAAACTTATTTTCAAACTTCCAGTATCATTTTCCATTTTATAATCTGTTTTATTTTCAATCTTTAATACTAGTTTTTTAGAAACTAATTCAAAATCTAAAATTTTATTTAATTTATCATTTCCTATAGTTAATTTATATGGGACATTAAAAACTTTACTTTTAGTAACAAAAATATTTTTTAGATTTTTAAGATCATAATAAATCTGGCTATCATTTATTTGATTAATAAATAAAACCTCATCATCTTTATTCATAAAAAAAAGATTACTTCTTTTAATTTTTATTTTGTATCTATTCGGCTCAGTTTTAAGGAGGGTTGTAAAAAAACTTAGGTCAGACTTTTTTATATTAAAATCAGCTTTATCAAAAATTATATCTAACGTTTGAATTTGATTAAATTTAAAAAAATTTTTAAAATTAATAAAGATTTTAAAATTTTTTACTTCTCCAATTTTTTTTTTTTTATTGAGTATTAATAAATTTTTTGAACTAAAGTGTGGTTTGGGTAAAAAGTTATATTGAATCTCATTATCGAATTTTATGGTTATGTTGTATTTTTGAAAAACCTGATTCTTTATCTCTTTTTGAATTATTTCTTTATTATAAGCAGTAGGTATTAAAAAATACACAAGTGTCAAAAATATAGTTGATACTATAACAATGAAAAATTTATTATTCTTATCAAACCTCAATTTTTTTGCGTCTAATATGAAGCGTCTTAAACTATTGAAATAACTCTCTAATAAATTATTTATAGATAAAATTTGTTTTCTGATTTTTTTTGATAATAAATTATGTTTTCTCATATAAATTGAAACAAGTTATAATTTAAAATAAAAAATGTTAAACTCTGAATATTTAGAAAGTCTTAATAAAGCCCAAAAAGAGGCTGTTACACATCTTGATGGACCGCTTTTAATCGTGGCTGGTGCTGGTTCTGGAAAAACCAAAGTGCTTACAACAAGGATAGCAAATATAATTAAAGAGAAAAAAGCTTATCCTAATCAAATACTAGCAGTAACATTCACCAACAAAGCTGCTAAAGAAATGCAAACTAGAGTAAGCAAAATTTTAGGCGCCTCAGCAACAGGGTTATCATGGCTTGGAACTTTTCACTCTATATGTGCCAAACTTTTGAGAAAACACGCTCCAGCGGTTAATCTTAACTCAAATTTTACAATAGTAGATGCTGATGACCAAACAAGGCTGATTAAAAATATATGTAAAGCAGAAAATATTGATATTAAACAATTAGCTCCAAGATATATTCTTGCAATAATTGATAAATGGAAAAATAAAGGATTTTATCCAAGTGAAGTTATAATCAATCATAAGGACATTTACGAAAAAACTATACTGCCAATTTATAAAATTTATCAACAGAAGTTAATCGATTTAAATTCATGTGACTTCGGTGATCTAATTCTTCATGCGGTCAAAATTTTGGAAAAAAATAAAGATATACAAGAAATTTACTCAAAAAATTTTAAATATATTCTAGTTGATGAATATCAAGATACAAATTTCATACAAAGCAAATGGCTTAAATTACTCTCAGAAAAAAATAAAAATATCTGTTGCGTGGGAGATGATGATCAATCAATTTATAGTTGGAGAGGAGCTGAAATAAAAAATTTTTTAGAATTTGATCAAGTTTATGAAAATACAAAAGTAATAAGACTGGAAGAAAATTATAGATCTACTGAAAATATTCTTGCAGTAGCATCAAATTTAATAGCAAATAATGAAAATAGAGTTGGCAAAACATTAAAATCAACTTTAAACGAAGGTGAATTAGTCAAGTTAAATTGTTATAAAAATGGAAAAGACGAGGCTATTGGAATTTCGGATGAAATTGAAAAAATAAAGCAAGATTATTCATATAATAATATTACCATTCTTGTAAGGGCAATATTTCAAACTAGAGAATTTGAAGAAAGATTTTTAAAAATTGGACTACCTTATAGAATTTTAGGAGGAATCAAATTTTATGAGAGAGCTGAAATAAAAGATTGTGTTGCATATTTAAGATTAGTTTATCAAGAGAAAGATGATCTAGCTTTTGAAAGAATTGTTAATAATCCAAAACGCTCGATTGGTGATAGCACGCTGAAAAGTATTCATGAATTTGCAAAAAAGCAAAAAGATTGCTTAGAGATTTCATCTCGAAAAATGATAGAGGAAAATTTAATCAAACCAAAGGCTAAAATCAGTTTGATGTCCTTTTTAGATTTAATTTCAAAATGGAGAAATGATCTAACAATAAAAAAAATGGGTCATGTTAAATTATTACAAACTATTCTTGATGAGTCTGGATATTCAGCAATGCTTAAAAATAAAAAAGATCTAGAAAATGAAAACAGACTTGAAAATATAAAAGAATTGTTAAGCGCAATGAAAGAGTTTGATAATTTGGAAAGTTTTTTAGATCATGTTTCGCTAGCAACATCAATTGATCAAGAATGGGAAGGTGAAAAAGTTAATATGATGACAATGCATGCTGCGAAAGGTCTTGAGTTTGATGTAATTTTTTTACCTGGTTGGGAAGAAGGACTTTTTCCTCACCAAAAATCTATAGAAGAAAAAGGTCAAAGTGGTTTAGAGGAAGAAAGGAGATTGGCATATGTGGGTTTAACTAGAGCTAAGAAAAAAGTAGTAGTATCTTTTTCGATGAACAGATTTTATCAGGGTGATTGGATAGATAGTATGGCGTCAAGATTTATTGATGAGCTACCTGACAAATATTTAGAAAAAAATTCTTTTTTCGATGAAACCAAGGAAGAAATAGAAGAATTTGAATTTAATCAAGATATTGAAAATGAAAGCGGTATAAATAGCCCCGGATGGATAAGATATCAAAAAAGAATTAAATGATTAATAATCGAATAAACAAACTAGTAAGTAAATTTAATAAATACGATATAGACGGATATATTATTCCCAAAAATGATGAATTTTTTTCAGAATACTCAGCAAATGATAGGCTTAAAACAATCTCAAACTTTTCTGGCTCCGCTGGTTATTCAATCATTCTTAAAAAGAAAAACTATTTATTTGTTGATGGAAGATACACTATCCAAGCAAAAAAAGAGGCGGGTAAAAACTTTCAAGTTATAGACTTACATAAAATTATTAATTGTAATTTGCTCAAAAATTTGTCAATAGGTTTTGATCCAAAACTTTTTACATCTAGACAAATAAAGAGGTTTTTTTTTAAGAATAATAAGGTGAAAAGTATTGAGTCAAATTTAATTGATCAAATTCATAAAGATAAAGTTAAATCTAGCAAACCTTTTTTTTCTCTTAAAAATAAAATAGTTGGTGAAGACTATAAAAGTAAAATTATGAAGATAAGAAAATACTTAACCAAAAATAAATCAGATTATTTATTTATCACAGCGCCTGAGAATGTTGCATGGCTCCTTAATATAAGAGGACATGACAATCCGAATAGTCCCATTCCTAATTGTCACTTAATCATAAACAACAAAAATAGTTTTTATTTAATTACTTATAAAAATAAAGTTTCAAAGTTGATTAAGGAAAAAAAATTGAAATCTAATCAGATAATTGAACCAAAGAATTTTAATAAATTTATAATAAATCTTAAAGGTAAAAAAATTATAATTGATAAAAACACCTGCTCAATTTTTTTTGAAAATATGATTAAAAAAAAGTTTAAAATTTTAAAAAAAGACGATCCAATTTATTTACTCAAATCATTAAAAAATAAAACAGAAATCAAAAATATGTTAAAAAGTCATGTTTTTGATGGTGTTGCATTAACAAAATTTATTTATTGGATCAAAAATATTAACAAAAAAAAAATTACTGAGTTTGAGGCACAAAATAAATTAGAAAATTTTAGAAAAAAAAATAAAGAGTATTTATATCCAAGTTTTAATACTATTGCTGGTGCCGGGGGGAATGGCGCAATTGTTCATTATAGAGCAACAAAAATAAATACAAAAAAAATTAATAAAAAAGATATTTTTTTGTGTGACTCAGGTGGACAATATAAATACGGTACCACGGATGTGACCAGAACTATTTGTTTCTCAAAACCCAAAAAAAATATAAAAAATATTTTCACAAGAGTATTAAAAGGTCATATTGCAGTTGTAAAATCTAATCTAAATAAACATTCCTCTGGTAATCTGATAGATATCAGGGCAAGAAAATTTTTAAAAGAAATAAACTTAGATTACCAGCATGGAACCGGACATGGTGTAGGTTTTTTTTTAAATGTGCATGAGGGCCCCCAAGGTATATCTAAATTTAATAAGATTAAATTACTTGAGGGAATGGTTTTAAGTAATGAACCAGGATATTATAAGAGAGATAAATTTGGAATACGTATAGAAAATTTGATTTATATCAAAAAGAATAAAAATAAGCTGTGCTTTGAAAATTTAACACTAGCTCCAATTGATAAAGATTTAATTAATTTGGATTTATTAACAAATGACGAAAAGAGTTACCTTTGGAAATATCATTTAGATATTTACACAAAACTTCATAAATTTTTAAACCCAAGCGAAAAAAAATGGTTAGCTACTTTTATTCAATAATTTGTATAATTCTGATTGATCTATAATTTTAATCTTCAACTCTTTTGCAGCTTCAACTTTCCGTTTAGTGGGTTTCTCTCCAATTATCAGATAATCAAGTTTTTTTGAAACATTACTAATTATTGTTCCTGAATTTTTTTCTATTAAAGACTTAGCTTCTGCTCTACTCATGCCTGTTAATTTTCCCGTAAACATAAATATCTTATCACTTAATACACCATCTTTTTTATTTTGTGATGTTTTCTGGATTTTTAAAATTTTTTGAAGATCTTGAAGCACTTTTAAATTAGTCCTATTTAAAAAAAATTTTTTTAAAGAGGTTATTTGAGTTTCACCGATCCCATCAATATTCAATAAATCATCAATTTTATTTTCTTTAGAAAGATTTATGAAATTCTCAGGAGTTTTAAGTGTTTTTGCAATCAATCTAGCATTTTCAAAACCAATATGTCTTATTCCAAGAGCATATATAAATTTTTCAAAAGAAATATTTTTCTTTTCTTCAATTGAATATTTTAAATTAGCGACAGATTGTTGTCCCCATCCATCCATTGTTTTTATTTCTTCATAATTCAAAACAAAAATATCTTGTGGCAATCTAATCATTTTAAGTTTCCAAAAATTTTCTACAATTTTTTTTCCAAAACCATCAATATTAAAAGCTTCTTTTGATACAAAATGCTTAATTTTTTCTATTGTCATTTTATCACATTCATACCCCTCACTTGAACATCTTCTTACTGCATCATTTTTTTTAGTAATCGAATTGTATTCTTTAATTGTTTTAGCTCCACAAGATGGACACTTGATTGGAAAAATATATTTTTTTAAGTTCTTTTTTCTTTTTTTTAAATCTACCTCTATTATATGTGGAATAACATCTCCCGCTCTCTCTACAACTACTATGTCCCCTATTCTTATATCTTTTCTTATTATTTCATCTTCATTATGAAGAGTTGCATTCGATACAACTACACCACCAATATTAATTGGTTTTATTTTTGCAACAGGTGTCAATGCCCCTGTCCTACCGACTTGGATGTCAATATTTAAAATCTCTGAAATACCTTTGTTTGCAGAAAACTTGTGCGCAATAGCCCAACGAGGTGAATTTGCAACGTTACCTAAACGTTTCTGTAAGTCAAAACTATTTATTTTGTAAACAATACCATCAATATCAAAATCAATCTCATTTCTTTTTTTCTCTAATTCTTGGTAATTTTTCATTAAATTTTTAATACCACTTATAGTTTTATTAAATGGATTTGTTTTAAAACCCCACTTGCTTAATTGTTGTAAGTAATTGCTTTGATTTTTTATTTCCATTTTATTTACATATCCAAATGTATACGCAATAAACTTTAAAGGAATTTTCTTTGTATCTTGAGGATTTTTCTGTCGTAAAGATCCAGACGCAGCATTTCTTGCGTTAGCAAACTTATCTTTTAGATTTTCAAAATCATTATTTTGGATAAATACTTCACCCCGAATATCTATTTCATCAGGAAAATTTTCAGCAGAAATATTTTTAGGAATATCATCAATTGTCATCAAATTATTAGTAATATCCTCACCCTCTTTGCCGTCACCCCTGGAAAGTCCCATAATAAATTTTCCCTTTTTAAAAATTAAAGAAGCAGAAATACCATCAATCTTAGGTTCTGCACTGTACTCTAATTGGTTTGAACTTTTTTGACCTAAAAAATTATTGATTTTTTTTTCAAAATTTATCAAGTCTTCCTCACTAAATGCATTTGAAAGAGAAAGCATGGGAACTCTATGGGAAATCTTTTTAAAAGTTCTAGATGGTTTAAAACCTACAATTTTTGAGGGCGAATTTTCACTCTCTAAAAAAATATACTTTTTTTCTAAAGATAATATTTCTTCTTTAATTTGATCATATTCATGATCATTCACTAAAGGCTTACTTAAATCATAGTAATGTTTATTAAGTTTTACTAAATTTTGAATCTTTTCATTATATTTTTTTTTAATTTTATTTTTGTCCATCTCATTCTAAAAGAGTTTTAAATTTTTTAATAAGACCTTTGCTTTTTTTCTTATATGTTTTAACTCTCTCTTTTTTTCTTTTTTCATAAGTTTTATCAAATAAACTGTAAGTATTTTCATACCATTTTGAGGATTGATAATTATAACCTAATAATTGAGCATATTTCTCAGCTTCATCAATCAAACCTATTGTATAATGTACCTCAACTAACCTGTGTAGAGCTTCTTCAGTATAAATGGTGGTATCATATTTATCTATAATTTCTCTAAATCTACTGATTGCTGGAATCCATTTTTTTCTTTCAAAATAATACCTTCCTAAATACATCTCTTTAGCAGCAAGAACATCGTTAATTAAGTCTATTTTAAATTCAGCGTCAATTGCATATTCCGTATTAGGATAATTTTTTAAAATTATATTAAAATTTTCTTTAGCGTTTATAATTGATTGTAAATCTTTTTTTTCGTCAACTATCTGTTCATAATAACAAATTGCTAACAAATAATATGCATATCCTAAATCTTTATTGGCAGGATATACTTTTATAAATCTTTTTAATTCAGCTATTGCATCACCATAATAATCTTGTGTATAATAAGAATATGCAGCCATTAATGCTGACTGAGGAGCTGATAAAGCCTGCGGAAATAGTATTTCAGCCTCATTAAATTTTTTTGCAGCAAATAAAACATCACCACTGTTTAAAGCTTCAATGCCCTCTTTATAAGCTTCCTCTACTTGTAATTCCAAACTTTTTTCTTTAATTAAATCATTTTTTGAGACTTCTTTTGAACAAGAGCCAAATAAAATTAGAATTATTATACAAACTAAAATCTTTAATTTGAACATAGTTATTTTATACAGACTTAGCTAAAAATTTCAAAGATCAATATATGTTAGGCAATCGATCTTAATAAGGTTTTATTTAGAATTGTATGTGGAAGATTTCTTTCTTGTATCTCAATTATTGAGAAGTTTTCTTTATTTTCAAATACTTTCTTTAAAAGTTGATTTGTAAGGAAATGACCTCCTTGTGAGCAATTTACACTTCCGATTATTCTATAACCACTTGTGTATAAATCTCCAATACAATCTAATATTTTGTGATTTACAAACTCTTTAGGATTTCTAAGCTTTTCAGAATTTAAAATTTCATTACCCTTTACAACGATCGCGTTATCTAAACTACCACCTTTTGCAAGTCCTTTTTTTTTAATTTTTTCTACATCGTCGAATAAACAGTACGTTCTTGAGTTAAAAATATCTATTAAATCGTCTTCGTAAACGTTTACTTTATTTTCTTGATTTCCAATCAAACAATCTTCATATTTCAACTTAAAACTAATATCCAAACTTAATTTAGAAGGCTCTATGGAAATAAATTTCTCTCCGTAATGATATGTTATCTTTTTTTGTATCTTAATTATTTTAATTGGCGCCTCACTTTTTTTTAATCCACAAGTTTTTAAAATTTCTATAAATTCTTTTGCTGAACCATCTAAAATTGGAACTTCTTCATTATTTATTTCCACCAGCGCATTATCAATCCCTAATCCAAATAAAGCACCCATTAAATGTTCAATGGTTGATACTTTTACTCCGTGCTCGTTAGATATAGTTGTATTTAATAATGTATTAGTTACGTTAGTAAAACTTGGATAAACATAATTTTTTGATTTTAAATCAACTCTTTTAAAAACAATACCTGTGTTTGGTTCAGAGGGCTTAACTAATACTTTAGCTAATTTACCATTGTGAAGTCCAACTCCACTAAAAGTTGCTGTTTTTTTTAAAGTTTTTTGACTTAACAATGACACGAAAAGACTTTTAATGTGTTGAGAAAAAAAACTAAAAACAACAAATATTACGATAAACTACTAATTAATTAAAAAAATTAAAGAATTTCTCAAAAAAACCATATTTTTTGTTAGTTTTACCAATAAGCAAAACCTCATTGCTATTGTGGCCTGAAATAATTCTACTTGCTGTTGTAAAAATAGTGTTATCTGAATTATCTTTCAATTTTTCTAAATAACTAGCACTTAAAATTTGATTTAACGAAATATGATATTTTTTTAAAATCTTTTCTGTATTTTCAATTAAATTTTTTGAAAGGCAAATAAATTCTGTATCTAAAGAAAAAATATTACAATTAACATTTTCTGGTAAAGCTGTATAAAATTTATTGTCGATTATGTATCTTTCTATAAGAAAATGTATAATTTTTTTATTTTGTAAATTCGATTGACATAAATTTTTTAAATCATTTAATGGGTGAATTAAAGCCTCTGAGTTTATAAGATTTCCATTATTATCTTTTTTGATTGACAATTTTATGGAGTGAAATTCATTACTATCTAAAATTACATGTGTATCTTTAACAAAACTATTTAATTTTTTTTCAATTTTAAATATGTTGGAATCTAAAAATTCATCCAATTTACTTAACCTTAATTCTGTAGAATTTTCTTTTATTACTAATTTTTCAGAATAAATTTTTTCCTTAGTTGAAATTTCATCAACATAAATAATAAATTGATTATGATTTAAATAAAGATATGTCTGGAAATCTATTTTTTTAGTCATTTATGACAATTTGATTTTTTTGACGTATATCTAAAATTTTTATATTTCTGAACTTTATATTATTAAGTAATTCAATTGATAAATTTAATGACTCTTTAATTCCTGTAATCGGTAATTTTATTAAAATTCCTGAGATCATTTCAATATCCCATCTCCCTGAGGGAAAATAGTAGAAATTCTTTATATTATCATATTCAAAATCAGTTTGAAGAATGATATTTTTAAATTCTATAAATTCTACTGTTTTAAAGTTTCCAAAAACAAAAGGTAAATTTTTAGAATAGTTTTTTGTATCAATAAATTTTCCATTAGATCCAACTAAATAATTTTTTCCATTTACATTTGTAGATGCTAAAAAATTTGTTTTTTTAATCTTGATTTCAAGAGATGATGGATATCTTTTAAACACTTCATATTCTTCAATTAAATTATTAGAGTTTAATATTTCTTTTATTTGAGATTTTTGAATAGATAATAAATTATTAAATCTTATTAAATTTGTGATTTTAAGAAATTCATTATTATTAAATTCTATTCCTTCTATATCAATTATATTAATTTTAGGAAGATCAAAACCTTTCAAATTTTTGTTATTGAAAGTGCCAAGAATGATTACCAAAGAAATATAAAAAATAATTTTCTTATTTATTTGTTGAAGCATCTTTTAAAATTAATTCAATAAGTTTAATAAAACTTATACCACGAAATGCAGCAATCTCAGGAACTAAAGAAAGTTTTGTCATTCCTGGCTGAGTATTAATTTCTAAAAGATAAAACTTACCCCTGTAATATTTGAAATCTGAACGGGTAACTCCTCTACAACCAACTAAACTATGTGCTTTAGAAGAAATTTTCATTATTTGTTCGTATTTTTTTTTTGGTAAATCCACTGGTATGATATGTTCAGTTTTTGCTTTTGGATTATATTTTGCTTGATAGTCATAAAATTTCCTTTTTGGTTTTAATTCAATTGCACCAAGTTTCTTAGAACCAATCATTGCAGCCTGTATTTCTCGACCTGGAATAAATTCTTCAATGATTATTTTTTTATAATCTTCTAAATACCGCAATTTTTTTTTGATATTTTTTTTTGTGCATATAAACACATTTACACTTGAACCCTCATTGATTGGCTTTAAAACAACTGGAAATTTAAGTTTTTTTTCAACAGTTCTAACAATATTTTTTTCATTTTTGCTGAAAGAAAAGGTCAAGAATTTTGGGGTCAATATTTTATTCTTTATAAAAATCTTTTTTGACAACACTTTATCCATTGCTATTGATGATGAAATTACACCTGAATGAGTATAGGGAATTTTATAACTCTCTAGTATTGTTTGAATGTAACCGTCTTCACCAAACTGACCATGCAATGCATTAAAAATTTGGTTTGGTTTGAATTTTTTAATAACATCAAATAGCTGAAAATTTGGCTCTGTTATTTTTACAGAATAATTATTTTTTTTCAATTCCTTGGCTACTTGCTTTCCAGTATCAAGGCTGATTGCTCTTTCTTTTGAAATTCCTCCTGAAATTATTAATATTTTTTTCAATTTATTTTAAAATCTTAATTTCTTTTTCTAATTTTATACCAGTTTTTTTTAAAACCTCTTTTGATACAAATTCAATTAAGTTGTTCATATCATTAAAAGAAGCGGTACCCTTATTGACAAAAAAATTACAATGTTTTTCTGAAATACATGCATCCCCAAAACTTTTGTCTAAAGGAACTGACTCTTTAATTAACTCCCAAACTTTCTTATTTGTTTGTGATTTAGGATTTTTAAAAGTGCTTCCACTAGTTTTAATTCTTGTAGGTTGTGCTTTTTCTTTTTTTTTTACTAAATTCTCAATTTCATTTTTTATTTGAGAGGAACTAGATTTTGACCCTTTAAATGAAGCACTTAAAAAGATCAAATTATCGGGTAAGTTACTTTTTCTATACTCAAATTTTATTTCTTTACTTGGGATAGTAACGATATTTCCAGATTTATCGATTGCTTGAACTGATATCAATATATCTTTAAATTCTTTATTAAAACAACCTGCGTTCATTCTAATTCCACCTCCTATTGTGCCTGGTATACAAGATAAAAATTCAAATCCACTTAGACTATTTCTTTCAGCAAAATCTGAGAGAGATTTATCAGTCACCGCACTTCCAGCAATTATAACATCATCTCCAAGAAGTGAGATATTATTAAAATTTTTTCCTAATTTTATCACTATACCATCAAATAAATCATCAGATATTAGAGTGTTAGAACCTGCTCCAAGAATAAATATTTTTTCTTGATTATTTACTATTTTCAAAAATTTAATCAATTCGTGAAGATTGTTGGCTTTAAAAAAAACTTTTGTTTTTCCACCAATATTAAACCAATTTTTTTTTTTAAGATCGTGCTCAAATCTTACATTTTTATTAAATTCTCCAAACAATGTTTTTAGTTTATCTAATTTCATTATATTAATTTCGGGAGTTGCCTCATCCAATTAGATATGGAACCTGCACCCATTCCAATTACGATTTTTTTTCCACTCATATTTTTTTTGATAAATTTAGCCAGTTGAAAATTATCATTTACTAAAAATAATTTTACTTTTGAATTTTTTATTATCTCCTTAGCAAAATTTATATAATTAAATCCTAACTTTATTTTTTCTCCCGCTGAATATATTGGACATAAAACAACAATATCGGCATTCTTAAATGCAAAGGAAAATTCTTTTCTTAAATCTTTAAGTCTTGACACTCTATGTGGTTGAAAAATACAAACTTTTTCATAATCTTTATAAACCTTGTTTACACCATCCAAAACTACTTTTATTTCAGTTGGATGATGAGCATAATCATCATAGAAATCAATATTGTTATAAGTAAATATTTTATTAAATCTTCTTTGAACACCTTTAAAATTTTTTAATCCTTTTTTTATATCAGAAATTGAAATACCAATAGTAATTGCAACTGCAGTAGCTGCAACAGAATTTCTTACATTATGAATACCTAGTAGTGGAATTCTAATTTTTTTTATCTTTATTCTTTTCTTATTTGGGACATTCACTAACATGTCAAATTCTGTAAAGGTTTTGTTTTGCTTTATATTCTTAATTAAAAAATTTGATTTTGAATGAAGTCCATAGGTATAAAAATTTCTATTCGATAATTTTTTAATTATCTTATTATTTACAGGGTCATCTAAACAAATAAATGATTTTCCAAACGAAGGAACTTTTTTTATAAAATTAATGAAATATTTCTCTAAGTCATCCATAGATTTGTAAAAATCCATATGCTCTCTGTCTATATTTGTAATAATTGAATAAGTAGGAGGAATATGGAGGAAACTTCCATCAGACTCGTCTGCTTCCAAAACTGTCCAATCACTATTTCCTAGCTTAGCAGTATTTTTGATTGAATTAATTACTCCTCCATTAATAATTGTTGGATCTAATTTGGTTTTTTGCAATATTGAGGTAATTAAAGAAGTTGTTGTGGTCTTACCATGTGAACCAACCACGACAATATTTTTCATAAGAGAGACAATATGAGCTAACATTCTTCCTCTAGTAATAATTGGAAGTTTTTTTCTTCTAGCTTCAATGTATTCTGAATTATTTTTTTTAATTGCTGAGGAAATAACCGCTATTGTTGCATTCTTTAAATTTTGTTTTTTTTGACCGATAAAAACTTTTATTTTTTCTTTTTTTAATCTATCTATATTTTTATTTGATGATATGTCACTACCTTGAACTTTAAATCCTTTCCCTTTCATTATTAAAGAAAGTCCACTCATACCGATACCACCGATACCAATGAAGTGAATAACCTCAGTTTTTGCTAATTCAATTTTCATTAATTATATTTAATATTTTTTGATGTACATTAGTCCAAGTATTTTTGTAATTTAATTTTTTTAAATTTTCCTTTTTTTGTAAAAAATCAGAATTTTCAGATAATATATTATTTAAAAGTTGCTCAATGTTATCATCAAATGTCTTTTGATTAAGCATCCAGCAACATTCTTTTTCTTTGTAAAATAAAGCATTTTCAAATTGATGATTGTCCTTAGAATTTGGTAATGGCACTGCAATAAACGGTATATTTAATAGAGATAATTCAGCTAATGTTGAAGCACCTGCTCTGGTTATACAGATATCTGAATTATTAATTATTTCCTCAAAATTTTTATTAAAACTGAAGATTAAACATTCAACATTATTTTCATGATAAAAATTTTTTAGATTAAGAATATTTTTCTCATTAGTTTGATGCAAAATTCTGATTGGGTATTTTTTTGAAATATTAACAATCTTATTTTTGAGATTGACATCAAAGATATTCGCCCCTTGACTTCCTCCAACAATCAATAAATCTAATTTTTGATGATTAAAATTTTTTTGTTTCAAATTATAAAATTTTTCTCTAACCAAAGGAAATGTTGTCTCAATTTTACTTATATATTTTAGTGGAAAATTTTTAATTTTTTCCCTGTAACAAATTATTTTTTCACATGAGCTTAAAAAAAATTTATTTGCTCTACCCAAAACTTGATTGGGTTCAAACAGGTAAATCTTTAATCCTAAAAATTTTGCTGCTAATAATAGTGGAAGAGACATATAACCCCCGGTAGAGAATAATTTTTCAATATTATTTTTTTTTAATAATAAAAATGATTTTATCGTCAGTATAATTACTAATATTAAATTTATTGGAAATAAAAATATATTATTTAACCTTGGAGTATCAATAATCCTTAATTGATAATTTTCATTTTTTAAATATTTTAAACCTCTCTTATCGGTTGTAATTATTACTTTTGCATCTCTAGACAAATGTTCATAAAGTATCACTGCGGGGATTACATGGCCCCCTGATCCTCCTGTAGTTATTAAGTAATTTTTATTCATTCTAATTTAGATTTCTTTTTGTTAGGTTCAAAATTATTCCAGATAAAATTGAAATACTAATTATTGAGGAACCTCCATAACTTATAAATGGCAATGTCATACCAGTTGTAGGAAATAATCTAATATTTACTCCAATATGAATTATAGCTTGCATTAATATAAGGCTTATAGATCCAACTAAAATTAATTTAATAGTTTCATTATTTTCAAAATTTACTTTTTTAAACACCGAGTAAATAAATATTAAAAATAATAAAAAGATTAAAATTATGGCAATTACACCAAACTCTTCAGAAATTACAGAAATGATATAATCTGTATGTGCCTCTGGAACTCTATTTTTTAAAGTCCCCTCTCCTATACCTTTCCCAAAAAAGCCTCCACTCGTAATAGACTCTAAAGCTTTGTCTGATTGAAAATTATAAGTTCCAGTTTCAGAGTCTAAAAAAGATATTATTCTATTTTTAATGTATGTAAATTTCGAAACAAAAAAAATTAAGTAAAAAAATGTTAAAACAATTGATGAAAATAAAAAAAAAAGTAAAAATATACTTATACCCGAAGTAAATATCAAAACCGACCAACTAAAAAAAACTAAAAGAGTTTGTCCTATATCTGGCTGTAATGATAATAATAAGGCAATACCTAAAGTTATTATAAAAGAAAATAAATACTTTAAATAAATATTTCTAAATTTTTGGCTACACAATATCGAACTTATAAAAACGATAAGAAATGGCTTTACTAACTCTATCGGTTGAAATCTAGGTAGAAAGTATAGATCTATCCATCTTTTTGAACCCTTAACCTCTACCCCAATTATAGGCACTAAAATTAAAAATATTAATGATAAAAGAAAGAATAGAGAAGAATATTTTAGAAGTTGTTCTTTTTTGATTGAGGATAATAAAAAAATTATAACCATTCCTAACAAAATAAAAACTAAATGTTTGAAAAAAAATTGATAATCATTTGTGTCTAATTTATCAGAGGCAATTAATGATGTGGAAACTAAGGAAAAAAATAAACCTGTTAAAAATAATAAAATAATCAGTGAAAAAAGAAACTTATCAATATTTTTCCACCAATCATAATAGATACCAAATAAAGTATTCTTATTTTCCATACATAAATCTTTTTACTAATCGATTAAAATATAAACCTCTTTCCTCGAAATTTTTAAAACTATCAAACGACGCTGCACAAGGGCTAAATAATATCGTATATTTAATAGATCTTTTTGTTTTGATTATAGAAAAAACGTTTTTCACTGCGTCTTCTAAATTTTTATAATTTTTATATTTTACTTTACTTCTAAGCTGTTTGATAAAAAGATTTTTATTTTCTCCATAAATAAAAGCGGTAACATTCCTTAAATCTTTTTTTTTTAATTCTAATTTGTCACCTTTTTTATAAATACCACCCAATAACCATAATATGTTGGAGCCTTTTTTAAACATTCCGACAGAAGATGAGAAACTGGTAGATTTTGAGTCATTTATAATAGTGAGATTCTTCTTTTGAAGAATAATTTGTTGGCGATATTTCAAACCCTTAAAATTTTTTATCGTTTTTTGTAAAAGATAGTTTTTAAGTTTTAATTTTTTTGCCAATTCTATAATAAAAGATAGATTTTCTCTATTTGACTCAGTTAAAAAATATTTATTTCTTACTTCCAGAAAATCATTGTAATTTTTTTTTGTATTTACTTTAACAATTTTACAATTAAATTTTTTAGTTTTTAATTTTCTTGAAATTAATAAGTCATCGCTTTTTACAAATGCTGAACAACTTTTGGATTGAGAATCTAAAAGTTTAAATTTTGCATCAACATAATTTTGAAGAGTTTTATGTCTCTCAAGATGATCAGGTTTAATATTCAAGATTATTGAATATTTTGAACTAAATAACTGACTGTATTCAAGCTGGTAAGAAGATGCCTCTATCACAAAAATCGTATTTTTTGATATTTTTTTTTCATTAAATGGAGGGTTGCCAATGTTTCCGATAAGTCTCACATCTTTTTTTTGATCTTTTAAAACTTCATATAAAATTTTAGCAGTAGTAGATTTTCCATTGGTACCTGTAATAGTAATGTATTTATTTTTAAAAAAAGTAAAAAATACATCTAAATCTGTATAAATTTTTTTCTTATTAAGTTTTAGAAATTTAGATAATTTACAATTAAAAATATTGATACCTGGGCTAATAATGATTATATCAAATTTTATTTTTAATAATTTTAATTTAGAAATTTGTTTTGGATGTGTGTTTTTTAAATCATCAAATAAATAAATATCAGCTTTGTTTCTTAAAAATTTAAAAGATGATATCCCACTTTTTCCAAGACCATAGATTAATATTTTTTTTTTCAAAAAAATATTTTCAATTTTTTTTTTCATCTCAATTTTAAAGTAGCTAATCCTATCATTGCAAGAATTATAGAAATGATCCAAAACCTTATTACAACAGTCGACTCTGGCCAACCTTTTTTCTCAAAGTGATGGTGGATAGGAGCCATCTTAAAAATTCTTTTTCCAGTAAGTTTAAATGAAATAACTTGAACCATTACAGATACCGCTTCCAATACAAAAAGGCCTCCGGTGATTGCTAAAACTATTTCATGTTTTGTTATTATTCCAATAGCTCCTAAAGACCCCCCTAATGACAATGAACCAGTATCACCCATAAAAATTTTAGCTGGAGGAGCGTTAAACCATAAAAATCCAAGACATGAACCTATTATAGCTCCACAAAATATTGCTACCTCTCCAGTTCCCTCTATGTAAGGAATTTGTAGATAATCTGAAAATACAATATTACCAGTTACATAACTAATAAATGCAAAGCATGCTGCTACTAAAATTACTGGAACAGTTGCCAAACCATCTAAACCATCTGTCAAATTAACAGCATTAGATGAACCAATAATTACAAATATTGCAAAAGGAATAAAAAACCAACCAAGATTAATGATTAAGTTTTTAAAAAATGGAAAATATAAATTAGTTATATCTTGGTAATCTATAAAATTTACATAAATAACAACACCAATAATTGATAATACAATTTGTAAAATTATTTTAAATTTAGATGAAATTCCTGAAGAGTTGCTATACTTAATTTTTTTATAATCATCAAATGCTCCTAGAAGTCCGAATGAGACAGCAACGTACACACAAAACAAAATATTAATATTTGATAAGTCTGCCCACAAAATTACTGATGTGAGTAAACCTAATAAAATAATTAATCCACCCATTGTTGGTGTACCAATTTTTTTAATTATATGATCTTCAGGTCCGTCATCTCTTATAGGATTTAAAATTTTTTGATTTGAGAAGAATTTTATAAACGGCCCTCCAATTATTAAAACTATTATGAGTGATGTGAAAACAGATAAACCAGTTCTGAAAGTTAAGTATTTAAAAACATTCAAAAATCCAAACGTATCTACATAGTTTAATAAAAATTGATAAAGCATCTACTTAATTCCTTTTAAATCATTAATCATCTTATTAAAACCTGTCGCATTTGAGGCTTTAACCATTAAATAATCGTTATTATTCAAATCATTTTTAATAAATTTAATTATTTGAGAGTTGGTTCTAAAAACTTTACCTCTTTTTGATTTTACAATCTTTTTGAATATTGGACTTATATAGTTTCCCTTTAAGAAAATTTTATCAATTTTTGTTTTATTAATTATTGGAACGATTGACTGGTGAAGTTTTTTGGAATGAGTTCCAAGTTCTAACATATCACCAAGTAATAGATACTTTTTGAATTTTTTGCTCTTTACTTTATCATAATTTAATATGGCAGATTTAAGGGATAAAGGATTTGAATTATAACTTTCATCTATTAGGTTTATATTTTTTTTATTTATTTTTATTCTTGATAAATCTCCTCTTCCTTGGGGAGTTGTAAAATTAAAAAAAACTTTTTTATCTAATTTTGTAATATCAATATTAATACTCATTACCGCTAAAGCAGCTAAAATATTATAAATATTATTTTGAAAATTATTAGAAATCACAAAATTTTTGTTAAAATCTTTAACTTTGATATTTATTTTAAAATTATCATTAATTTTAATAATATTAATTAACTTCACATCAGATTTATGATTTTTGATCCCAAATGAAATTGTATTAATATTGTTTTTGGTAGCTATTTTTTGATGTAATCTAAAAAAATTATCATCTGCATTTAAAATCACAAAACCATTTGGTTTCGTATTTGAAATTATTTCAGATTTTGCAAGTGCAATATCTTTTATATTCTTAAAATTTTTAGCATGAGCGTAATTTATATTAGTTATAACGCTTATGTCTGGTTTGATAATTTTTGATAAATAATCAATTTCCCCTTTTTTATCCATGCCAACTTCCAAAACTCCATAATTATCGTTCTTACGCAAATTAAAAAGGCTTAATGGGACCCCATATTTGTTATTAAAAGATTTGGGGGAAATAGTTGTTTTAGAAATTTTTTTTAAAGTTTTGCCTAATAACTCCTTAAGTGTAGTTTTTCCACAGCTCCCTGTTATTGCAATTATCTTTGCATCAATATTCTCTCTAAAAATACTTGATGTTTTGGTCAAAAATTTCAATGTATCTGTTACTTTTATTTGTTTTTTATGATCTAATTTTTTTTTAATTTTATTAACAACTACTATGGAAGCTTTTTTCTTCAGAGCTTCTTCTGCAAACTTATTTCCATCATTTTTCCTACCTCGTATAGCAAAAAAAATATCATTTTTTTTAACTTCTTTTGAATTAATTCTAGCTTGTCCCAGAGTTAAATTTGTATTTAATTTTTTATCACCAGATGATTCTTTAATAAGATTTAATTTCAAATTATTTGATAAATTCAAATTTTTTAATTTAATTGCGTTTAAAATTATTTTTTTATCTGAAAAATAAATTTTACGATTACCAATTTCTTGAATTTTTTCATGACCCTTGCCAGCAACTAATAAGATATTGCCTGTAGTTAAATTTTTAACTGCTTCAGAAATTGCCTTTGCTCTATCAGAAATTTCTGATATTTCTTTACTATTTATCCCCCTTTTAATATCTTTTCTAATTTTATTAGGATTTTCCAGTCTAGGATTATCATCTGTCAAATATATTTGATCAGCATATGATGAAGCAATTTTGCCCATTTTTGATCTTTTATTTTGATCTCTATTCCCACCACAACCAAACAAAAGAACAATTTTTTTATTAGGAAATTGCTCTCTTAGTGAAAGAAGAGATATTTTTAATGCATCAGGTGTATGTGCGTAATCTAAGATAACTTTAGATTTGTTTTTAATATTGCCAATTTTTTCTAGTCTTCCCTCAACAGATCTAATTTTTGGAATAACTCCCAAAATTTTATTTAAACTTAGATTACTTTTTTGAGCGGCTATAATTGCCATCATTATGTTCTTGAGTTGTATTTTACCTATAAGATTGAGCTTAATATTTTTGATTAAGTTTTTATATTTGATTATTAACATTTGTTTCTCACCTACAAAATAGTGAGATAAAATTTTAAAATGATTTTTTGGATTATTTATAGAATAAATCTTTAAATTTCTTTTTAATGCAATTTTTTTTATGTTTCTAAATTCAGGTATTTTTTCATCAGTAATTACATTGCCTTTAATAGATAGAAGTTTCTCAAAAAGATAAAGTTTTGCGATTAAATAATCTTTTAAATTTTTATGATAATCTAAATGATCTTGAGATAAATTTGTAAATATTCCTGAATTAAATTTTAAACCATCTAACCTATTTTGACTTAAACCATGACTTGAAGCTTCCAATATTACATCATCTACTTTCTGATTTTTAAGATAATTTAATATCTTCCCCAATTGAATTGGGTCGATGGTTGTATTGGATAAATTTATATATTCGTTGATTGATTTAACACCCAAAGTTCCAATTGATGCAACTTTTCTTTTATTAAATTTTAATATTTGATAATAAAAATCAGCTACAGAAGACTTTCCGTTAGTTCCTGTAATTGCTATGAGATTTGTTGGTTTTTTGTCATAAATTTTAAATGAAACTTCAGCTAATAATTTTCTAACATTTTTTGAATGAATAATTAATACTCCATTTGGAAATTTTGTTATTTTTTTTTCAGTTACAATAATTTTTGAGCCTTTGTTTATTGCATCTAATATGAAATTATTTCCATCAATATTTGTGCCTTTAATCGCAAAAAAGACATTATCTTTTTTTATTTTTGAACTCTCAAAACAGATGTCAGAAAAAAAAGTATTTTCAAATTTTTTTCCAATATTTGGGAAATAATCTTTAAGTAACATTTAGAAATTAAATTCACTGTATTTTGTGGCTAAAATAGGCCCAATTTTTTCAACAATTTGACCCGTAGCTTCTACTGTTGTCCATCCAGCAGTATTAAAAGGTGTCCCTTTATACTTTATGTTTGATCCATCTCTATAATGATAAATATAGTTTTCATTTATTTTTGGTTCATCCAACATGACGGCTAAAACAAATTTTGGTTTAGATGTTGGAAATACCGACACAAAAGAATTAACCTTCTTATTTGAATACTCTCCATCCGCACTTTTTTCGGCTGTTCCTGTTTTACCACCAATTTCATATCCATTGACATCTGCTAGTGATGCGGTTCCATCTTTTGTTGAAACAATTTTTCTCAAGATTGGTAAAATTTCTCTAGACAAGTCTTGACTTAAAATTTTTTCTTTTTTTTCATTGTTGTTATTTTTGACCAATTTTGGTTTTATTTGAAAACCACCATTAACAACAATAGAATAAGCTTTTGCTAATTGAAGCAATGTAGTTGTAATGCCATGACCAAATGATGCTGTAGCAAGTGGACATTTTCCCCAATTGAATTGTATTGGTTTTCCTACTTCTTCAATATCAAAGTCAATTTTTTCTAAAATACCAATCTTTGATAAAAATGACTTAAATTTTTCTTCGCCCACTTGCTGAACAATTCTAACTGAGCCTATATTACCAGAACGAACTAATATTTGTTCAGCAGTAAGATTGGATGGGATTTTTTTGTCGTATTCTCTTATCGGAAATCCTGCACACATAAGAGATTTTGGTAAATCAATATATTCCGTTTCAGCAGTAATAATTTTTTCATCAAGAGCAGCAGCTAATGTGAAAGTTTTAAATACAGATCCAAATTCATAGACACCTTTAGTGACTCTATTTATATAATTTAAATCTGAGATTTTCTCTCTTTGATTTGGATCAAAATCGGGAAGAGAAACTAAAGATAGTATTTCACCATTATTTACATCCATCAAAATTGCAGCACTTCCAATGGTATTAAAAATTTTGTTGAATTTAATTAACTCTTCTCTGATTAAAAATTGTAAGTCTTTATCTACTGTTAATTGAATAGGTTCTTTACTATTTCTTAAAATTTTGTCTAATGATTTTTCCAGACCTGAGACTCCTTTATTATCATTATCAATTTGACCAAGAATATGGCTAAATAAGTTTTTTTCAGGATAAATTCTTGTTAATTTTTCCTCAGGTTGAATTGATTTGTCACCTAGTTTCATTACCTTTTCATAATTTTCTTCAGATATTTTTTTTTCTAAGTAAAAAAATTTTTTATTTTTCAATTGATTTTGAATTTTGACAAAATCTTTATTGGGAAAAATATATTTTAGATTTATTAATAACTTTTTTTTATCAATAACTTTTCCAGTGCTTATACCAATATCAATAGAACTTACTGTCTTACTTAAGTATTTTCCATTTCTATCAATTATGTCTGCTCTATAAAGTTTATTGGAAGTAATAGTCAAATTTTCATTTATTACTTTTTTGGAATCTCTAGAGCCAAGGTGTACTAAGTGTATAGAAAAAATTATAAAAATTATAAAAAAAATAAAAAAAATAAATGAGACCCTATTAAATGAAATATTAATATTAGACTTATTTTTTTTAAAAGAAAAATCATTACGATTATCCTCTAAAATAATTTGTGAATTTTTATTACTCATTTTTATTAAAACTTAATTGACCTATTTCGATTTCGTTATTTTTTCTAGTAATTGTTTGAATTTTCTGGATATCAATTTTTATTAGTTCATTGTCAAAGTAAAGATTTTGAAACTGAAGTAATTTTTCAGTAGAGCTCAAATAATCAAATTCCAATCTAGTATTTTCGAAATTTTTTTTTAAATCTCTAATGTTTTCTTTTAAAACAAATATTTCATCGTCAATCCTTTTTGTTGAATTTTTAACTATTGCCGTTGAGAAAATTAAAGAAAATACAAAGATTGTAACAAAAAATTTTTTCATAATTTTTCACCAAAATTCTCAATATCTAAAAATGTTTTAAATTTTTTAATTATATCTGTCTCAAAATTATAAAAATCATTTTTCTTAATTACGTATCTCAGTTTTGCTGATCTTGATGGAGTATTTTCTTTTAATTCTTTGGCTGATGGTATTATTGGTTTTTTTTCAACCATACTAAATAATGTTTCAGGTTGATTTATATTTGGCATATATCGGGATATGCTTTTTTTTTCAGATAAACTTTTAAAAAAATATTTAACGATTTTATCCTCTAGTGAATGGAAAGTTACAACTGCCAATATACCATTTTTTTTTAATACTTTTGTAGCTGCAATTAAACCATATATTAATTCACTAATTTCTTTATTGACAAAAATTCTAAGAGCTTGAAAAGTTTTTGTAGAATTATTTGTCTTAAAACTTTTTCTTTTTTTTGATTTTTCTACCAATTCGACTAATTTTTTTGTATCAATTTTTTTTGTCTTTCTTTCTTTAACAATATTAAAAGCAATTCTTTTGGCTTCTAGTTCTTCACCAAAAAATTTAAAAATTTTCTCTAGTTCATGAACATCCAGATTATTAATTGCATCACTTGCAGAAAAATTATTTAAACCCATCTGCATATTAAGATCTCCAACAGAATTAAATGACAAACCTTTTTTCGGATCTTTGATTTGAGTAAAAGAATAACCTAAATCTAAGAGTATCCCTCTAATTTTTTCATTTTTAAGTTTGAGGTTGTCTAATTGACTAAACTTTTTATGTTTAAAAATAAATCTGTTTGGGAACTTTTCAGAAATTTTATCCGCAATTTTTTTACTTTCTATATCTCTATCTATTGCAATTACTTGAGTGTCTTTATAACTTAAAATTTTTTTGGTATAGCCACCTTGACCAAAAGTACAATCAATAAATGTGCCACCATGTTGAGGGGTAATAATGCTAATTATTTCATTAAGCAATACCGGATAATGTTTTGGAGCATCCGATACCATGGTGGCGTCCATTTATTTTTTCGAAGACCATTAATTTTTTTGTCTTCGTAAAAATGCGGGTATTTCCAAATCATCCTCTTCTTGATCTTCATCTGATGATCCAAGCAAATCGTCAGAAGTTGAAGCTTGATTTTCTGTGTTAAATAAATCTGGTTCATCTGTATCTACACCAAATTCCTTCAAATCATTTGAGGACCCCTCCTCAGTATTAGATGAGCTTAATACTTCATGTGAAAAGGAATTGTCATTGTCCTCTGAGATATTTTCTACAATATGTTCAGCCTCTTGATTTTTCAACAATTCTTCATGATACTGCTTGTTCATATCATCAACTGACTGACCCTGAATATTCTCTGATACTATCTCATTTTCTAGTTTAAGTGCAGTCGCACCATCAGAAATAGGGTTTGAGTTTGTATTCTGAAAATTAAAAGAAGTTGTTCCAGCAGTTGTGCCAAAATCAGAATAACCAGGATTTCGATTTTGAATACGATGGACCATGTTAATAACTGATTTAGTTTCTGGTTGTTGGCCATCTAAAGATGTGGCTACAATTGAAACTCTCATTTTTCCATCAAGTTCTGGATCTGTGATAGCGCCGATAATTAATTCAGCTTCAGGATCTACTTCTGCTCTTACTTTATTTACAGCCTCATCAACTTCAAATAATTTAAGATCTTTGCCACCAGTAATATTAACTAACAACCCTTTTGCTCCTTTTAATGTATAATCATCAATTAGAGGATTGCTAATCGCCATCTCTGCAGCTTTCATTGATCTATCTTCTCCTTCAGCTTCTCCAGTGCCCATCATCGCTTTGCCCATTGAAGCCATGACAGACTCTACGTCAGCAAAATCAAGGTTGATCAATCCTGGTCTTACCATTAAATCAGTAATACTCTGAACACCATGCATTAAAACATTATTTGAAAGATTAAATGACTCTTCAAATGTAGTTTGCTCATTAGCAATCTTAAACAAATTTTGATTTGGAATAACAATAATTGTATCAACATGTCTTCTTAGCTCCTCCAAACCTTGTTGAGCTCTTCTCATTCTTGAGGGGCCCTCGTATAAGAATGGTAATGTAACTACTCCAACTGTTAAAATATTTAATTCTTTAGCAGCTCTTGCAATTACGTGCGCAGCACCTGTGCCTGTTCCACCACCCATACCAGCAGCTATAAAAACCATGTTCGCACCTTGTAAAATATTCACTATATCATTTAAAGATTCGTCAGCAGCAGCTTGGCCAATATCAAGTTTTGCTCCAGCTCCTAAACCTTTTGTTAAATTTAAACCAATTTGAATTTTAGATTTTGCTTTACTATGTTTTAAATCTTGAGCGTCAGTATTAACTGCAATAAATTCAACACCTTGCATACCATTATCAATCATTTCATTGATTGCATTTCCTCCAGCTCCACCTATTCCCATTACCAATAATCTTGGTTGAAGTTCTTTTATTTCTGGTACCTTAAAATTAATTGTCATTTTGTTATCCCCCGTTATTTGTTTAGTTGATGCTCCCATTTAAGGCTGGCTCGATTTAAATTAGCTTTTTTTCTTGCATTGACCTTAAATTTTTCAAATATTGTTGGTTCCCATATTTGGAATGTTTTACCCTGGCCAACAAAGATCATGCTATTCTTGATTTTTGCATGTTTTAGTAATTTTGAAGTAAGTGAAATTCTTCCCTCACTATCAAATTGTAAATTTGTGCTTTCAGACAAAATGGAAGTTGCAAAAAAATCTCTTTTTTCTTCAAATGGATTTAAAGAGTCTATTGTGTTTGAAATTTTTTCTACTCTATCTTGAGGCCATGCTTCTATTGATTGATTATTAAAAGAAGGATAGCAAATTACGCCATTATATCCCAAATTGGATAGATATGATCTATAACTTGCAGGCACTGACACCCTTCCTTTTTTGTCCAATTTGTTTTCGTAGGTCGATAAAAACATAAACCATAAAGTCCTAAAAATTCCTTATTTGGGAATTTATGGGATAATATGGGTTTTTTTGACATGAGTCAACAAATACTATTTATAATTAAAATTTACCGATTGAAGGCAATGATGAATCAAAACGCGAACATTTAATAGATATTTAGTTTAGATGAGAAGCCAGATGAACTATAAGCCGGGTTCTGTCATTTAAACTTACCATTTGTCTAGGCTTAAGATCACTCTTAAGCTCAAGCAACTAACCCTGATGACGAGCCAAAGATAGCTTTTAGTTTTTCAACAATGTCATCTCTACTTAGTCTTGCTCCCAGTGGGGTTTTCCAGCGTTCACTGTTACCAATAGAACCGGTGCGCTCTTACCACACCTTTTCACCCTTGCCTTGTTAAGGCGGTATATTTTCTGTGGCACTATCCCTAGGGTTGCCCCTGCCAGGTATTATCTGGCACTGCGTCTTTGTAGAGTCCGGACTTTCCTCTTTAAAAAATTTAAAGCGATAAGTCGTTCATCTGGCAGATTCAATTTATTGCTAAAAATTAATATTTCAAGCTAAATTTTTATTGTTATAAAAGGTTTTTACTAATTAATAGACACTCTTTATCAATCTTTCCATTAACAAGACTTTGTCTAAATCGTCTTTGAAAAGCTAGTGTAAGATACTTGGTGTTTTTATGAGATTTGAATTTTTTTACATCATTATAGCCAATTTTATGCAGATTTTTTAAAAATAAATTTTCATCAATTCTGGTAGTAAGATTTTTTTCTCTAAACTTTTTAATTTTTTTTTGATCTAAATTATGCCAAAAACTTAATTTGTTTTTGGCTAACATTTCCCATGGAAATTTTTCACCTGGATCTTTTTTTCTACCAGGAGATATATCAGAATGACCAAGAATATACTTTTTTTTAATCTTATATTTTTTTACTAAAATATTAAGTAATTTTTGAAGTGAAAATATTTGTTTTTTTGAAAATCTTTTATAGCCATGTTGATGGCCTGGATTAGTTATCTCAATACCTATTGAATTTTTATTAAGAGATTTAAAATGTTTCCAGCCGGAGACTCCCGCATGCCAAGCTTCAAAAAGATCTGGAACCAAATTTATTATTTCACCGTTTCTTTTAATTAGATAATGCGAGCTTACTTTTGATTTTGGGTCTTGCAGTCTTGTAATCGCTACAGATTCTTTTTTCATACCTGTGTAATGAATTATAATAAATTTAATATTTTGTTTTAACCTTTTGGGTAAATTAAAATTTGGGGAATAACTTGTGGCCATTTTTAAGCCTATTTTCTGATACATTTTGATATTTAATTAATACTTAATTTACTTTATGATCTAATATTATATATATAAGTATCAATGATAAAAAAATTCTTAATTATTGTATTTACAACCCTGGCGCTAACTCTAAATGTCAATGCTGGATCTGATGGAGATTTAATATTAAAAAAAAATGAACCCGCAGAGGTAAAGGATTGTTTTGAAAAAATTAACAGAGTGACTTTTGCATTTAATCAAGCTTTAGATGGTGTGATTTTTAAACCTGTTGCGTCATTATATAGAAAACTACCTGCACCAGCTAAAACTGGTGTCAGTAATTCTTTAGAAAATATTTCCCATTTATTAACAATACCTAACAATGTTTTACAAGGAGATTTCAAACAAGCTGGAATTAATACTGGAAGATTTATTATAAATACAACATTAGGTATTTTAGGAATTTTTGACGTTGCTGAATATCTTGGTCTTTCAAATTATGAAAAAGAAGACTATGGTCAATCTTTAGCAAAATTTGGAGTTGGCCCAGGCTGTTACATCGTGTTACCAGTTTTAGGTCCAAGTACAGTAAGAGATACAATCGCTTCAACTCTAAATTACCTAGGTGGTGACCCTTGGTACAATGTGACGATCAATAATGATACTCAATATTTTAAGAATTCAGATTATTATTACTCTAAAGGTGCAGCCGGGGTAGACTTTAGAGCCAAGAATTATGACTCAATTGAAAACTTAGAAAATAATTCATTAGACTTTTATGCCTCAGTTAAAAGCTTGTATTTACAGGACCGACAACAAAAAATTCTTAACTCAAGAAAAATAATTAATACCCAGGATGATAGCGACTGGGAAGAGATTAACCAATAAAATTATTAAATGTATCCTAGGAAGATTCTTTCAATAGTTTTTTTTTATTTTTTAATATTGGGTAACACCCATTCTATAGAACCAGATGTATTTGTTCAATCAACAGTAAATAGAGCTTCCAAAATACTTTCTGAAAATTTATCCAAAGAAGAAAAAATAAATCAACTAAAATTAATTGCTGAAGAAACTGTGGATATAAATGGCATAGGTTTCTATACACTTGGATCTATAAGAAAAAACCTCGATGACAATCAAAAAAAAAAGTATTCAGAATTATTTAGGGAATATTTTTTGAAAAGCTTCTCTAGTAGACTTTCTGAATACACTAACCCAGAAATTGATGTTTTATCTAAAGAAGTATTGAGTGAAAATTATACAATAGTGAATAGCCTTTTAAAGGGTACATCAGAAAGGCCAGAAGTAAAAATTGATTGGAGAGTTTATACAAAAAATCCAGACAATCCTTTAATAAGAGATCTTATCATTGAAGGTTTAAGTTTAGCTAGAACTCAAAAAGAGGAGTTTACCTCTATTTTAAACTCTAATAACAATGACATTAATGCTTTGTTCAAAACTTTGAGGGAATTTTCTAATAATTAATATTGAGAATTGGTGGGCCCGCCAGGACTCGAACCTGGGACCAATACATTATGAGTGTACTGCTCTAACCAACTGAGCTACAGGCCCTTTAAAATCTTTTCTACTTTGTTTTATAATTTTAATCAATAAACAAATCTAGTAATGGTGGGCCGTGTTGGTTACGCTCCAACTACCCCTGCAATGTCAATGCAGTACTCTACTATTGAGCTAACGGCCCAAAATCAATTTTAACTTTCTAAGAAACTTTTTAATTGTTTTGATCTACTAGGATGTTTCAATTTTCTAAGTGCTTTAGCTTCTATCTGACGAATTCTTTCTCTAGTGACAGAAAACTGCAAACCAACTTCCTCTAATGTATGATCTGTGTTCATACCAACTCCAAATCTCATTCTTAAAACTCTTTCCTCTCTTGGTGTCAAAGTTGATAATATTTTAGTTGTAGCTTCTCCTAGGTTAGATTTAATAGCTTGTTCAAGCGGCGCTAAGGCTTTTGTATCCTCTATAAAATCTCCTAAGCTACTATCTTCTTCATCACCTACTGGTTTTTCTAATGATACAGGTTCTTTAGAAATTTTTAAGACTTTCCTAACTTTATCTAATGGCATTCTAAGTTTTTTTGCTAGTTCCTCTGGAGTAGCTTCTCTTCCAAATTCACTTAAAATAAGTCTTTGGGTTCTAACAATTTTATTAATAGTCTCTATCATATGTACTGGAATTCTAATTGTTCTAGCTTGATCAGCTATCGATCTTGTAATTGCTTGTCTAATCCACCATGTTGCATATGTAGAAAACTTATAACCCCTTCTGTACTCAAACTTATCAACTGCTTTCATTAACCCTATATTGCCCTCTTGAATTAAATCCAAAAATTGTAATCCCCTGTTGGTATATTTTTTTGCAATTGAGATTACTAATCTTAAATTTGCTTCAACCATCTCTTTTTTTGCTATTCTTGACTCTTTTTCACCCTTTTGAACTCTGCTTACAAGTTTTTTGAAATCAGTCACAGACATTCCAATTTTGTGACTGAATTCAATTAATCTTTCTCGAATATCTCTGAATTTTTCTTTATTTTTTGAAAAAAATTGCTTCCAAGTTGAATTTGTATCTAAAAATTTTTTAAGGTTTGGGTTAATTTCATTTCCTACATAAAATTTCAAAAACTCATTTCTTGGAATTTTATTATCCATAGCTAGTCTCAAAAGATTTCCCTCTAAAGAAACAATCTTTTTATTTTCTACATAATGTTTTTGTACTAGTCCCTCTAAAACAGATGGGGATAATTGCAGTGATTTTATGTCTTCTAAAATTTCTTTTACAATTTTTTCATAGCCTTTTTCCTTTGCTGGAGAAAAAATTTTAGAATTTAAAACACAATCTAATTTTTCTTTTTGATATTTAATAAGTTTATTATAATCCTTGGTCAAATTACTTACAGTTTTAAGAACTTTAGGTTTTATCTCTGTCTCCATTGCAGCTAATGTTGGATTGAAATCTTCATCACCTTCATCACCAGAATTGTTATCAGTTTCAACTTCGCCAGAATTTTTTTGTTTTGCACTTGGGCCAGTAGTCTCGTCTTCCATATAATTGGTATCAATATCAATAATTTCTCTAACTAAAATTTCATCTTTTTGAAGTTTTTCATTCCATTCAAAAAACTGTTGGCCAGTTATCGGGCTTTGTGATAAAGCAATAAGCATTACATCCTTTCCAGCCTCTATTCGTTTTGCAATAGCAATTTCACCTTCTCTTGATAATAGTTCAACTCCTCCCATTTCTCTAAGATACATTCGAATTGGATCGTCACTTTTCTCGATAGTTTTACCCTCATCTTTTGATGAACCTTCTTTTTTTCTTAAAACTTTAAAATCTGATTTTTTTTCAACTAAGGTTATCTTTTCATCTAAAATATGAATAAAAGCTTGGGCTAGATTTTGATCAGATAGATTTCTTTTTCCAAGGGATTTGCTTAATTCTTCATGGGTAATAAAACCTCTATGGGTTCCACGTCCCATTAAACGAGCAAATGATTTTGTAATTATTCTTTCCACACTAATATATCTGAAAAGATGTATATAATGGCAAAATTTAAAAAATCCATTATTAATTTAATGGTATTAATTGACATTTTGCTTTTTTTTTAGCTCTTTTAGCTCATTAAAAGTTGTCTCACTCAAATCTTTTGAAAATTTCGATTCTAATTCTTGTATCCTAAATTCTAAATTATAATTATTTAAATCACGAGCAATGTCCTCTAATAACTCAATAATTTCATGATCCTTATTAGACTTTTTCTGTAAAATGTGTTTTATGGGAGCAAATTTTGTAATTTTATCAATTAATTGAACATCAATATCTAGCTGTTCAACAGACAAGTCATTTTCTGATTTTAGTTTGAATACAATTTTTTCAAAAATTTGTTTATTTACCTCAGAAAATAATCTTATATCTTTCAGCAAATGAATGTGATTCCGCATCAAATTCAAGTTATTCACTACAAGGTAAATTAATGAAAATTCTTTTAATTCTACGCCTGACAATGATTGACTTTCCTTAAAATGCTTTTTGGTTTTATCTAAAGATCTGGTTTTTTTTGTATAAAAGTTTTTTTGATTTTGACTTGTGTATGGAGTTAATCCAGATATTTTTTCTATGAAATATTCTAAAACGTATTTTTTTATATAATTATCTTTTATTGTGTGAGCTATGGATCTTAATTTTTTCTCAAAAATTGCCATAGAAGATGGATTATTTTGAGAATTTTTTTTATAATGATCAAATATAAATTGATGTATTAAGATTTTATTTTGTTTTGCATAATCAAAAAAATATTCTTTTCCATTTTTATTTACAAAACTATCTGGATCCTCTTGATCTGGTAAAAATAAAAATGATATTTGCTTTTCAGGTTTCATATCTTTTATAGAATTTTCTGCTGCTCTTAAGGCTGCCTTGTAACCACTATCGTCACCATCAAAACAAATAATAATATCATCAAAAAACTGATTGAGTGTAAATATTTGCTTATCTGTTAAAGAAGTGCCTAAGTTAGCAACAGCGTTTTCTATTCCATTTTTACTTAAACCAACGACATCCATATAACCCTCAACTAAAAAAATATTGTCAAATTTATTAGACAATTTTCTTACTAAATCTAAATTGTATAAGTTGTATCCTTTTTTGAAGAATAATGTTTCTGGAGAATTAACATACTTAGCCAGAAAATCACTTTTTTCGATTATTCTTCCCCCTAAAGCAATTGGTTGTCCTGAAATATTATTGATTGGAAAAATTAATCTTCCTCTAAACCTTTCAACATAAATATTCTTTTTTTCATCTAAATAAAATAATCCTGTTCCTAGCAAATCATCAATTTGATAATTTTTTTTTAATTCTTCAAATAAATTTGGATTTTTTTCTATAAAACCTATTTTAAATTTTTTAACTTGATCTTTATCAAGTGATCTATTTTTTAGATAATCTCTTGCTTTAGAATATTTTTCATTTTTCAAAAGTTGATTATGATAAAAGTCCACATATTCTAAGAAAATAGATGAGTATATTTTCCACTTTTTTTCTCTTTCTTCATCTTGTTTTGAAAAAATATAAGGTTGCATGCCAGCTAAATTTGCCAAGTGCTTTACAGCCTCACCAAATTTAAAATTTTGAGTTTTCATTACAAAATCAAAAATATTTCCATGTTCGGATGTTGCAAAACAATGATAAAATTCTTTTTCATCATTTACAGTGAAGGATGGAGTTTTCTCATTTTTAAATGGTGAAAGTCCAACATATTCTTTACCTCTTTTTTTTAAACTGACGTATTTTGAAACTACTGTTGAAACTTTTAATCTCGTTTTAATTTCCTCTAAATATTCTTTTGGATATTTCATGACTACTTATTAAGTATTTGTTTAATCAGCGCTCCTGCTTTGGAGAAATCAATCTCATCGGCATGTTGTTTTTTTAATTCTCCCATAACTTTGCCCATATCTTTTACTGAATTAGCACCTACTTTAGCTATTATCTCTTCACATATTTTTTTTGTATCTTCCTCATTTAATTGTTTTGGTAAAAAACTTGATAAAATATCATATTCATTTTGCTCAACTTCCAAAAGATCAGACCGATTATTTTTTTTATAAATTTCAATTGATTCGGCTCTTTGTTTCATCATCTTCTTAAATAATTTTTTAATATCTTCATCATCAGTCTCTTTTTTATTTGGACCGGATCTATTTAAGATATCCAAATCCTTAATGGAGGATAGAATTAACCTGTAAGTTGAGATTTTAGTTTTATCTTTTGATTTAAGCGACTTTTTATATTCAATTTCTATGGTCTCTTTTAAGGACATAATTTTTAATCTACTTTAAAGAAAAAATTCTTCAAAAGAAAAATTGTTTTTTTACAATTTTATAATACATCTCTGTTGCGATAATAAACCTTTTATTGTATTAACCTTTAACTCATGAGTTGTAATTGATCAAAAAAGCAAAAAATAATAGCTCAAAAATTTCTCAAACTCATACAGGTATTTTAGTTCTTGAAAATAAGAAAGTTTTTAAAGGTATTGGAATTGGTTATGAAGGCGTTGCAACAGGAGAAGTTTGCTTTAATACTTCATTAACTGGCTATCAAGAGATCATATCTGACCCTTCTTATGCAGGTCAAATTATAAATTTTACTTTTCCTCACATAGGAAATGTTGGAGCAAACCATGAGGATCATGAGTCTGATAAAATCTGGACAAGAGGAGTAATTTTTAATTCTGAAATAACTAATCCCTCAAATTATAGATCTTTTTTACATTTAGATTATTGGCTTAAAAAAAACAAAATTATTGGTATCACTGGATTAGATACTAGAAGCCTTACAAATTTCATTAGAGATAAGGGAGCTCCTAAAGGTACCATTTGTAATTCAAATAAAGGAAAATTCAGTATTAACAAACTCACAAATACAACATTAAAATGGAGTGGTCTAAAAAATTTAGATCTTGCCGAGGTCGTATCCACCAGAAAAAATTATATTTGGAAAGGGCTTAAAACTTGGAAAAAAGAAACTGGTTTTGAGAAAAATAAAAAAAAGTCTTTGCATGTTGTTGCAATTGACTATGGGATAAAAAAAAATATTTTAAGATATTTTTCGAATTTTAATTGTAAAGTTACTGTTGTTCCGTGTAAGACTTCTGCAGAAAAAATATTGAGACTTAAGCCAAATGGAATTTTTTTATCTAATGGGCCTGGAGATCCAGCAGCAACTGGCAAATATGCGATCAATATTATCAAAGACCTTATTAAAAAAAATTTACCAATATTTGGTATTTGTTTAGGTCATCAAATTCTTGCACTGGCTCTTGGCGGTAAAACAAAAAAAATGAAATTAGGTCATAGAGGAGCAAATCATCCAGTTAAAAATTTGATTCATGATAATGTTGAAATCACCAGTCAAAATCATGGTTTTGAAGTGGTAAAAGAAACGTTGCCAAAAAATATTGAGGTTACTCATAAATCTTTATTTGATGGTAGTATCGAAGGCATAAGATTAAAGAATAAACCAGTATTTTCTGTTCAGTATCATCCGGAATCAAATCCAGGACCACAAGATAGCGTTTATTTATTTCAAGAATTTATTCATAACATAAAAAAAAATGCCAAAAAGAAAAGACATTAAAAAAATATTAGTTGTAGGAGCTGGCCCAATCATCATCGGACAAGCATGTGAATTTGATTATTCAGGAACACAAGCTTGCAAAGCTCTTAAAGATGAGGGCTATAAGGTAATTTTGATAAATTCCAATCCTGCAACTATCATGACAGATCCAGATGTTGCGGACAAAACCTATATAGAACCAATAACTCTAGATGTTTTAGAAAAAATTCTTAAAAAAGAAAGACCTGATGCAATTCTTCCTACAATGGGGGGTCAAACTGCTCTTAATCTAGCTATGGAGGCTGAAAAAAAAGGGATTTTAAAAAAATATAAAATTGAACTTATTGGAGCTAATTCAAAGGCAATTTCAAACGCTGAAGATAGAAAAAAATTTCGAAAAAATATGATAGAAATTGGTTTAGACTTACCTAAATCCGAAATTGTAAACTACAATAACCAGGCTACAAAAGTTCTAAAAAAAATTGGTTTACCTGCAATCATAAGACCCGCTTTTACACTTGGTGGGCTTGGTGGAGGAATAGCAAAAACAAAGAGTGAATATCTTAAAATTGTAAAAAATGGATTACATGAGTCTCCTGTTGGCCAGGTTTTGGTTGAAGAATGCTTGGAGGGTTGGAAAGAATTTGAGATGGAAGTCGTTAGAGATAAGAAAGATAACTGTATCATTATTTGTTCCATTGAGAATATTGATCCGATGGGGATACATACAGGTGACTCGGTAACAGTTGCGCCAGCGCTAACTCTCACTGATAAAGAATACCAGGTCATGAGAAATGCATCTATTGCATGTTTAAGAAAGATTGGGGTTGAGACAGGTGGATCCAATGTTCAATTCGCAATTAATCCTAAAAATGGTCGAATGGTTATAATTGAGATGAACCCACGTGTATCGAGATCATCAGCTTTGGCATCTAAAGCAACTGGATTTCCAATTGCAAAAGTGGCGGCAAAATTAGCTGTCGGATATACTTTGGATGAACTTAAAAATGAAATTACTAAAATTACCCCAGCATCTTTTGAGCCAAGTATCGATTATGTAGTAACCAAAATACCAAGATTTACTTTTGAAAAATTTTCATCCTCTCCTGCAACTCTTGGCACTTCAATGAAATCTGTTGGAGAAGCTATGGCAATAGGGAGAAATTTTAAAGAGTCTCTTCAAAAAGCTTTGATATCATTAGAAACTGGTTTCTCGGGCCTTGATAGAATATTTAATTTATCAAAACGACAAATTGAAAAAAAATTAAAAGAAAATATTCCAAATAAAATTTTACTAGTTGCTGAGGGGATAAGAAAAAAGATTAGTTTAGATAGGATTTTTAAATTATCTAAAATTGACCCATGGTTTCTAGACCAAATTAAAGAAATTATTGATTGTGAAACAAATTTAAAAAAAATAGGATTACCAAAAAATTTTACAGAATTTAATAGGATTAAATCTATAGGTTTCTCAGACAAAAAATTATCAGAATTAACAAATCTTTCTGAGGATGTTGTGAGAAAAAAGAGGATAGCACTAAAAATATTACCTGTTTATAAAAAAGTTGATACTTGTGCTGCTGAATTTAAATCTTTCACTCCGTACATGTATTCAACTTATCAAAGAAACTTTTCAATAGTTTCAGAATGTGAGGCAGAGCCGACTAATAAAAAAAAGATAATTATTCTAGGAGGGGGACCGAATAGAATTGGTCAAGGAATAGAATTTGATTATTGTTGTTGTCAAGCAAGTTTTTCTTTAAAAGACGCTGGTTTCGAAACAATCATGGTAAATTGTAACCCTGAGACAGTCTCTACCGATTACGATACAAGTGATCGACTTTATTTTGAACCTTTAAAAGAAGAATTTGTTTTTAATATCATCAAAAAAGAGCAAATGAATGGAAACTTAATTGGTATAATTGCTCAGTTTGGAGGACAGACTCCAATTAAACTTGCAAAATTTTTACATCAAAACAAATTACCTATTTTAGGAACTCAATACAGCTCGATAGATTTAGCAGAGGATAGAGATAGATTTAGAAATTTATTAAATAAATTAAAATTAAAACAAGCAGAAAGTGGAATTGCCAAAACTTATAAAGAAGCGATCAAGATTGCTGATAAAATTGGATTACCTTTAATGGTAAGACCTTCATATGTTTTAGGTGGAAGAGCAATGGAAATAGTTTATGAAAAAGGCCAATTAAAAAATTTTATTGAAGAAGCATTTAATGCTGCAGAAAAAAATCCAATTTTAATTGACAAATTTATTGATCATGCAATGGAAGTTGATGTTGATGCAATATCTGATGGTAAAGAGGTATATGTAGCCGGTATTATGCAGCATATTGAAGAAGCTGGTATTCATTCTGGGGACTCTGCTTGTAGTTTGCCTCCAATATCTATTAAACCATTTTTAGTAAAGGAGATTGAAAATCAAACTAAAAAACTAGCGTTAGCTTTAAACGTCAAAGGTTTAATGAATATTCAATTTGCAATAAAAAAAGATGAAATTTATGTGATTGAGGTAAATCCTCGAGCTAGTAGAACTGTGCCTTTTGTATCTAAAGCAAAAGGTTTGCCATTAGCAAAAATTGCATCAAGAGTAATGGCTGGAGAGAAATTATTGAAATTCAATTTAAAGGAAAGATCAAAAGGAATGTATGCAGTTAAAGAAGCAGTATTTCCTTTTAATAAATTTCCAAATAGTGACTTACTTCTTGGTCCAGAAATGAAATCAACTGGTGAGGTAATGGGGTTTGATAAAAATTTTGGCATGGCGTTTGCAAAAAGTCAAATTGCTGCTGCCAATTCACTTCCAAAAAATGGCCTTGCATTTATATCTTTGAAAAACTCTCATAAGGATGAAGGGATAGGTCTTGCTAAAGATTTGATCAAATTAAATTTTAAATTAAGTGCAACAAAAGGCACTGCAGAGTACATTCGAAAACATGGAATGAAGTGTAAAATTATAAATAAAGTCAGCAGTGGAACACCTCACATAGTAGATATTTTAGACTCAAAAAAAATAGCTCTTGTAATTAATACTGGTGGGGGAAATAGTGAGCATCGAATAAATGATGCTATTGCACTCAGAAGAGCAACTATAAAAAATAAAGTTCCCTATTGTACAAATATGTCAACTGCTCAGGCATGTTTGGAAGCAATAAAATCTCTTAAAACAAAAAAAGTTGATATAATTGCACTGCAAGAACTAAAATAATGCTACAATCAAAAGTTGTATAATTTTTTTTCTGAGAATAATTGCCCAAAATGAATAATCGATAAGTTGTATTCATCAAATTTATTTTTTAAAATTTAATTATATGAGTTCAGAAATTCGTCAATATATTATCGAGGACGCATCTAAAAAAAGTGAAATTTTTAGTGCTCAACTATTGAGACTTCCTATCAAAAAAAAAATTTTTAAATCAAAAACCACTAATCTGGATAAATGTGCATATTGGAAACTTTATGACAAAACAAATATTCATGAAGATGGTGACCAGTTGAAAGCAGTAACAGGAATCTGTTTAGTATTGGGCATATTTAGTTTTATTGGTTTATATTCGAGTTTATAAAGTTAATCACTCAACTTTCCAATCAGTGGGAAAGGTGACATAATTTACCTGAATACATCTTCTTTCCTTGATAATCCTCTTTTTTTCCATACCATGCCAAGTATTAGGTCCACTAGTAAATAAATATCCATAATTATGTTTGTAAGGAACTGTTTTAACCTTTTCTAATTTTTCGTTATAAAAATCAGTGCCTAGATCCTCAGACTCTTTTGCATTATTAACAAAAATCAAACCTGACATTAATTTTTCTTTAATATCGCAATGCGGTTTAAGCCAAAAACCTTCACGATCACATATAATTTCAACTCTTACATATGAATTTGATAAATCTTTTTCAATCATTTTTGAAATTGCATTACAAGTTTCCTTTGATTGAAGCTCGGTAATAAATTTTACCAAATTTGGAAATTGTGAAGCATTTTCTTTTGTGACAAAACATCTAAACTTAATTGCTTTTCCCCCAGATGCTATTCCTTCTCTAAATTCTGCCGCACCATCGTCGATAGCTCTTGTTCCATCATAATTAAGATTATGTTTACTGATGTCAGGAATGTCTGCATTTTCAATTTCTTTAATTGCTTCATCGCTCAAGGCATTATTGTATTCCCAATGATCAAAAGGAGATTCATATTTTTTTGAGTTGTTTAAGATGGAATTAAGAAAAGTCATAATTTTGAAATCTTTTTTCTATATAACCTGCTATTCTATCAGTTTCATTAAGTTTTTTATAATTCCAACTCTCAACAGAAGAATCTAGATTTCTTATAATATCTAAAGATTTGAACAACTCAAAAAATTTTTTGAAGCGATAATTGTTCTTAATAGCTGGCATATCAGCTACATATATAGGTTTACCTGTTATTGCAGCTTCAGATATCATGGACGTTGAGTCACAAGTTACCACTATATGGTCTGCTAACTTAAGTGATGATAAATAAGCTTTTTTATCAACATCTGAAATAATGATTTGATCCCCATTATAAAAATCTTTAGCTTTATCAATAATTCTTTGAGGTGTTCTCATTGAAGGAATAAAAATTAATTGGTAGCCATTATCAAGAAAATTTTTTTGGATTTTATGGAAAATTTCTTCAATTAAATTATCCCTAAAATTATAATATTTATTTGGACCACCAACAACAAGTACAACTACTTTTTCTTTTTGAATTTTTGGCTTTAAATAATTTATATTATCATCTAATTCACTTTCTCGTAGATAGTGGATGGCCCCTTTGGTTGATAATACGTTTTCACCTTTTAGATCATCATGTTCTGGAGCAATTACAAAATCGAAATTATTTAAAGATACCTTCGGATCTTGGATATGAATATTCATGATTTTATTTCCAAACTTTTTTTTTAAGAAAATTGAGGGTATTACACTTTTTCTGCCACAAGAGATCACAACATTAAATTTTTCTAAAATATCATTTTTAAAAACAAACCTTTTAATTGGTGTAATTTTTGGGGGGATCATTTTCCAAAAATTATTCAGTTCAATTTTCTCGTGTATAAAATCTAAACCTAAAGCTTTGGCAAGTCCTTCAACTTGGCTAATCATGCCATGCATTCCCTCGGTCAATAATAAACCTTTTAATTTAGTCATTAATCATTATATAGCTTTCATATGAGTCAAAATCCAACTAAACACACAAAAGTGTTAATAATTGGGTCTGGTCCAGCTGGATATACAGCAGCTGTTTACGCGGCAAGAGCAATGTTAAATCCAATTTTAGTTTATGGTTCAGAGCCGGGTGGACAATTAACTACAACAACGGATGTTGAAAATTTTCCAGGGTTTGCTGATGTTATTCAGGGTCCTTGGCTTATGGATCAAATGAAAGAGCAAGCAAAAGCAGTTGGAACAGAAATGATTGAGGATCATATAAATTCTGTCGATTTAAAAAAAACACCTTTTGAAGCTATTGGAGACACTGGTCAAAAATACACTGCTGATAGCATAATAATTTCAACAGGTGCACAAGCAAGATGGTTAAATTTAAAATCAGAACAAGAGTTCAGAGGTTTTGGAGTATCCGCATGTGCAACATGTGATGGTTTTTTCTTTAAAGACAAAGAAGTTGCTGTTGTTGGAGGAGGTAATGCAGCTGTTGAAGAGGCGATGTTTCTTACGAAATTTGCATCAAAAGTAAAATTAATTCACAGAAGAGATAATTTAAGAGCTGAAAAAATGCTTCAAAAAAAACTTATGGAGAATAAAAAAATTGAAATTATTTGGGATAGTGTTGTTGAAGACGTTATTGGTGATAAAGATCCAAAAAATGTTAAAGGAATTAAAATTAAGAATGTTAAAACAAATAAAATTGACGAAATTAAATTAGATGGGGTCTTTATCGCAATTGGTCATGATCCAGCTACACAATTGTTTAAAAATCAATTAAGCATGGATAAAGAAGGTTATTTGATAACTAAACCAGATTCAACTGAGACTAATGTACCAGGCGTTTATGCAGCTGGAGATGTAAAAGATAAAACATTCAGACAAGCAGTGACTGCTGCTGGTATGGGTTGTATGGCAGCACTAGAGGCTGAAAAGTTTTTATCACATTAAAGTGAAAAATAACCTTCATGTATTTTTAGGAGCAACAGTTGCTGATGCAGCTGCGAGACCATTACATTGGGTATACAATCAAAAAAAGCTCAATTCCTATATCAAAGGTAAAAAAGACTTTACTTTTTTAAAAAAAAATAGAAGTCCTTTCTACAATATAAAAACTGGAAAAGTATCAGGTTATAATGAAATTGGACAAGTTATGTTTCAAACACTTCTAGAAAATTTTGAGGATATAGAGAAAGAATTTAAAAAAAATATTTTGAAGAATTTTGGTCCTGGAAGCAAATATTGGAAAAATTTAAGTCTCAGATCAAAATATAAAAAAGTAAAAGATTGGCGTGGTATGATCAAAGGACCATGGATACACCAAAATATTATAGAAACTGTAAACAATATTAAATCAAATAAGAAAATTTCGGGTGGTGTAAAAGTTAATGAATCTGATGGGTTTTGTGCTGCACTTCCGTACTTTCTTTATGGTTATGATTTCAAAAGTCTGGAAAAAATCATAAAAATTGTGACTGCTTCAAAAATTAGTTTAAAATATGCATTAGCTAAATTTTATATAATTGATTTTGCTCTTAAAGGAGCCAAAGATCCAGTATATGAATTTATTAAAAGATTTAAAAAAAGTACGTCATTTAAAGTTATTGTTAATGATATTAAAAAAATAAGAAGATTAAATTCAAAATTTCATCCTATCACTATTAAAAAGCTTGGTATGGCATGTAGTTATCCAGGAACTTTTAATAGTTCAATATATACAATAATTAATTCAAAAAATTATAAAGAAGCTATATTAAAAACTATTAAGGCAGGTGGTTGCAATTGCTCTAGAGCAAATTTCACTGGTGCATACTTCGCTGCATTAAAAGGATTAAATTCAATTCCGAATTCTTGGATAAAAAAAACAATTCCAGCAAAAAAGATTTTAAGTCAAAAATAATTATTTATTTAATCCTTCACAGAAAGATTTAATTCTCGACATGGCTTTTTTTAGATTATTCATTGAAGTAGCATATGAAATTCTAAAATAACCATCTAAGCCAAAAGCTGATCCTTGAACGACAGCAACATTCTCTTTTTCAAGTAATTTTTGAACAAAATGAGAGTCTGTTTTTAATTTTGTTTTTTTATTTAATAATTCTTTACAACTTGGGAAAACGTAAAATGCACCATTGGGAGTCAAACAATTTATTCCTTTTATATTATTAAGACTTTTAACAACAAAATTTCTCCTCTCTTTAAATGCCTTTGCTCTAGTTTTTATAAAACCCTGCTTTCCATTTAATGCCTCAACTGCTGCTGCCTGACTTATTGAAGATGGATTTGAAGTAGATTGAGATTGAATTTTTCTAATTGCTTTAATTATTTCTTTAGGACCAGCAGCATAACCTATTCTCCATCCCGTCATTGCGTATGATTTACTTACTCCATTCATGGTAAGTGTCCTATCTTTCAATTTTGAAACTTGAGCTATCGTGAAAAAATTAAAGTTGTCATATCTAACATGCTCATAAATATCATCACTTAAAATAAAAATTTTCTTATTTTGAATTAAAATCTTAGCTAAATCATAAATTTCTTTTTTTGAATACCCTGCTCCTGTTGGATTAGATGGAGAATTAAGAATTATCCATTTAGTTTTTTTTGATATTGCTTTTTTTAATTTTTTTGGAGTTAATTTAAAACCCTCTGCTGCTGTACACTTTACTATTTTTGGTTTTCCACCAGCTAATAAAACCATATCGGGGTATGATACCCAGAAAGGTGCAGGTATAATTACCTCGTCACCTTTATTTAGAGTTGCCATAAAAGCATTATAAAGAACTTGTTTACCGCCTGTACCAACAGTTATTTGATCTAAGGTGAAGTTCAATTTATTTTCTCTTTTAAATTTTTTGATGATAGCTTTTTTAAGTTCAGGTGTGCCATCAACAGCAGTGTACTTGGTGTCTCCTCTTTTGATAGCTTTGATCGCTGCGTTTTTTATATTTACTGGAGTATCAAAATCCGGCTCCCCAGCACCAAGACCAATAACATCTTTTCCAGCTGCTCTTAATTCTCTTGCTTTCTGAGTAACGGCAATTGTTGGTGATGGCTTAATTCTTTTTAAACTGTCTGATATTATGCTCATTGAAATATAAATTAATTCTACTACGTTCTTTAATATATGGAAAATACATATCAAGATTTAATTACGGATTTTCAGAGTAAAAACCCAAAAATCAGTGGAAAACTCGAAGGTGGTAAAAAATTTAAAATTAAATCCGATTTTAAACCTGCGGGCGATCAACCAGAGGCAATTAAAAAATTAGTTAATGGTGCAAATAAAGAGGAATTTAACCAAGTGTTACTCGGTGTGACTGGTTCGGGTAAAACATTTACAATGGCCAAAGTAATTGAGGCCACTAACAGACCAGCATTAATTTTAGCTCCTAATAAAACACTTGCTGCACAGCTATATGGTGAAATGAAAACTTTTTTTCCTGATAATGCTGTAGAATATTTTGTATCTTATTACGATTACTACACCCCAGAAGCGTACGTTCCTAGATCAGATACATACATTGAAAAAGAAGCATCGATAAATGAGCAAATAGACAGGATGAGACATTCCGCAACAAGATCTCTTTTGGAGAGAGATGATGTTTTAATTGTGGCCAGTGTATCATGTATTTATGGGCTTGGTTCCGTTGAAGCTTATAGTAAGATGACTTTAACACTCCAAAAAAATTATGATTACAACAGAGAACAAATTATTAAGTCTTTAGTTGCATTACAATATAAAAGAAATGATCAAAATTTTTATAGAGGTACCTTTAGAGCTCGGGGTGAATATCTAGAAATCTTTCCATCTCATTTAGAGGATCGAGCATGGAGATTAAGCTTATTTGGAGATAAACTTGAACAAATTGAAGAATTCGATCCATTAACTGGAGATAAAGTTAGGGACTTAAGCCTCGTGAAAGTCTACGCTAACAGTCATTATATCACTCCAAAACCCACCATTGAACAAGCGATAATAAATATAAAAAAAGAATTAGATATAACTCTAAAAAAACATAAAGCTGAAAATAAATTATTAGAGGCACAAAGATTAGAGGAAAGAACCAAATTTGACCTAGAAATGATTGAAGCAACGGGCTCGTGCGCGGGAATAGAAAATTATTCTAGATTTTTATCAGGAAGAAAACCAGGTGAACCACCTCCTACATTATTTGAATACTTTCCAGACAACACTTTAATTTTTGTCGATGAGTGTCACGTAACTGTTCCACAACTTAATGGGATGTATAAAGGAGATAGATCAAGAAAAAGCACTTTAGCAGAATATGGTTTTAGACTTCCCTCGTGTATGGACAATAGGCCTCTTAAATTTGAGGAATGGGATTTAATGAGAACGCAAACAGTATTTGTCTCTGCAACACCAGGACCTTGGGAATTAGAACAAACGAAAGGTAAATTTATCGACCAAGTCATAAGACCAACAGGCTTGATTGATCCACCCGTAGAAATAAGGCCTGCAAAAAACCAAGTTGATGATTTAATGTATGAGTGCAAAAAAGTGATTGAAAATAATCATAGAGTTTTGGTGACAACTCTTACAAAAAAGATGGCTGAAGATTTAACAGAGTATCTTCATGAAAATGGTGTAAAAGTGAGATATCTACATTCCGATATTGATACCCTTGAAAGAATAGAGATTATGAGAGATTTAAGAATGGGAGTTTTTGATGTTCTCGTAGGAATTAACTTATTAAGAGAAGGTTTAGATATTCCAGAATGTGCTTTAGTTGGAATTTTAGATGCAGATAAAGAAGGTTTTTTAAGATCAGAAACTTCATTAATTCAAACTATAGGTAGGGCTGCTAGAAACGTAGATGGCAAAGTAATTCTTTATGCAGATAAAGAAACTAAAAGTATAAAAAAAGCAATTCAAGAAACTGAAAGAAGAAGAAAAATTCAATTAGATTACAATAAAAAACATAAAATTGATGCGAAGACTGTAAAAAAAGAAATTAATGATATTTTGGAAAGTGTTTATGAAAAAGACTACGTTAAAATTAGCGAAGGCTCAAATGTTGGAGGAAATCTTAAAAAACACTTAAAAGCTTTAGACAAAAAAATGAAGGAAGCAGCGTCAAATCTAGAATTTGAGGAAGCAGCTAAGATTAGAGATGAGATTAGAAAATTAGAGAGTACAGAGCTAGAAATCACATTAAATCCAAAAATAAGACAATATGATGTAAAAAATAAACTTTATCCAAAAGGTAGATCGACAATGGGAATGCCAGGAACTAAGGTTACTAAAAAAAAAGATAAAAAATGGAAGCACAGAGGATAATAATTACTGGTGGAGCAACTAGAATAGGTGCTTCAATAGCTGAAAAATTATCAGGACCAAATAAACAAATTATAATTCATTACAATAAATCAAAAGCAAAAGCTGAAAATTTAAAAAAGAAACTTCAAAATTATGGGTCTAAAGTTTATTTGGTAAAAGGAAATCTTAGTAAAGAAAAAGATGTCATGAAAATTGTGAAGTTTGCTAAATCAAAACTAAAATATTTTGATTGTCTAATTAACAATGCATCTTTATTCGAAAATGATAAACTAGAAAACTTTAGTTCAAAAAGTTGGGAAAATCACATTTCAACAAATCTTAAAGCTCCTGCCCTTTTATCAAAAGAGTTCTCAAAAAATATCAGGGGAAAAAATAACAATATTATTAACATTATTGATCAACGAGTATTTAAATTAACTCCATTTTTTTTTTCATACACAATAAGTAAAACTGGACTTTATACTCTTACAAAAACTAGTGCTATGAGTTTAGCACCTCATATAAGGGTAAACGGTATAGCACCAGGACCAACAATTAAAAACAAAAGACAATCCGAAAAACACTTTAAAAATCAATATTTAGCAACACCTCTCAAAAAACAAGTTGATGTAAAAGAGATTTGTGATGCAGTTGACTTTTTTATTAAAAACAGCTCTATTACTGGTCAAATTTTAGCTATAGATAGTGGTCAAAGTTTAAACTGGCAAACACCAGATATAATGAGAGGTAAAGAGTGAAAAAAAATAATCTTAAAATTGTAAAAATTGATAAGTCAAAAAGCTTATTTAATTATGAGAAAAAGATTCTTATTAATGAATTAATTTTGGATTTAAAACTTGGATACTATGATTTTGAGAAAGAAAAACCTCAAAAAGTTAAGTTTAGCCTTGAAATTGACTATCAAGATAAAAAACCTTCAAATGACAAAGATATTAGATCTATTGTCAACTACAGCACAATTGTCAAATTAATTACAAAACTGGTAAAAAAGAAACATTATAATTTTTTAGAAACGCTTGCAGAATCTGTTTTTGATGAATTGTTTAAGGACAAAAGGATTGCAAAAATAATGCTCAAAATTGAAAAATTAGAAATTTTAAAACAATGCTCATCAGTTGGTATACAAATTACCAAAAAAAGAAGTCATGATAAGTTCTGAAATTGGAAAAGAAGTAATTAAAAAAGAACTACCATTAATACCTAAACTACCTGGTGTTTACCGCATGCTTAACGATAAAGGAGAAATTCTTTATGTTGGTAAAGCAAAAAATTTACCTAATAGACTTAAAAGTTATATTGCAGAAAAAAACCATATTATAAGAACAGAGAGAATGTTATCTCAAACAAAAAAACTTGAGATTACAACTACCTCTAATGAAAGTGAGGCTTTATTGCTTGAAGCTAACTTAATTAAAAAGCACAAACCAAAATTTAACATTTTACTTAGAGATGATAAATCTTTTCCATTTATATTTATTGGAAATAAAGATGTCTGGCCTCAGATAAGACGACACAGAGGAAAAAAAACCAAGGAAGGTTTTTATTTTGGTCCATTTGCATCAGCTGGCTCAGCAAATTGGACTATAAAGATGATACAAAAGATTTTCCATTTAAGAGTATGCGATGATACAGTTTTCAAAAATCGAGAACGACCATGCATTCTTTACCAAATTAAAAGATGTTCTGGACCTTGCGTTGGATATGTCGAAAAGGAAGACTATAAGAAAACTGTTGATGATGCGATAGAGTTCGTTTCAGGAAAATCAAGAAAAATTCAAAAAAGTCTTTCAGATCAGATGGAAAAAGCTAGTGAAGATTTAGATTTTGAGAAAGCTGTAATTTTGAGAGATAGAATAAAATCATTAAATGTTATTCAATCTTCCCAAAGAATCAATGAAGCAAATTTAATCGAGGCCGATGTGATTGCAGGTTATAAAGAGTCTGGAAAAACTTGTATTCAGGTTTTTTTTTATCGTTCAAAACAAAATTGGGGTAACCAAGCGTTTTTTCCAAAACATGATCCAGATGAAAGTCTAAGTAATATACTGAATTCTTTTGTTTCACAATTTTATGAAAATAAAAGTGTACCTTCATCGATAATAATTTCCGAAGAAATAAGAGAAAAAAATCTGATTGAAAAAACTCTCTCTAAAAAAGAGGGTAAACAAGTAAACTTATCTGTTGCAAAAAAAGGGTCAAAACTAAAAGTTATCAATCAAGCAACCAAAAATGCAAAAGAAAGTTTAAATCGAAAACTTTATGAAAGTCAGAATAATAGAGAATTATTTGACTCAGTTGCAAGTAAATTTAATCTTGAGACAAACATAAATTTAGTAGAAGTTTATGATAATAGCCATATTCAAGGAACAAATAGTGTCGGGGCCTTAATTGCATTTGGTGAAGAGGGTTTTATTAAGAAAAGATATCGAAAATTTAACATTAAATCTACAAAGAATGAACAAGATGATTACGGAATGATGCGAGAAGTATTAAACAGAAGGTTTAAAAGAGCAATTCAAGAAAAAGACAATTATCTCTCCTTTCCTGATTTAGTAATAGTTGATGGCGGAAAAGGTCAATATTCTGTTGCAAGAGACACTTTAAATGAATTAGGACTTCACGAGATACCGATTATCGCGATTGCTAAGGGAAAATTTAGAAATAGTGGTAATGAAACTTTTTTTCATAATGGCAAAGAATATAAATTTAATAAAAATGACCCTACTCTTTTCTTTCTTCAAAGAATTAGAGATGAATCCCATCGTTTTGCAATTAGTGCTCACAGAGCAAAGAGAAAAAGAGGGATTAATAAGTCTTTGTTAGATCAGATTGAAGGTATTGGATCAATCAGAAAAAGGGCTTTATTAAATCATTTTGGATCTGCTCGAGCAGTTGAGTCTGCTAGTCTAGATGAAATAAAATCAGTTGAGGGCGTTGAGGAAAAAGTTGCAAAAAAGATATATAACTTCTTTCACGAATAGAGATTATGCTAAGAAAAATACCCAACATACTAACAGTAGGTAGAATTTTAATTGTACCTTTTTTTGTTTTAGCTTTCTATTTGCCTGGATTTTATGGAGATCTAACAGCTTTAGTATTATTCATAATTGCATCCTTTACAGATTTTTTAGATGGAATGTTAGCTAGACTACTTGGAGAAGAGTCTAAATTAGGAGAGTTGTTAGATCCAATAGCAGATAAAATTATTGTAGCTGCAGCACTAATTTTATTAGTTATGGATGGTACAATTAAAAATTATGAGGTTATTGCTGCAATAATAATTTTAACAAGAGAAATATTAATATCTGGTCTTAGGGAATTTTTAGCAAAAGGAAAAATTAAATTACCTGTATCTAATTTAGCAAAATTAAAAACAGTTTTACAAATGGTCTCAATTGGTCTTTTACTTTCTGGAGATACAGGAAATAAAATTATCAATTTTCAAGACTATAATGCTCAAACTATTGGTATAATTTTGTTATGGCTATCAGCAGCTTTGACTTTATTCACAGGGTATGAGTACATACGTAAAGGAATAGACCACGCCATATCAGAGGATAGTAAAGATTAGGCAGCTTTTTTCTTTTTAACCAAAGCTAAATAGCTCTCATTTAAATCAATTATCAAATCGCAAACTTTAAATTGATAATCTGCAATAGTAGATACAGGGGTTACTTCAGCTGCAGTGCCTGTTAAAAAACATCCAACAAAATCTTTTAATTCCTCTGGTTTTATTTTTCTCTCATGTACTTTGATATTTTTAGATTTTGCAATTTGAATTACAGTTCTTCGAGTAATTCCGTCTAAAAAAGAATCTGGTATTGGAGTGTGTAGCTCACCATTTTTATCTTTGAAAAAAATATTTGCTCCAGTTGCCTCTGCAATATTATCCTCGTGATCTAACATAAGTGAGTCAGTATAACCTTGTTTTTCTGCTTCGTGTTTTGAAAGAGTACAAATCATATACAATCCAGAAGCTTTTGTATCCCAAGGAATAGTATTAGGGGCGGGTCTTCGCCAGTTTGAAATATTTAATTTGATACCTTCAACCTTCAGTTTAGGATCAAAATATGAACCCCACTCCCAAGTTGCAATTGCTACATGAATTTTTGTTTGCTGAGCTGAAATAGCCATCATCTCACTGCCTCTCCAAACTACAGGTCTAACATATCCATTCTCTACTTTTTGAGTAGAAATTATTTTATTACTCGCTTTATTAATTTCATCTTCGCTATATGGTATTTCAATTCCCATTCTCTTTGCTGAGTAAAATAATCGTGAAGTATGTTCTTCTAATTTAAAAATCGAACCATCATACACACGTTCTCCCTCGAAAACACAGCTCGCATAATGTAATCCATGGCTGAGAACATGAACCTTAACATCAGACCAATCGACTAATTCGCCATTGTACCATATTTTACCTGATCTTTTATCGTAGGGTATCATTATGAAATAAAAAAATTCTTACTGAAAAAATATCTTTGTATCTGTAATATGTCAATATAACTTACCAATAATGAAACAACTTTTATATTTAAAAGATGATCAATTAAAAGATTTGATCGAAAAGCTTTTTATAGGTTACAGAGAAACATTTTCAGACTCAAAAAAAATATTAAATAAGTATAAAATTGGCCTAGCACACCAAAAAGTCATTCATTTATTATCCATGTATGAAGGTATCACTATTTCAGAATTGCTTAAAAGACTTAAAATAACCAAGCAAAGCCTTAATAGAGTTTTAAAAGATCTAATTAAACTAGACATAATAATTTTTAAAAAAGATGAGCAAGATACAAGAATAAAACATGTATTTCTTAATGATAAAGGAAAAAAAATATTTAATGAAATTTTTGAAATTCAAAAAAAAAGAATTTATAGCGCGTTACTTAACTCAAGCTCAGAAGAAGTCATTAACTTTGATAATGTATTAAAAAAAATAATTAATGGATAATTTTGTAGCTCATATTTTAGTTGTTGATGATGATGAAGGTATCAGAACTCTTGTTAAAAAATATTTAAATGAAAATAATTACCTGGTTACAACTGCAAATAGTGCAGAAGATGCTTTTGAAAAAATACAAATAGTCAAATTTGATCTAATCATTCTAGATATTATGATGCCTGGAAAAAGTGGCTTAGAGTTTATTAAAGAAAATCAAAAGAAATTAGATACACCTGTGATTTTATTAACTGCGAAAGGTGAAACAAATGAAAGGGTTGAGGGTTTGGAAGTTGGTGCTGATGACTATCTTCCAAAACCTTTCGAACCTAAAGAATTAATATTGAGAATTCAAAATATAATTCGAAAAACAAAAAAAAATGATCAAAAACGAGTAATACAATTTGAAAATATTAAAATTGATTTAAATAAACAACTAATAATCAAGAAAAATACAGAATACAAAATTAATAACACAGAGAAAAAAATTTTAGAAAAAATGATAAATAATCCTGGTAAAACTTTTTCACGAGAAGATATTGGTATTCTAACTGAGCTTGATAAAGAGAGATCTATAGATGTTATAATCACAAGACTTAGAAAAAAAATCGAAATCGATCCAAAAAACCCTAAGTTTTTACAAACAATTAGAGGAGCTGGATATGTTCTATGGATTGAGTAAATTTTTTAAAGACATACTTCCAAAAAGATTATTTTACAGAGCTTTATTAATTGTTGCTGTTCCAGTCATAGTTTTACAATTGATAATTACTATTGTTTTTTTTGATAGTCTTTGGATCAAAACTAACAAGGGTATGACTAAAGCGTTAGTAAATGAAATTAATACTTTTATTGAAGTTTATTCTGATGAAATTTATAAAAAAGATGAAATTAAAAATGTTTTTTCAGTTTACCAAGACTTAAATATAGATTTCGTAGAGAACAAAGATTTTATTTATACTTTTGATGAAAGATGGTTTAGCCCGATAGATAGGACTTTAAGAAGAGAACTCAAATCAAAATTTGGGAATGGAAATTATTGGTTTGATACAACCTCATACAAAGAGTTAATTGATATTAGAATAAAATATCAGTCTGGGTATTTTAAGTTTTTAGTTCCAAGAGATAGGGTGACTACTTCCTCGGCTCGTATCTTTGCACTATGGATAACAGTTCCTGCAATCATAATGATTTTAATTTCATTAATTTTTTTAAAAAATCAAACTAGACCAATAACAAATCTCGCCAAAGCAGCTGAAAAATTTGGTCGGGGAGAAGAAATTGATGAATTTAAACCCTCTGGTGCAGCAGAAATCAGACAAGCTGGTTATGAATTTGACAGAATGAGAAAAAGAATTTTAAGACATCTTAATCAAAGATCAGAAATGTTATCTGGCATCAGCCACGACTTAAGAACTCCTTTAACAAGGATGAAATTACAAATAGCATTTATAAAAGATAAAGAATTAAGTGAAAAATTATCCGAAGACATTAACGAAATGGAAAAAATGCTTAATGAATATTTACAATTTACCAGCTCATCATATCTTGAAAAAGATGAAGAATTTAATATTAGCGAATTAGTTGACGAAATAGTTAAGAAATATGAAAATGAAAATATATCATCCAAAATTACACCTAGAATTTATATAAGCGGTAGAAAAAACTTAATCAAAAGATGTGTTAACAATCTTATAGATAATGCAATTAAATATGCGAAAAAAGTAAATATTGATATTACTAAAAGTAGTAACAGCTTATTCATTAAAATTGAAGACAACGGACCAGGTATACCTGAAGCAGAATATGATAATGTTTTCAAACCTTTTTATAAAATTGATAAAGGTCGAGCTGAAACAAAATCAAGCGTTGGACTTGGATTATCCATAGCTTCGGACATTATCAGATCACACGGGGGAAATATCAAATTAGCTAAGTCACCAATGGGTGGTTTAGAAGCTAAGATCTTTTTACCTTTTTAATTTTCTTTTTTTTTGTAGATTTTAATTGATCAATTTTTTTTTCTAAATTTTCAACTCTTTTTGTAAGAACTTCAAACTCATCTTTACTTGTTAACTTCATTTTAAAAACTATTTCATCTCTTTTAGATTTTAAAATAGTCATAATTTCATTGGCTATATCTTTTGACGATACTAAGCCTTGCTCAAATAATTTGGCAAGTTTTTCAATTACAAACTTTGAGTTTTTCATATATTAATCTAATAACTTATTATAATTATAACTTATATTTAAAAATAAAAATGTTCATTAATAATTTTGACCCAGTCGCGTTTCAAATTTTTTCATTTGAAATTAGATGGTATTCTTTAGCTTATATAGTTGGTATTTTATTAGGGTGGTTTTTGAGTAAAAAATTTTTTATTTCTGATCTAAAAGTAAAGGAAAAATTTGACGATTACTTAACTTATCTAATTTTAGGTTTAATTATTGGTGGCAGATTAGGATATGTTGTATTTTATAACTTTGAATTTTATATCAATAATTTATTGGATATCTTTAAAATTTGGCAAGGTGGTATGTCATTTCATGGGGGAGTTTTAGGTATCATAATTGCAAGTTACCTTTTTGCGAAAAGAAATTCACAGAGTTCATTTAGTTATTTGGATATTGTGTCTTTTGTTGCACCCATAGGTATTTTTTTTGGCAGAATAGCAAATTTTATAAATTCAGAACTTTATGGTGTCGAAACAAATGTTGCTTGGGCAGTTCAATTTAAACAAATAGATAATTTATATCGACATCCTACTCAGTTATATGAAGCATTTTTTGAGGGTATAGTTCTATTTTTAGTTCTATTATATTTTAAAAATAAGAGTTTCTCCAAAAGACCTGGATTTATCTCTGGTATATTTTTAGTTTTTTACTCAATTTTTAGATTTGCAATTGAGTTTTTAAGAGTTCCTGATGGCCAACTGGGCTATTTATTATTCAGTTTAACTATGGGACAACTTATAAGTATCTTTTTTTTAATTATCGGATGTTATTTATTAATTTCTAAATATGAAAACAGATAAAATAGTTAATTTACCCTTAGACAAGTTTATCAATAACTCTCTGTATAATAAAAAGTCTGGGTATTACATAAAAAAAAATCCATTTGGCAAAAAAGGAGATTTTATTACAGCTCCTAATGTATCGAGATTATTTTCTGAAATGATTGCTATTTGGGTTGTAAGTTTTTGGAAAAGTATAGGGTCACCAAAAGAATTTAACTTAATCGAACTTGGAGCAGGAAATGCTGCGATGATGAAAATTCTTATAGAAAGTTTTAAAAAATTTCCATCGTTTTTCAAATCCTGCAGGTTAGTAATTTATGAGATAAGTCCTACTTTAAAGAAGATCCAAAAAAAAGAATTATTAAATTCAGATGTAAATTGGATAAACGATTTAAAAAAGATTAAAAAAATTCCTAGTATATTTTTAGCAAATGAGTTTTTTGATGCACTTGCAATTAAACAATTTGAAAAAAAAGGAAATCTTTGGTTTGAAAAGTTCGTAAGTTTAAACAAAAAAATAACCTCTTTCTCAGAAAAAAAGATTAATATGAAAATTTATGAAAAAAAGATTAATTTTAAAATATCTAAAAACCAGAGTTTTATAGAATATTCAGAGCTTGGTATTAATTATCTGAAACAAATTTCAAAAATAATCAAAGTGAGATCTGGAGGAATTTTAATCATAGATTATGGATATAATGAAGATAAAATGAAAAATACTTTACAAGCATTATATAAACACGAATATTCAGATGTCTTAGCTAAAATTGGGAGCTCAGATATCACACATAATATTAATTTCCGATTATTTGAAAAAATAATCAAAAAACTGGGTGGATTAAAGCATAGTTTAACAACACAAAAAGAATTTCTTACAAAAATGGGTATCCACGAAAGAGCTGAGATGATTGCAAAAAATCAAAACTTTTTAAAAAAAGCAGATATTTATTACAGATTAAAAAGACTAACAGATGATAAACAAATGGGAAAATTGTTTAAAGTTATGTTAATAAAAAATCAAAAAAACAATTTTAATTTAGGATTTTGATCTGATCACCTCTCGAAAATTATTTAAAAACAAAAATATAAGTCATGGTTTTTTTAATAAAAATGGAGGTAAATCAAAAGGGATATATAAAAGTCTAAATTGTGGTCCCGGTTCTCACGATAACAAAAATAATATTTTAAAAAATTTAAAGATTGTCAAAGATAAAATAGGGAAAAAAACAAAAAATATTTATTTAGTACATCAAGTACATAGCAATAAATTGGTTTTTCTAAATGAAAACTCTAAATTAAAAAAAAAAATTAAAGCTGATGCAATTATAACTAATCAAAAAAAACTGCCGATAGCTGTATTGACCGCTGATTGCGTACCAGTGTTATTATATGACTATGAAAAAAAAATCATAGCAGCTATACATGCTGGTTGGAAAGGTGCGTATAGAGGGATAATCAGAAATGTTATTAATTTTATGCATAAAAAAGGGTGTAATCCAAAAAATATTATAGGAGCAATTGGTCCGTCAATTACTCAAAAAAACTACGAAGTAAAAGCTGACTTTAAAAAGAAATTTATTAAAAAACACAAAAAAAACAAAATTTTCTTTAAAAATAAAAAAGAATTAATTTATTTTGATTTACCAAATTATGTTAAATCTCAACTTAAATCACAAAAAATCAATAAAATTGATATGATTAAAATTGATACATTCGATAGAAAAAATAATTTTTTTAGTGCAAGAAGATCATTAAAATTAAATCTAAATGATTATGGTAGAAATATTTCAATAATTATGATTAATTAAACTTTTCATGAAGTTATTAACTGGAAATAGTAATAAAATCCTTAGTAAAAATATCGCTAAATATTTAAAATCTAAACTTGTCAATTCTAGTATAAGAAAATTTGCAGATGGTGAAATTTACATTGAAATAAATGAAAATATAAGAGGGAATAGTATTTTTATAATTCAATCTATTTCTTCACCAGCTAATGACAATTTAATGGAATTATTATTATGTATTGATGCTTTAAAAAGATCATCAGCAAAAAATATAACTGCTGTAATTCCTTATTTTGGTTATGCGAGGCAAGATAGAAAAGTTGTGCCAAGAACATCTATATCAGCAAAGCTTGTTTCAAATTTAATCACTCAAGCTGGGGCAGATAGAGTTGTGACAGTTGATCTCCATGCTGGTCAAATTCAAGGTTTTTTTGATATTCCTGTCGATAACCTTTTTGCAACTCCAATCTTTGCACGACACGTTAAAAAAAAGATTAAAAGTAAAAATATAATCTGTGTTGCCCCAGATGTTGGTGGAACTGAACGAGCGAGAGCACTTGGTAAAATTTTAAACATTGGTTTAGCTATTGTTGATAAGAGAAGACCAAAACCCGGACAATCACAAGTAATGAATATTATTGGAGATGTAAAAGGTAAAACATGTATCTTGGTTGATGATATAATTGACTCTGGTGGAACTATCGTCAATGCCGCTAAGGCATTAAAACAAAGAGGTGCAAAAGAGGTTTACGTTTATATTACTCATGGAGTATTAAGTGGAGACGCGGTTAAAAAAATTAAAAATTCAGTTATCAAAAATTTAGTTATTACGGACACGATAGATAATAGTGAAAAAACCAAAAATGTTAAAAACATAGAAGTTTTACCAATTTCCGCCCTTATGGGAGAAGCTATAAAAAGAATTTCTAATTCAACATCAGTTTCAGATTTATTCAAATAATTACCTTGATTATTTATGAACATGGGTTAAAAACCTCTGTTTTATGAATTCTTTAGAAGCAAAGATCAGGGATAACAAAACTAAAGGTCAACTTAATACCATCAGAAATGATGGTGGTGTTCCAGGGATTATCTATGGAGGTAAAGATCAAAATCAAAAAGTTTCTATATCAAAAAAATTATTAAAAACCTTGATTGAGAAAGAAAACTTTTTATCAAACATTATTACTTTAAATGTGGATGGAAAATCTCAAAATGTATTACCTAGAGAAGTAAAATATCACATCATAAGTGATGAACCTACTCATGTAGATTTTCTAAGAGTTCTTCCTGGAGTAAAAATTAAGATTGAAGTTCCAGTTAACTTTATTAATCATGAAAAATCTCCAGGTTTAAAAAGAGGTGGAGTACTTAACATTGTAAGAAGAAAAGTTGAATTAAAATGCCCAAGTGAAAAAATACCTGAAAGTATCACTTTAGATTTAGATGGTATCGATATTGGGTCAAGTTTTAAAATTTCATCAGTTAAACTAGATACAGAAGTAACACCAACTATTCAAGGAAGAGATTTCGTAATTGCAACGTTAGCAGCACCGACAGTAATGAAAGAGCCAGAAAAACCAGCAGAAGCAGAAGCTGCAGAGGGTGAAGAGGGTGCTGAAGGAGCGGAAGCAGCTGCAGCTGAAGGAGATAAACCAGCTGCGGAGGGCGATAAAAAAGAGGGTGACGGTAAAAAACCTGCTGACAAAAAAGCTCCAGAAGAAAAAAAATAATCCACTAAATTTGAAATTCTAATTAATAGTTTATGCTTTTATTTGTAGGTTTAGGTAATCCAACTCCAGATAGTGAAAATAATAGACATAATGTTGGTTTTAAAATTATAGATTCCATCAATAAAAAATTCGGACTTACAAAACAAAAACCAAAATTCAAAGGTTTGTTAACAACTGGTAATATTGATAGTAAAAAAGTTTATGCCATTAAGCCCTTAACTTTTATGAATAACTCTGGAATATGTATTAGAGAGCTAATTGAATATTTTAAAATTGAACCTGAAAATGTAATTGTTTTTCATGATGATCTTGATGTTGAATTTGGAAAAATAAAAGCGAAATTTGGTGGATCAAGTGCTGGCCACAATGGAATATCTTCTATAGATAAATTTATTGGCAAAGATTACTCAAGAGTAAGAATTGGTATAGGAAAACCAAAGGGACCCATTGAAGTATCTGATTATGTTCTACAAAATTTTGATGATGAAGAAATTATGGGTGTAGAAAAAATATCCAAAAATATAACTGAGTCGCTTTCGATACTTGTAGAAAAAAAATTAGATTTATTTTCAAGCACAGTTAATAATAAATAATGAGTTTTAAATGTGGGATCGTTGGATTACCTAATGTTGGTAAATCAACTCTTTTTAACGCACTAACTAATTCTAGTAAGGCACAGGCAGCTAATTTTCCTTTTTGTACAATTGATCCAAATATTGGAGTTGTAATAGTTCCTGATGAAAGATTAAATAATTTAGCTAAAATTTCAAAATCGAAAAAAATAATCAATACCACTATCTCTTTTGTTGATATTGCTGGACTGGTAAAAGGCGCATCTAAGGGCGAAGGTTTGGGTAATAAATTTCTTTCTCATATTAGAGAAGTCGATGCAATTATTCACATGATCAGATGCTTTGACTCTAATGATATTCAAAATGTTAACCCCTCTGTTGACCCGGTAAGAGATATAGAAATTATAGAAACAGAGATGATGCTTGCAGATCTTGAATCTATTCAAAAAAGGTTGGAGAAAAATAATAAGAAAAATGTTGATGAGGATCAAATCAAAATTCTTGAAATAGCTATGGATTGTATAAATAATAATAAAAGTTTTGATGATTTAAGAACCCAATTTAATAAAAAACAACTTAATCAATCTGGATTATTATCCCTTAAACCTAAAATTTTTGTTTGTAACGTAGATGAACAAAGTGTTCAAAATGGAAATAATTATACTCAATCGTTTATTGATAAATATGGAAACAATAATACTTTAATCGTTTCTGCCGACATAGAAAATCAAATAAATGAATTGGATAGCAATGAGAAAAAAAATTATATGGAAATGATTGGATTAAAGGAAACAGGATTGAATAAATTAATTAAGAAAGGTTATGAAATTCTTGACCTAGATACATACTTTACATCTGGGCCCGAAGAAACTCGAGCATGGACAATTGAAAAAAATTGTACTGCTCCAAAGGCTGCAGGTGAAATTCATACTGATTTTGAAAAAGGATTTATTCGGGCTGAAACTATTTCTTACGATGACTTCATATCCAATGATGGTTGGTTAAATTCAAAAAATAACGGAAAAATGAGATTAGAAGGGAAAGATTATATAGTTAAAGATGGAGATGTTCTAAACTTCCGTTTCAATACGTGACCATATTCTTTTCATACTAAAATAAACTAGGATTGTTAAAATAATTAAATACACGATAGCTTTAAAACCCATTTGATGTCTTGACTCTAAGTGAGGTTCAGCAGACCACATCAAGAATGTTGTTACGTCTTTTGACATTTGCTCAACAGATGCTGTTGTACCATCTGAGTATTCTACTAATCCATCTGATAACTGATTAGCCATTTTAATTTTATTCCCATACATATATTTATTATAATACACACCATCATCTAAAGTAACTCCAGCTGGTGGGTCTTCATATCCCTGAAGCAATGAGTAAATATAATCTACCCCACCCCCTCTTGCTTTAACTAATACAGACATATCTGGTGGATAAGCACCTCCATTTGCGGCTTGAGCAGCTTGAACGTTATCATAGGGCATTACAAACTTATCTGATAATCTGCCTGGACGAGTAAACATATCACCGTCTGAATTAGGTCCATCTTTGACCTCAAAAGATGCAGCAATAGCTTTTGCTTGCTCTATAGAAAATTCTGGTCCCCCTTTTTCAGCTAAGTTTCTATAACTTAAATATTTCATCGAATGACAAGAAGAGCACACCTCTGTGTAGACTTGATAACCTCTTTGAAGTGCGGCTCGATCAAACTTTCCAAAGAGTCCTTTAAAGCTCCAATCAGTTTTTAAATATTCAACTTTTTCTGCAGCATGAGTGCTGAGTGAAAGTCCAGAAAATAATATAATAAATGAAAATATTTTAAAAAAATTTTTCACTTATTTATTTAAACTTTCCTTGTTCTTTGCTGTAGCTAAATTAGGTGAACCACCTAATATCGGCTCGGTAATGCTTAATGGAATTGGAAGAGTTTTTTCTTTCCAACCTAAAACTGGAAGTATCACTAAAAAGTGTAAGAAATAGTATGCTGTGGCTACTCTAGCAACTAACAGATATAATCCCTCTGCTGGCATAGCACCCACATATCCCAGTATCAAAACATCAGCGACAAGGATCCAATAAAACTGTCTATATAAAGGTCTAAATACTGCTGATCTAATTTTTGAAGTATCAAGCCATGGAAGGGCTGCTAAAATTAAAATAGCAGATAACATTGCAACTACTCCTAAAAGTTTATCTGGGACCGATCTTAAAATTGCATAGAATGGTAATAAATACCACTCTGGAACAATATGTGCCGGCGTAACTAATGGATTAGCTTCAATATAATTATCTGCATGACCTAAAATATTTGGCGTGTAAAAAACAAAAAATGCAAAAACAATCATAAACATTAGTAAAGCAAAACCATCTTTTATTACAATGTATGGATGGAATGGTACTGTGTCTTTTGATGGTTTTTTAATGTCAATTCCAACTGGATTATTATTTCCAGGGACATGAAGTGCCCATATGTGAAGAACAACTAAACCTAAAATTAAAAAAGGTATTAAATAGTGAAGTGTAAAAAATCTTGTTAAAGTAGGATTGTCAACTGAGTAACCTCCCCATAACCAAGTAACAATACCCTCACCTACTAAAGGAATTGCGCTAAATAGATTTGTAATTACAGTTGCACCCCAGAAACTCATTTGGCCCCATGGAAGCACATAACCCAAAAATGCAGCTGCCATCATTAATAAATAAATGATGATACCTATTATCCAAATTATTTCTCGAGGAGCTTTGTAAGAACCATAAAATAATGATCTAAATATATGAATATAAACAGCCAAAAAAAACATTGAAGCACCATTTGCATGAATGTATCTAATTAACCAACCATAGTTAACATCTCTCATAATATGCTCGACACTATCAAAAGCCATATCAGCATGAGCAATATAATGCATTGCAAGAACTAAACCCGTTACAATTTGAGTAATCAAACAAAAAGTTAATATTCCACCAAACGTCCACCAATAATTTAAATTTTTAGGTGTCGGATAATCAGTTAAGTGATTTGCAAGAGTTAATAATGGTAAACGATCATTAAACCATTTTCCAAATTTTGATTTCGGTGTGTATTCGTGATCACTCATAATAATTATCCAATTTTAATCGTATTAGCATTAACAAATTCGTATTTAGGGATCTCCATATTAGTCGGAGCTGGTCCCTTTCTAATTCTTCCAGAGATATCATAGTGAGAACCATGACAAGGACAAAACCATCCATTGTATTCGCCTTTTTGATCTAAAGGAACACAGCCTAAGTGAGTACACACTCCAAGCATAACTAACCACTCGGGGTTCACTGCACGATCCTCGTCTTTTTCAGGATGTTTTAAATCTTCTAACTTTACAGCTCTTGCTTCAGCTATCTCGTCTTGTGTTCTTCTACGAATAAAAACTGGTTTACCTCTCCATAAAACTGTAATTGTTTTACCTGGATTTACCGCACTTACATCAACCTCAGTGCTCGCCAAAGCTTTGACTGATGCGTCTGGGTTCATCTGATCAATCATTGGCCATATCGTTGCACCAACACCAACCGCACCAACTGCATAAGTTGCTGTGAATAAAAAGTCTCGTCTATTAGTTTTTTTTTCTGACATCAATAATAGTTAAATATACTCAATATTGCTTTTTTCTACTTAAATATATGATTTCATATAATATAAAATGATAAATTTACTACTGAAAGAATGACACAGAATTTGATAAATCATGGCCCTAAAATTGCTTTATTTGAACCAGACATACCTCAAAATACAGCAGCAATAATCAGAACCTGTGCGTGCCTAGGTGCAAAACTTGAAATAATAGAGCCTTGCGGGTTTATGCTGAGTGACAGAAGATTTAAGCGAGTCGTTATGGACTATATGGATGAAAAGGACATAAAATTCCATCAAAGTTCTGATGATTTTTTTAAATCGAAAAAAAATCAAAGAATAGTTCTAATGACCACAAAAGCGTCTGTTTCTTACACAAAATTTAAGTTTAATAAAAATGACACTATTCTTTTTGGTAGAGAAAGTGCCGGAGTGCCAAATGAAGTTCACAAAAAAATTAAAGATAGACTCAAAATTCCAATGAAAAACAATAAACGTTCACTTAATATTGCATCTTCTGTTGCAATCATATTGGCAGAAAGTTTAAAACAAACTAAATTAATCTAATATGGATTTAGAAATTAAAAAAGACATCACAAGTAATTGGTTCAAAATGCTACAAGAGGCTATTTGGCATACTATAACCAACCTTGAAAGAAAAGATGCGAATATCAAGATCACTGTTTGGAACAGAAGCAAAAAAAGAGATGAAGGAGGCGGAGAATTTAGAATTTTAGAAAATGGAAAAATATTTGATAAAGTTGGAGTAAATTTTTCTAAAGTTCATGGAAAATTCCCAAAACAATTCCAAAAAAATATTTTAGGTGCAAAAAAAGATCCCAGTTTTTGGGCTTCTGGTATTTCCGTTGTGATGCATATGAAAAATCCCATGATCCCTGCCATGCATTTTAATACAAGATATATCTGTACAACTCAGGACTGGTTTGGTGGTGGTATGGATGTAACCCCATCAATAAAAGATGATAAGGAAAAAAAAGAATTTCATAAAACCCTAAAAAAAATGTGTGATCAACACAATAAGAAATATTACACAAAATATAAGAAATGGTGTGATGAATATTTTTATCTACCTCATAGAAAAGAACCGAGGGGTATTGGTGGAATTTTTTTTGATTATAAAAAAGATAATTTTGAGAAAGATTTTAAATTTGTAAGAGATGTGGGGATCACTTTTCAATTTATTTTTGAAAAAATTATTAGAAAAAAAATGAAGAAAAAGTGGAATAAAAAACATAAAGAATTACAATTCATAAAAAGAGGTCGTTATACAGAATTTAACTTACTCTATGACCGAGGAACAAAATTTGGTTTGCAAACTGGTGGAAACGTTGAAGGTATTTTAATGTCATTACCTCCGTTAGCAAAATGGAAATAACATGGACAAAGAACCAATTACTTTAAATGGCCTAAATAAACTTAAAGATGAATTAATCTTTTTAAAAGAAAAAAAAAGACCTGAGATTGTAGCGGCGATTGCTGATGCGAGGTCACATGGTGATCTAAAAGAAAATGCAGAGTACCACGCTGCAAAAGAAGAGCAGTCTCATAATGAGGGAAGGATTACTGAAATTAATGATATCATTGCTAGAGCAAATGTCATTGATGTTACGAAATTAAATAATGATGGAAAAGTTATTTTTGGCTCGACTGTGTTTTTAGAAAATTTAGATACTGGAGAAAAAATAAATTATAAGATTGTAGGAAAAGATGAAGCTGATCTCAAACAAAAATTAATTTATTTTCAATCACCTATAGGTAAAGGTTTAATAGGAAAAAATAAAAATGATTTAGTTGAAATAAAAACTCCTGCCGGGGTCAAAAATTTTGAAATTAAAGACGTAAAATATATCTAATTGTTAACAATTTGACTTACTTGTTTATCTGAAATTTGAAAATTATTTTTCACCCATTCTTCCTCAATTATTTTTAATTTTGCACCCAATTGTTTACCCTCAGGAATATTGAATTTTTCCATTAAAAATTCTGCACCCACTGGCATTTTTGGTATTATTTTATCTTTGTAGAAATCAATTAATCTTTGAATATTTTCAGAATTTTTTTTTGATTTGATTAAATAATAGTTAAGAATATCAGTTACAGCTTGTTTTCCATTATAATAAAAAATACCATTAAAGTTTTCCTCTCTAAAAGTTTTTGGTCCAATTTTTTCCTTAAAAAAATTATCAATAATTTTAATTCTTTTTTGATCTTTTTTAGAAATATTAAATTTGTACATAAAATAATCCGCATTATCTGTCTCATCAATAATCATTAAAGATAATAGAAAGACAAAATCAGCCTTATTAATTATTTCTTTTTTTTTTGAATTTAATTTTGAAAAAGTTTTTAAATTTTTTAATTCAGGAAAAACAATTAAAAATAATTCTGAACTCAATTTATCATCAGCTAATTTTTCTAATGTTTCTAAGTGAGTTATCTTTTTTAACTCATCTAATAGTCTCTCTTTAGATAATTTTGAGATACCACCGATATTAATTTTAAGTTTTCTGATTAATTCTGGATTATGCGGATGCTTTGAGTAATCGGCGAAAAATCTTAAATATCTTAAAATTCTCAAATAATCTTCTTTAATTCTTTTATCAGCGTCTCCTATAAAATTTACGAAACCGTTTTCTAAGTCTTTTTTACCCTCAAAAGGATCGAACAAGTTTCCATCTTCATCCGCGTAAATGGAATTGATGGTAAAATCCCTTCTTAATGCATCCTCTTTCCAATTTTTTGAAAATTTCACTTTTGCATGTCTTCCATCTGTTAAAATATCTTCTCTCAATGAGGTAATCTCAAATTTGTACCCTTCTATAAGTGCTGTAATTGTTCCATGTTCAATACCAGTTTCGTAATAATCAATTTTATTTTCTTTCAAAACTTCACAAACTTTTTGAGGATCAAGATTTGTAGCCATATCAATATCATTTACTATTTCTTTATTAATGATTTTTCTTATGCAACCTCCTACAAATCTTACTTCACTATCTGATGAATAAGAATTTAAGGCTTTAAATATTTTATTTGCTGGGGTATTTTTTGTTAAATCTCGAATACTTTGACTTATATAATTTAAGTTATTTGATCTAAAAAAAATTGTATCTAATAAATTTTTCATACTTGGCTGGGGCGCTAGGATTCGAACCTAGGATGCAGGTACCAAAAACCCGTGCCTTACCGCTTGGCTACGCCCCAATATTAAGTTCGTATAACACAAAAAAATCAAATTTATATAGTTTTTGAGGCTATACACCAGATATTTTTGTATTTTTGAATAAACCTTTTTTTCGCACGTTCACATCTTTTTTTTGTTTGAAAATATGCAACTAAAGCTGATCCCGATCCTGTCATTCTTACAAAAACTGGGTTTAGAGAATTCTCTAAATAAAGTTTCATATTTTTTAATCTCGGGTATTTTAAAAAAGCTACTGTTTCTAAGGAATTTTTCATATCTTTTAAAAAATTGATTTCAAACATTTTTTTGGCTCCATTGCCAAATTTTGCTTTATCAAACTTTCTAACCTTTGAATAAATATCCTTAGTCGAACAACCAAAATTTGGTTTTACTATTAATGGGTAAATTTTTTTTACATTATTGAAATACTTTATTTTATTTCTTGAATTTAAAATCTTACTTTTATGATTTAAGCCTAACATCACATCTGAACCAATTAACTTAGAAATTTTTAACATTTCCTTATTTTTGACATTGATTATTCTCTTATGAGCCAAATATCTTAGTATACTTGCTGCATTCATTGAGCCACCGCCAAGACCAGCTTTATCAGGTATAGATTTTTTGATTTTAATTTGAAATCTTTGGTTTTTCAAAATTTTTTTTTTTTCTAAGATTTCAAATAATTTAGAAACAGTATTTTTCTTTCCTATCCTTCGAGAAAATTTTCCATTGAATGAAATTAAATGTTTTTTTGATTTAATTTTTTTAATCAAAATTATGTCGTGCAAATCTACGAAGCTTATTATGCTTTCTATATTGTGCAAAGATTTACTTTTGCTTATAACATTTAACGCCAAATTTAATTTCGCGTGTGATTTTATTCTGGAAAAAGGCATTAAGAGCTTTTAAGACCTTCGATCATCTTAATATTAATTTTTTCAATTAGTTCTTTTTCAGTATCTTTCATTTTCAATACATTGGTCCAAAAATATCTAGCCTGTATTTTTCTATTGAGCTTCCACAAAATATCACCGTAATGGTCATTCACTATCGGATCATCCGGCATCAATTCTACGGCTCTTTTCAAAAATTTTTCAGCTCTTGGATAATCATCAGTTAAATAATAAGCCCAACCAATAGAGTCTATTATATAAGGATCATCACTCTCAAGTTCGTAGGCTGTTTCAAGCATTTTAATAGCTTCATTAATTTTATAATCCCTCTCAAGCCATGAATAAGCGAGGTAATTTAGTATATAAGCATCGTCAGGTGTAATTTGAAGTGCATCAATTAAATCTTTATCGGCTTTTTCATAATTTTTAATCCGTTCATATGTACCCCCTCTTCGATAAAGAATATCTGACTTGATATCCGAATTATCATCCAAATTTTCAATTATTTTAGAGTAATATCTTATTGCTTCTTCGTAATTTTTTGCTTTTTTGTAAAAATTAGCGACATCAAATAATATTTTTTCATTTGGATTTTCAATTTTATCAAAATTAAATTTAATAAAGTTAAGAGAATCTTGATTATTTCTCTGCGCTGAAATTATTTGCGCTTCTTTTTTTAATCTAAACCAATAGTAAAAATCATCATCCTTTTTAAATTTTTTAAGAACCTTTTTTGCCTTTTCATAATCTTTATTAAAATAATGATTTTCCACAACTAATGATAAATTAAATACAAATCTTGGATTAAGAAAATTTGATAAATTTAAGTAAAAATTAGACATCTCGTAATTGTCTTGTGCAGAATAAAGATTTGATATTAAAAACAAAAATTCAGCAATTAAATCATTATGATTTTTACATGAAAAGACATCTTTAAATTTTTGTAAGTTTCCATTGTCAATCCAACTTTTACCTTGTGATAATAGCAATGTTGAATTTAACAATTCTATTTCATCAGTAATTACTTTTGCTTCGTTTATGTTACCATTTTCAACTAAGTAACTTATATAAAAATAAATATACCTAGTAAAATCCGACTCAGGATCATTTATCAATTTTGAGAAATATCTCTCTGTATTAGGATCATCCAAATAACACTTTTGAAATGTTTCTGAAATATAAGATAGTCTTCCAAAGTTTTTCTTATCGTCTAAAAATTTTTTTTCTTTAAAGAGGTAAACATATTGTTTTAAGCTTTCTAAAATTGCTAAATTAAACCTATCCTGTTCTGTAAAGTTATTTGCAATAGAAATATATTCATAGGCAATTTCTAACTCATTTTTTTTTAAACTATCAATTATTAATAATAAATAAGAGTCGAAAAAATCTATATTTTCATTTTCATAATTTTGTTTAATAATTTGTATCGCTTGGAATACTTTATTCTCCAATACTAATGAAGATACATACCTCTTTAAAAATGGATCATGAGCATTAATCAAAATTTTAGATGAATTAAAAAAATCTAAAGCTTCAGAATTTTTTTTATTACCAAAAGCAACTATACCTGAAAAATATTTTGATAAATTTTTAGAGTCAATTTTTTCAAAAGAATTACTTTCCGTAAACAAAGTGTTCTGATAAAATAATAATATAATAAGTATAAATTTTATATTTTTAAGAACCATTACTACATTGTATGATTAAAAAGACTTTAAATCAAAATGCTAAATATGCTCAAGAATTCATGAAAACAATTGAAACTGATTTTATTTTTAGCGATAAACCAATAAATAGATTTAAAGTCAATTTAGCTGAAAATAAAAACACCTCAATAAATAAAAATAAATTGCTGAATGATCTTAAAACAAAGATTAATTCAATTGAAAATTGTAATTTAAAAAATAATTCTAAGAATTTGGTCCTGGGCGAAGGTAACCTTAATGCTGATGTGATGTTAATTGGAGAAACTCCAGGCGAAATAGAGGATGAAACAGGTTTATGCTTTCAAGGAGAAGTGGGCAATCTCTTAAACAAAATGTTACTAGCAATCAATATAAAAAGAGAAAATATTTACACTACCTACTCAATTAATTTCAGACCACCGGAAGACAGAAAACCCACCGGACAGGAGATAAAACGTTATGCAATATTTTTAAAAGAACACATTGCGATAATAGATCCAAAAATTTTAATTTTAATGGGCAGCACAGCGATGGAGGCAATTACAGGATTAAGCAAAATATCTAATGAAAGAGGTAAGTGGAAAGAAATAATTTTAAAGAACAAAACTATTCCTATCATGATTTCTTTCAGCCCCTCCTATCTAATTAGATTTCCAGAAAATAAAAAATTTTCATGGGAAGATCTAAAAAAAATTAAACAAAAAATTCAAAATTTAAATATTAGGATTTAATGAAAACTATTGCTGGAGTTGATGAAGTTGGCAGGGGTAGCTTAATTGGACCTGTTTATGCAGCAGCCGTAATATTGAACAAGACCATCAATAAGAAGTTATTGAAAGACTCAAAAAGTTTGAGAAAAAATAAGCGAGAATTTTTAGCTAAATATATTAAGAAAAACTCTATTTGGGCTACAGGTAAAGCTTCTGTTTCAGAAATTGAAAAAATAAATATTCTTCATGCAAGCCTATTGGCTATGGAAAGAGCGATTAAAAAACTCAAAAAAAAACCAAAACTGATTTTAGTCGATGGAAATAAAACACCAAATTTAAAAAATTATAAACTTCAATCAGTCATTAAAGGTGATCAAAAAATACCATCAATTTCTGCAGCATCAATTATAGCAAAAGTTACACGTGATAAAATGATCTCTAGGTTAGGGAAGAAATTTAAAAATTATTACTGGAGTAAAAATTATGGATATGGAACTAAACAACATCTTAAAGCTATAAAAAAATTTGGGATTACTTCTCACCATAGAAGAACCTTTTCACCGATCAGTAAGTTAAAATAGGTTTCACGTAGAAACACCAGATGTAGTTGTTGTGAACCACTATCATACAAATGAAATCCAAATAATTCAATCCTAGGTTGACCCAAGAATCTTTTTGGAGTCTAATTTATTTTTATAAAATGAATTTAGACTTTAAAAATAAATTAATTAATGGAGATAGTTTAAGGGAACTAAAAAAAATCCCTAGTGAAACTTTTGATTTAATTTTTGCTGACCCTCCTTACAACTTACAGTTAAAGAATGAGCTCATAAGACCCGATAGGTCTAAGGTAAATGCAGTCAATGATGAATGGGATCAATTTGAAAATTTTAAAAAGTATGATGAATTTACCTACTCGTGGTTAACAGAATGTAAAAGAATTTTGAAAAAGAATGGCGCTATTTGGGTGATCGGCAGTTACCATAACATTTTTAGAGTTGGCACCGCTATTCAAAATTTAGGTTTTTGGATTTTAAATGACGTCATCTGGAATAAAAAAAATCCTATGCCAAATTTCAGAGGGACACGTTTTACTAATGCGCATGAAACCTTGATTTGGGCGTCAAAATCAGAAAAATCAAAATACACTTTTAATTATCAATCTTTGAAATGTTTAAATGATGATCTTCAAATGAGATCGAACTGGGAGTTGCCGATTTGTAATGGTTCTGAAAGACTTAAAAAAAATGGTAAAAAAGTTCATTCTACTCAAAAACCTGAGGCTCTACTTCACAGAATTTTATTAGCAACCTCAAACAAAAATGATTTAGTTTTAGATCCTTTTTTAGGATCAGGAACAACAGCAACAGTTGCAAAAAAATTGGGTAGAAATTATTACGGAATTGAAAAAGAAAAAACCTATTATAAGGCAGCTGAACAACGACTTAAAAATACAAAACCTATAGAAGATGATTATTTAGATACTTTGCAAAATGGTAGATCTAAACCAAGAATACCTTTTGGGTCATTGGTTGAATTAGGAATAATTAAACCAGGCACTACTATTTTTGATAATAAAAAGAAAATCAGTGCAAAAATTATGGCTGATGGAAGTATAAAACATGCCAAAAAAGAGGGCTCAATTCACAAGGTAGCTGCATCAATATTGGGAGCAGAAAGTTGTAATGGCTGGACTTATTGGCATTATAATCTTAATGGGCAAATAGTGCCTATAGATAATTTAAGACAAAGATTAATTTCAAAAAATTAATTATTATAAATTTTACCTAAATAAGAATCTAAAAACTTTTTGTTTTTAATAAATTTTTTCAAAAAAATATTTCTAAAAAAAACAGCCACAGGATTAGACAAATGAAATGCGAATTGATTTAGTTTAGATCTTTTATTAACCATTTTAGTTTTATTAACTCTATTCTTAAAGAAATCCCCTTCTAAGTTATTTTCAATACTTTTAAATAATTCATAAGCACCCTCTATGGATTGAGATGCCCCTTGAGCAAATGAAGGTGGAAAAGCAAAAAAAGCATCACCTATAAAATTAATGTTATCATTATTTGATTTAAAAAAGTCTTTACTAACAAATACTGGGAATATTTTTAATTCCTTAATTTTATCAAAAAATTCTTTATTTTCTTTTGGAACCTTTTCTAAAACTTTTCTAATGAAGGAATTTTCTTTGAATAAAGAATAATTTTTTTGTTGTTCTAAAGTAAGTTCATACTTCATAATTGCTATAAAATTTAAGTCGCCATTTTGATTTACTGGATAAATTACCTGATGAAAATCAGAGCCTAAAAATAATGAAATATTTTCATTATCGATTTCGGAAGAATTTGTTATCTTTCCTCTAATCGCTAGTGTGTTGTTGTATTTTGGTTGACTTTTGTTGTTAGAAATCAAACTTCTACTTTTTGAAAAAACACCATCTGAAATGATTAAATAATCGCATTCGAAAATTTCATTGTTTTCAAAAGTAAGTTGAATTTTCTGATTTTCTTTATTTATACTCGAAACATTATGATTAAATTTAATTAAATTTTCTATATCCTTTTTCAAAAAATTTATTAAATCAGATCGTTTCAAAGTAGTGTACTGACAATTCTCTGAATTAAAATCAGAGATATTCAAATCACATATCTTTTTGAAGTTTTTAGATGAAAAAAAAATAATCTTTTTTGGATTAAACTTTCTTGCATTTTCGAATTTATTAAATTCAATTTCATTTAAAAGCTTCACACTATTGACGGATAATTGAATTCCATAACCTTCCTCAAGATTAATCGAATTATTTTTCTCATAAATTACGACTTGATAATCTGAGTTTTTCTTGAACAAATTAGCAATAAATAATCCTGAAATACCAGCTCCGATAATGGCTATTTTTTTCATAAGTTGCCCTCTAAATACTTAACAACTTTTTTTGTAAATGTTGGCAACATAGAATTACCAATTTTTTTTTGATCAACCCAACAAGAAGAGGATATTTCTCTAACATTTTTTGGATATTGAATTTTGATATTCATATTCATGTTGGACATTTTAAAATTTATAGTTTTATTAAATTTTTTGGGTTTAGATAATTCCTGCATTGGAAATATTCTTAAGTTTTTGAGAAATTTAAATTTTGTATTTTTAACCAATAGATATTTTTTATCTTTTTTATAAACATTTAAAATAAAGTACTTATCTATATTTTTTTTACTATTCTTTACAAGTTTGAAATCTTTTTTACGAAATGATTTACATTTTTTTGAAATTGGACATTTTAAACAGTTGGGGTTTGTAGGTTTACAAATCAAAGCCCCTAATTCCATTAAAGCCTGCGCATAATCGCTAGACCTTGGGGATGTTCCTAATATTGATTTTTTTTTGTGGAGATTTTCCTTGGTAATTTCTTTTTCTTTTTTTAGAAAAAGATATCTTTTTAAAACTCTCTCAACATTTCCATCTAGCGGTATAAAAGACTTATTAAATGCAATTGCCAAAATTGCACTTGCTGTATAATTTCCAATTCCTGGTAAAGAAATTAAATCATCAAAAGTATCTGGCAATTTCCCTTGAAAATTTTTTTTAACAATTTGAGCAGTTTTTCTTAAATTTTTTACTCTAGAATAATATCCAAGACCTTCCCAGAGTTTATATAGTTTTTTGTCACTAGTTTTGGCAAGTGAACTGAGATTTGGAATGTTTTTAATGAAGCGATTAAAATAAGGAATAACAGTTGCAACCTGAGTTTGTTGTAACATAAATTCACTTACTAATGTAAAATATTGCTTTTTGATGGGTGAAACATTTTTTCGCCATGGCAATGATCTTTTATTTAAATCGTACCAATTGAGAATTTTTTTTGTTACAAATTGATCTTTCATATGCAATATAAAAAATATATTAAGCAGAGAACTGGTAGCATTCAAGGATTAAGGTCTTTCAATGACACTTTGCCAAAAAATATTAAAAAGTTTATTAATAAAAGAGGTCATATTTATTCCGAAACACTCAATAATTGGAAATTCATTGCTGGTGAAAAATTATTTAAGGTTTGTTATCCAAAATCTTTTAAGAATACTAACAAGTTCAGTGTAAGTACGCTCTTAATAATGGTGCAAAGAGGTCATGAAGTTGAGTTAGAATATTCGAAAAAAGAAATTATGGATAGAATGAATGCTTTTTTTAAAGATGAAGTTGTAAAGCGGATTAAATTTACAAGTTTTAACGATGAAAATAAAATAGATAATCAGAAGATAATTCAGAATAAACCTGTGACAAACAATAAGTACAAAAATAAACTTAATGATGTTAAAAATGAAAAAATTAAAAACTCTTTAATTGAATTAACTAAAGTTTTTAAAGAAAAATGAATAAATTATTTCTATTTTTAATATTAATTTTTGGATTAACCACTAGTGCTAACGCAGAAATAAAGAGAATAGTTTCAGGAAATCAAAATGCAAAGATTACAATAATTGCCTACGAGTCTCTAACATGTAGTCATTGTGCAAATTTTCATAAAGATGTTTACCCCTCTCTTAAAAAAGATTTCATAGATACAGGACTAGTAAAAATAGAATTTCGACACTTTCCTTTAGATATTGCTGCTTTAAATGCTTCAAAAATTTCTCTGTGTAAACAAGATCAAAGCTTAGAAATTTTGGAAAAACTTTACTCTAATCAACAAGCTTGGATAAAAGGTAAGGGAATAGAAGAGGTAAATAATAATTTGAAAGAATTTCTAAAAAAAGCTGGGTTTGATATTGATTTTGAAAAATGTATTAGCAACAAAGAAATAGAGAACTATGTTTTAAATGATCGAATCGAGGGGACAAAAAATTTTAAAGTTAATTCTACTCCTACGATAATAATTAATAACGAAAAGTTCGAAAAATCTCTTAATTATAAAAATTTAAAAAAAACATTAGAAAAACTGATATAAGTTAATCCATGGAGTTTAAAAAAATCCAACTCAATGGATTTAAGTCATTTGCAGATAAGACTAATTTCTTAATTGAAAATGGTTTAACAGGCATTGTTGGCCCAAATGGTTGTGGAAAATCAAATATTGTTGAATCTTTAAGATGGGTAATGGGTGAAACATCTGCAAAAAGCATGCGAGGATCAGGCATGGAAGATGTCATATTTTCAGGAACATCAAACAAACCTTCTAAAAATATTGCTGAAGTTTCGGTAACTGTTGCCAATGAAAATAACGAGGGTCCAGTGCAATTTAGAGAGTTAGACGAAATAAATGTTAGAAGAAAAATAGAAAAAGATAAAGGTTCGAAGTTTTATATTAATGATAAAGAAGTTAGAGCAAGGGATGCTCAAATGTTTTTCGCAGATTTATCAACTGGAGCTCACTCTCCATCAATGATTAGTCAAGGCAGAATTGGTGCCCTTGTTACTGCAAAACCTACTGATAGAAGAGCAATTTTAGAGGAGGCTGCAGGAATTTCTGGATTACATGTTAGAAGACATGAAGCTGAACTAAGGTTGAGCGCTGCAGAAAATAATCTAAAGAGAGCTGACGAATTAAGAAAGCAACAGGAAAGGCAACTAGCAAATTTACAAAAACAGGCTGAAGAGGCTACAAAATACAAAAATATTTCTGATGAAATAAAAAAAATTGAAGCAGGACTATATTATCTAAAATTACTAGAGATCGATAAAGAAATTAAAATAGAAAATGAAATTAATACAGAAGCAGAAACTGAAGTCAGTGGTTTTAATAATAAAATTAACGAATTAGAGAAACTGATTAAAACTGAGGTTGATAAAATAACTCCTCTACGAGAAAAAAATATTGAAAATTTATCGAAGATCCAAAGGCTAAACTTAGAACTAAAAAGTCTAGATGAGGAAAATAGCAGAATTCAAGACGAAATAGAAAACGTAAAAAAATCTCTACAAACAATAGATGATGATATTAGTAGGGAAAGAGGAATAGTGATTGATGCAAACTCTAATGAAAAAAGACTGAAGGAAGAAAAAAGTGAGCTTATTGAAATCGACTCAAAATATTATCAAACTGAGAAACAATCGAATGAAGATTTGGAAAACAGCAAAAATAAGTTAAAATCAGAAATCGATAAAATTAAACAATTAATTAATTCACAAAAAAATGATGATGCAATTAAATCTCTAGATGAATGCCAATTTGTTATCGAAGAATACGCAGATAGTTATAGTAAAAATCAAAATATCAAAAAAGAGTCTGTCAAAAGAAATGAGAGAATTGCAATAATTGATAAGGAGATTGAGAGTTGGAAAAATCTTTTATCTAATTCGGAAAAAATGGTTGCAGAATTAAGTGATAGAAAAAATAAACTTAATGTGCAACGAGATAAACTTGATAATCAACCAAAATTTCAGGCAGAAAAAAAAGGACAAATTTCAGAAAATTTGAGAATTTCTGAAAATGAAAAAAATGATAATGAGCAAATTATTAATACTACAGATGAAAAAATTGACACTCTTAGAAATCAACTAAACGAGATACAAGAACAATCTATTCAGATAAGAGAACGAAAAGCAAGTTCAGGGGCAACAATTGAAGGACTTAAGAAAAGAAAAAATGATTTAGTAGATAGAATTATTTCTGAGCTAAATCTTACAGAAGAAAACATTTTAGAAAATTCAAATTTATTTGGTGTCGAAGAACTGCCAGATGCTGTTAATCAAGAAGACTTGTTAGATAAAAAAAAACAAGAGAGAGAAAAGTTAGGCTCAGTTAACCTAAAAGCCGACGAAGAGACTGTAAAATACGAAACAGAAATTAAGAAAATGGAGCAAGATAGAGCAGACTTAGTTACAGCAATTATAAAACTTAAAGATAGTATTAATGAATTAAATCAAAAAGGAAGGGAAAGACTAATTGAGGCTTTTGATAAGGTAAATAGAAAATTTAATGAGGTTTATACAAAATTATTTAATGGTGGAAATGCTAAGCTTGAATTGGTTGACTCCGATGACCCTTTAGAAGCTGGTTTGGAAATGTTAGTAAGTCCTCCAGGAAAAAGACTCCAATCGATAACTTTATTATCTGGAGGTGAGCAAGCTTTGACTGCACTATCTTTAATTTTTGCTGTTTTTTTAACTAATCCCTCTCCTATATGTGTTTTGGACGAGGTTGATGCACCTTTAGATGATGCTAACGTCACAAGATTTTGTGGCTTGCTTGAAGAACTAATTAAAATTACAAATACCAAATTCATCATTGTTACTCACCATGCTTTGACAATGTCAAAAATGAATAGACTTTATGGTGTCACTATGCCTGAAAAAGGAATTAGTCAGCTTGTGGCTGTTGATTTACAAAAAGCAGAAAGCATGGTCGCTTAAGTAATTAATTAAAATGTCCAAAGATCCATTCAAAACTCGCTTAGAGATTGCAAAGAAAAAGGTTTCAAAAAGAGATCTAGAAAATAAAAAAGATAATCAATCTCCAATTGGCACTGCTTTTAAGCTAAGTACTGAGCTAGTTTCAGCAGTCGCCGTAGGGACAATTATTGGGTTTCTTTTGGACAAGACCTTTGGTACTAAACCCTGGTTAATTTTAATATTTTTTTTTGTAGGGGTAGTTGCAGGTATAATTAATGTAATTAGATCCGCAAAAAAAATGCAAAAATAGATAAGGATTTATGGCAGCTAACCCAATGACACAATTCGAAGTTTATAGGATTGGTCCAGAAATAAAAGTAGGCGCTTTTGATATTTCTTTTACTAACGCTAGTTTATTCATGGTCATTAGTTCTCTTGCGATTTTAATAATATTCAACCTTGGTTCAAAGAAAAACTCAATACTTCCGAATAAGATCCAGCTCTTAGCTGAATTAAGCTATTCATTTGTTTCAAAAATGATCAGCGATACTGCTGGTTCAAAAGCTAAACCATATTTTTCATTTATCTTTTCATTATTTATGTTTGTTTTGTTTTGTAACATGTTCGGCATGATACCTTACACTTTTACAGTGACTAGTCATATCATTGTGACTTTCATATTAGCAGCTTTTATTTTTATTGGAGTTACAGTTATTGGTTTTATAAAACATGGCTTTGGTTACTTAAAACTATTTGTTCCAAGTGGTGTTCCTATCGTACTTTTACCATTAATTGTGGTCATTGAAATTATTTCATATCTAAGTAGACCTATCAGCTTATCAGTAAGATTGTTTGCAAACATGATGGCTGGACACACTATGATGAAGGTTTTCGGGGGCTTCGTTGTAAGCCTCGGAATTGTTGGTGGATGGCTTCCACTGAGTTTTTCAGTTGCTTTAACTGGTTTGGAGATACTAGTTGCTTTTCTTCAAGCTTATGTTTTTGCAATTTTAACATGCATTTATTTAAATGATGCATTAAATTTACACCATTAACTTATAAGGAGGATATAATGGAATTAGAAGCAGCAAAAATGATTGGAGCAGGACTTGCAGCTATAGCTTTAGCTGGAGCTGGAGTAGGTATCGGAATAATTTTTGGAAATTATTTATCTGGTGCAATGAGAAATCCATCTGCAGCGCAAAAACAATTTCCTAATTTGCTTTTAGGATTTGCTCTTGCAGAAGCAACAGGATTATTTGGATTAGTTGTTGCATTGATTATTCTTTTCGCGTTTTAATTAATGTTTAAAAAACTATTTTTATATCCATCAATTGCAAATTTCTTTTTTACAAATAAGATTTTTGCAGCAGAGAGTGGAGGAATGCCTCAATTAGATCCAGAGTTTTGGATTTCACAAATTTTTTGGCTCGTACTCACTTTTGGAGTGTTGTATATTGTTTTATCTAAACTTATATTGCCCAAAATAAGTGCAAACTTAGAATTAAGAAAATCACAAATCCAAGAAAATATTGAGGCAGCTGAAAAACAAAGAGAAAGTAGTGAAGCTAAACTTAAAGAATTTGATGGGATTATTCTTAAGAGTAAAATTGAAGCAAAGAACATTTTTAAAGATGCTAGAGAAAAAGTAATCAAAAATATTAATTCTAAAAAAGAGATTTTAGATAAACAAATTGATGATGAAATCAAAAAAGCTGAAGTAGAAATAGATACTTTAAGACAAAGTGCTCCAGAAAAAATTAATAAAATTGCAGTTGTGACATCTACTGAAATTTTAAAAAAATTAATTGGAGCGGAAGTTAATAATAGCAGTATCTCTGCGATTGTTGATGATCTGGTAAAAAAAAACGGAGATAAATATTATGGTCATTGATTCAACTTTTTGGGTCGCAGTTTCTTTTGTAATATTTTTTGGGGGTCTGATATATTTAAAAGTACCTCAAAAAATTAATACTATTCTTAATAAATTAATCTCAGACATAAAAAATGAGATTGATGAAAGTGAGAAACTGAGAAGTGAAGCAAAGATATTATTAGATAATGCTCAGAAAAAATTAGACACAGCGCAATCTGAAAGTAAAGAAATACTTGGTCAGGCAAAGAAAGATGCTGATAAATTAATCATTGAGCTTAATGACAAATTTCATAAATCTTCAGAAATTAAGAAAAATTTGGCTAAAAATAAAATTAATCAAATGAGAGAGGTAGCGATTAAAGAGATTAAAGATGTATCTGTTAAAATAGCTATAGACTCTGTAAAAAAAATAATAACAACTTCAGTTGATAAATCTAAACTTGATACGCTGTTTCAGAAAAATTTAGAAGAAACTAAAGAAGAGTTAAAAAAAATTAACTCATAATACTTTTTACAATTTATCCAAAAAAATATAAATTATAATGATGAATTCTGTAGTCATAGGTTCTGGTTTTGGTGGTATAGCAGCCGCTCTTCGCCTTAAAGCTAAGGGTCACAAAGTTACATTAATTGAAAAACACAATGACCTGGGGGGTAGAGCAAGAGTTTTTAAAAAAAATGGGTTCATTTACGATGGTGGTCCAACAGTAATTACAGCTCCATATTTAATTAATGAATTATTTGAATTATTTCAAAAAAATCCAAATGATTATATTAAATTAACACCTCTTAAAGTTTGGTACCAATTTATTTTTGAGGATAAATCAAAGTTCAATTACTCTGGTGACGAAAATGAAATGAAAAGACAGATTGAGCTTATTAATAAAGAGGATGCTCAAGGATATGAAAAACTTGTTAATTTCACCAAAAAAATTTTTGATAAAGGTTTTACAGAACTAGCTGATGTACCCTTTGACAAGCCTTTAGTGATGATGAAACAATTACCCGCATTACTCAAACTCAAAAGCTATAAGTCAGTATATTCACTAGTATCATCTTATATTAAAAATGAAAAATTAAGAAGAATGTTGAGCATGCATCCTCTTTTAGTTGGTGGAAATCCATTTACCACAACTTCAATATATGGATTGATTTTATACTTAGAAAAAAAGTGGGGCATTCACTATTCTATGGGTGGAACAGGAAATATCATAAGTGGTTTTGAAAAATTAATGAATGAAGAAGGTATCGAGATAATAAAAGGTTCTGAGGTAACTCAAATAATTTCAAATCAAAATGAGATTACAGGTGTTCAATTAGAAAATTCAAAAAAAATAAGCGCTAACAAAGTGGTTTGTAATGCAGATCCACCGCGTGTTTATGAAAAAATGTTAAATGGCCAGAGTAATAATTCTTTTATGTTTAAGTGGAAAAAAAATAGAATGGAATATTCAATGGGTTTATTTGTTTATTATTTCGGAACCAAAAAAATCTACGATAATGTTGAACATCACACCATTAAATTTGGCAATAAATATAGAGAGCATCTTGATGACATCTTTAATAATAAAAAATTAAATAACGATATTAGTTATTATTTACATAGACCCACTGCCACTGATAAATCCATGGCACCAGATGGACATGATTGTTTCTATGTTCTAGTTCCTGTTCCCAATAACCAATCAAAAATTGATTGGTCGTTAGAGGGTGAAAAAATGAAAGATTTAGTAGTAGAGAAAATGGAAAATGACTTAATGCCAAACTTAAAAGAAAATATTGTTGAAGATTTTTATTTGACACCTGACTATTTTGAAAAAGATCTCAATACAAAATATGGTTCTGGTTTTTCTATACAACCAAAATTCTCACAATCTGCTTACTTTAGATTTCATAACAAATCTGAAATTTATAACAATTTATATTTTGTTGGTGCAGGAACTCATCCTGGGGCAGGTGTACCTGGAGTGCTTTCCTCAGCAAAGGTTTTAGATAAAATTTTATAATGCCGTCTAAAAATTATTTATCTATTTACGCAAAATCGTTTAATTGGGCTGGTTTTTTTTTACCAAAAAAAACCTATAAAAATTGTTCTTATTTATACGATTTTTGTAGAGTTATAGATAATATTGCAGATGACGAAGGCGAAATAGAAATAAAAAAAATTAAATTCCAAAAATTTGTAAATGATTTTAAACAAAAAAATTTTGAGAATCCTGTTATTCAAAATATGTGGAATATTATTCACGAATTCAGTATTTCTCTGGAAATAATTTATGATTTATTTGATGGGATAGAGTCAGACATAAAACAAAATGTAAAAATAGATACTCGAAAAGATCTTTTAATCTATTGTTATAGAGTAGCTGGAACAGTCGGACTGATGATGGCAAAAATTTTAAAAGTGAGTAAAAAACAATCCCTTAAATCTGCAATCGATCTTGGTATAGCAATGCAACTCACTAATATATCAAGAGATGTGATTGAGGACTCAAAAAAAAATAGATGTTATATAAATGGAAATTTTGAGGAAATTAACTCAACTATTAAACTTGCAGATACATTTTATAAAAATTCATTTTATTCCATAAGAGAAATTCCCCTAAGTTTTAGATTTAGTATTTTAGTTGCTAGAAGAATATACAGAAAAATTGGATATAAAATTTTGAAAAAGAAAACCTTTGAAAATTATAGTAAATCTGGAAAAATTTACGTTTCAAACTTTGAAAAAGTTTTAGAGACGATTTTATCAATTTATGATCTAATTATACTTTCTTTACTAAATAAAAATGATGATCTAATTGAACATGATCATTTATTGATTAATAAAGAAATTAATCTTGATGAAAGAATTTGATTACATAATTATTGGGGGTGGTTGTGCTGGTTTATCTCTAGCTTATGAATTAGAGATCCATAATAAATTAGAAAATAAAACCTTAGCAATAATCGAGCCTCGAGATGAATACAAAAGAGATAAGACCTGGTCTTTTTGGAGAGTATCTGAGCATAATTTTGATGATTGTGTCATAAAAAATTGGAAAAATTTTTCAATTAATGCACCTAATAAAACTAATTTTCTTGAATGTGAAAATTATCCATATCAAAGCATCGATAGTGGTTTGTTTTATGAGAAAATAAATAATTCATTAAAGAAAAATAAAAATATCTTTTTTTCAAAGGAACTGAAAGACATCAACATCAAAAATTCATTTATATTCAATAGTGTTCCCTCTATCAAAAAAGACTTTAGAAATTTATGGCAACACTTTTGTGGAGTTGAAATAGAGACAGAGAATAATTATTTCGATGAAAATATTTTTAATCTCATGGATTTCGATTGCGATCAAAGAGAAAGCGTTCATTTTTTTTACACACTTCCCTTCTCGAAAAAAAAAGCATTGATTGAAAGTACCTGGCTCTCGAAAATGAATGATGATTCTCAAAAAGATTATGATCAACAAATAAAAGAATATATCGAAAAGAAATTAAATTTAAAAAATTATAAAATTACTTATAAAGAAATAGGCGCAATTCCACTTTTTTACCCATCATTTAAAAATGAAAAAAATAAAATTAATATTGGAACTGCCGGTGGCATGACAAGATTGAGTACTGGATATACCTTTTTAAACATACAAGAACATAGTAAATTTATAAGAAAAAATATTGAAAATATTCATAATACTAAAAAATTTGAAATCAGTAAAAAGTATCAATTTTTGGATGAAATATTTTTACGTGTTCTTGAAAAACATCCAAAAAAAATGTCGGAAATTTTTTTTAAAATGTTTCAAAGTTCACCTAAAACAATTATCAAATTTCTTTCCAATAAGAGTAATTTTCTTGAGGATTTGACTATAATTTTAAAAATGCCAAAATGGATTTTTATCAAAGCTTTATTTTATTAAACCTAAATGAATATGAAACTAAAAAAAATAAATCTTAATCATTCTTTTATTTTTTTTTTATTCTGTAACATTTTTTCTTTAATACTATTTAAATTTAGTAACTTTATATTGTCTCCATTATTTTGTTTATTTTTAATTTTAATTATTGGTATATCACATGGGTCTTTGGATCATATCAAAGGTGGTAAGCTTCTAAGGATTTTTAAAATTGAAAATATAGCTCTATTTTATATTTCATATATCTTAATAGCTGTAATGGTTGTAATACTTTGGGTATTAATACCATCTGTCTTGTTAATAATATTTCTACTGGTTGCCTCATATCATTTTGGTAAAGAAGATACACAATTTTTGCATGACTATAATTCACAATTTATAGGGATACTGTATTTCCTAAAAGGATCTCTTGTTATTTTGGCACCATTGTATTTTAATTTTGATGAAACTATAGCAATATTTAAATTACTATTAATTGATAATGAAATTTTTTATTTAAGTTTAAGTTTTATTGAGAATAATAGATTAATAAACTTAGGGATAATTTTAAGTTCTATTTCGAGTATTATTTTGTTTATTAAAAAATTTGATTTAAAGAATTTTTCTATTTTTTTTGATTATTTTTCTATATTAATTTTAAATTACTACCTCTCTCCTTTAATAGCATTTACTACATATTTTTGTTTTTTACATTCTGTAAGACATAGCATCACATTAATTTACGAATTAGATAACACTAATATTAAAAATGGGTTATTGATTTTTATTAAAAAGGCTATGCCACTTACTATATTAACTGCTATTATTTGTTTAGTTGGTATTTATTTGCTCAATTTTAAATATGATTTTGATAACTCAATTATTAAAGTCATTTTTATAGGTTTGGCGTCTTTAACATTTCCACATATATTACTTGAGTATCTTTTAGATAAAAATGAAAAACAAAGAACTTAAAATATTATTATCTGCTCCACGAGGATTTTGTGCTGGTGTTGAACGAGCAATTGAAATTGTTGAAAAATCAATTCAAAAGTATGGTTCTCCAGTTTACGTTAGACACGAAATAGTACACAATAAATTTGTTGTTGATGATCTAAGAAATAAAGGTGCAATATTTGTGGAAGAGCTTGAAGAAATTGAAGATAAAACTAGACCAGTTATTTTTTCTGCACATGGTGTTCCAAAAAAAATTCCACAAGATGCAAAAAACTATAATATGACTTATGTTGATGCAACATGTCCATTGGTTTCTAAAGTTCATAGAGAAGCTGAAAATCTTCATAAGGCTGGATACCATTTAATCTTAATAGGGCATGAAAATCATCCTGAAGTAATTGGAACAATGGGACAACTGCCCAAAGGATCTATAGACCTTATCCAAAATGAGGACGAAGCAAAGAATTATGATCCAAAAAATTCTGAAAAGATTGCCTATGTTACCCAGACAACCCTATCAGTAGATGATACAAAAGAAATAATATCAATCCTTAAGGAAAAATTTTCAAATATTAGAGAGCCTGCGAAAGAAGATATTTGTTACGCAACAACTAATAGACAAATGGCTGTTAAAAACATTGCAAAAAAGTGTGATCTTTTTTTTGTTATTGGTAGTCGAAATTCATCTAACTCGGTAAGACTTGTTGAGGTTGCTAAAAAATCGGGGTGTGAAAACTCAATACTGATCCACTCACAAAGTGAAATTCCATTCAACTTAATTGAAAATTCAAATATAATCGGAATTTCATCTGGTGCATCTGCCCCTGAAATACTTGTCGAAAATTTTATTAAAGAATTGAAAAATAAATTTACAGTCACTATAGAAGAAGTGGAAATTATAAAAGAAAACGTTGTTTTTCGAGTTCCAAAAAAATTAAATTAAATGGCTGTCTACACAAAGATAAATAAGAAAGATATTTCGTCTATTAATAAAAAATTTGAAAATCAAAAATTTTTAAGTTTTAAAGGTATCAAACAAGGTATTGAAAATACTAATTATTTATTAAAATCGAAAAACAATAAATTTATATTAACTATATTCGAAAAAAGAGTTCAAAAAAAAGAAATACCTTTTTTTATGAAATTAATGGATCAATTAAATGATCTAAAATTAAGATGTCCAAAACCGTTAAAAAATCGTGATGGAAAATATCTGTTTAAAATAAAAAATAAGGTTGCTTGTGTTGTTTCATTTCTCGATGGAAAAGATAAAAAAAATCTTAGTTTAAAGAATTGTTATGATATTGGAAAAACTGTTGCTCAAATGCACTCATCCTCAAAAAAAATAAAATTGTTTAGAAAAAACTCAATGAATATAAAAAATTTAAATCCATTATTAAAAAGTATTAAATTTAAATCAAAAAAATTCATTAATTTAGAAAAATTTCTCAAAAGTAATTTTAGAGAAATTAAAAATAAATGGCCAAAAAAATTGCCTAATGGAATAATACATGGTGATCTTTTTATCGATAATATTTTTTTTAAAAAAGATAAGATTTCTGGAATTATAGATTTTTATTTTGCTGCAAACGATTATTTTATGTATGAAATAGCGATATGTATTAACGCTCTTTGTTTTGATAAAAAAAAATCTCAATTTAAATTAAACAAAAAAAAGGTTAAAAATTTAATAAGAGGATATGAAGGTATTAAAAAGATCTCTGTAATTGAGAAAAAATCATTAAATATTTTATGCCGTGCTGCTGCGATGAGATATTTTCTAACAAGACTTTACGACTATACGAATACTCCAAAAACTGCCCTGATAAAAATCAAAGATCCAAGAGAATATTATCAAAAACTGATAATTCATAATAATTTAAAAGACTATAAGGATTATTTAATTTAATGATTAAAATTTATACCGATGGTTCGTGTCTTGGTAATCCTGGCAATGGTGGCTGGGCCGCAATAATATTAAATGATGGGAAAAAAACTGAACTCAAAGGAAATAAAAAAGATACGACAAATAATCAAATGGAATTATTAGCACCGATAGAGGCGCTTAAAAAAATTCCAAAAGGAAGCAAAGTTCAAATTTTTACTGACTCCAAATATGTTAAATCTGGAATAACAGAATGGATACACAATTGGAAAAAAAATGGATGGAAAACTGCAAACAAAAAAGAAGTAAGCAATAAAGCACTTTGGACAGAATTAGATCTATTAAATAATGAATTTGAAATAAGTTGGAACTGGGTAAAAGCCCATTCAACCGATGAATTAAATAATGAAGTAGATTTACTCGCTAAAGATGCTGCTAACTTGTAGTTAGGGCACCTGGCAACAGAACGCCCCTTCCTATTTTAAAATAAGTTTTAGTTATCAACGTAAATTTAAAAATACAACCTAATGACTCGTCCTATACTCGTCATAACTTATCACCAAATATTTTATCTTTTGGTAAACTTGAATTCTTAACTAATTTATCTATTTCTTTTTCAGATAGATTTGTTCTACACCAATATATAACCATTACAGCTTCTTGAGCGAGTTTTTTACCAAAATGGCCACTGTACATATTAAAAAAACTTTCTGTCATTGCAACCTCAACCCACTTTGGATTATCAAATTGTAAATTATTTATATTTTGCCTTCGCTCTTTGGCAATTTCATCTATACGTTGAAACATTATCTCTTTTTTGTCTCTAGCTGAAAGATTTTCTATTTCCTCTAATAATCTTAAAATTCTTTGCAAAACATTTTTTGAAATTGATTTTTTTTTTTTAATATCAAACCTGTAAGAGGCATCATTAATTGTTCTAATTGTTTCCTCACGCCACGCTTTTGCAGCTTTTCCCTCAAATAAACCAAAAAACATTCTTTAAGATTATCAAATCCTAAAATCTATGACGAGTCGATTTTTACTCGTCATTTACTCGTCCTAATACATAAAATTAGTGTTATTTTGGAAAAAATATTTGCTATAATCAAACATAGTTCGGGGCACCTGGCAACAGAACTGCCCTACTTAGATTAGATTATTTAATAAGTTTTCTGCTGAAGTTAAACCACATTCTTTAGTTTCTTTTTCAACATGAATATTAACAATTGTGAAATTTTCAATCACCATTAAATAACGATTTGATCTAATTCCCATTCCTTTTGCATTTCGATCAACTTCAGCACCGATTGCTTTCGTAAATAATAAATATGGATCAGATAACATTTTAATTTTATCTCCAGTATTATTAATCTCACCCCAGCCATTCATTACGTAAGGATCATTTACTGATAAACAAAATATATTTTCTATTCCTTTTGATTTGATTTTATCTGCATTTGCTACAAAACCTGGTAAGTGAAGTTTGGAGCAAGTTGATGTAAATGCCCCTGGTAAACCAAATAAAACAACTTTACCATTACCAATAGTTTCTCTTAATTTACTTTTTTGAGGCTCTCCATCAACAAGTTGAAAAATCTCTGTGTCTGGCAGTTGATCTTTTATTTTAAGTTTCATATCGAATTCATCACATATTTTTTAACTTTTTCAATATCATTTGATAGAAGTTCAAATTTTTCTTTTCTGTCATTAACATATTTAAGACTTTCTGGTAAATTTTCAGTTTTTGATATTGCATCTTCTATTGCCTTCGGAAACTTACATGGGTGTGCAGTTGATAATACAACACAATTTTTTTCCAATCCTAATTTTCTAACCACACCAATACCCACTGCAGTATGCGGATCCACTACCATCTGATATTCGTCATTGATGGTTTTTATCATTTCAACAGTTTCGTTTTCATTAAGCATTTCAGATGTAAAATCCTTTTTAATTTTATCTAAGTCTTTTTTATCAATTTTATAAGTGTTATTTTTTATTTCACCCATTACAACTTTTGTCACTTCTGAGTTACAACCTTTGACGTCGTATAAAAGTCTTTCGAAATTACTTGCTATTTGTATATCCATACTTGGAGTATTTGTTTCTTCAACTTTCTTTTGACTATAATCACCACCAGATATCGCTCTGTGCAGTATGTCATTTTTATTTGTAGCTACGATTAATTTATCAATTGGAAGACCTAGTTTTTTTGCTAAATAGCCAGCGTAAATATCACCAAAGTTTCCTGTTGGAACAGAAAAAGATAGTGGTTGGCCGTTTCCAATTTTAAAGTAAGCGTAAAAATAATACACCGATTGAGCAATAATTCTTGCCCAATTGATTGAATTTACACCCGACATATTAATTGCTTTAGAAAATTTTTCGTCATTAAACATTGCTTTTACTAAATTTTGGCAATCGTCAAAATTACCCTCCACCGCAATGTTAAATACATTACTCTCTTCATGTATTGTCATTAGTCTTCTTTGCACTGGCGAAATTTTATTGTTGGGGTGTAATACAAAAACATTTAAATTATTTTTTCCCTTTAAAGCGTCTATGGCAGCGGCACCCGTATCACCTGAAGTTGCAACAATTATATTAATTTTTTTTTGATCACGACCTAAATGATATTGATAAAAATTACCTATTAGTTGCATTGCGATATCTTTAAAAGCAAGTGTAGGTCCATGAAATAATTCTAATACTTTTAAATCACCTAGATCAGATATTTTTACAACATCATCGGATCTGAAATTTGAATATGATTTTGAAATCAAAGAAATTAGATCATCTTTAGACATGAAATCTCCTATGAATGGATAAATTATTTCAGCCGCTAAATGATTGTAACTTAGGTTTTTTAAGTTATCTAATTCTTCCTTTTTAAATGGTTTAATTGATTTTGGAACAAATAGTCCCCCATCATCTGCCAAACCTTTGAGGAAAACATCTTTAAAAGTAAAGTTTTTCTGATTATCTCTTGTACTAATATAATTCATTTAATAATTCTTTTTTCTAAAATATAGATATAGCAAAAGAATTGAAATCGCTAATGAAAACCATGTCATTGCATATTTTTTATGATTGTTGGAAATATTAGCAGTAATTTTTTTTGGTCTAGGAAACTGATAATTTCCATCTAAATATATTATGTACTTAGAAAATTCTTTACCAGTAAATTTTGAGATATCTTCTCTATTCAAACTAAACCAGTAATTTTCTTTAATATCATTATCTGGTTTGAATATATTTTTTCTTCCCTGTGTTTTAAGAGTTCCTTCTATATTATTTTGATCCAATATATTTATCTCTGGAGTATCTTTTTTTTCAAATGGTATCCATCCTCTATTGAGTAAATAATTTTCGCCATTTATTAAAATTGGATTTAAAACCTCAAACCCAGGTGTTCCTGAGTCATTTAAATTATATAAGTAAATTTGTTTCTCAAAATCAACACGACCAGATGTTTTGATTTTGAGATAATTTTGTTGGTTAGATTGTGAAAGCTGGACTGGAGGATTTTTCAGTGAGTTTTCAATTTCTAAAATGAGATTGTTCTTCCAATTTAAACGAATTACCTGCCAAGTGCCTAAAGCAACAAAAACAAATATAAAAAATATGGTAAAAACTGAAAATAAAAATTTATGTTTCAAGGTGCAAAATTAGCTTCCCCAAATATAGATCGCAGCAAATAAGAATAGCCAAACTACGTCAACAAAGTGCCAGTACCATGCTGCTGCCTCAAAACCAAAGTGATGATCTTTGTTAAAGTGACCTAACTTTCCTCTCCACAAACATACGGCCAAGAAAATTGTACCCACGATCACGTGAAAACCATGAAATCCTGTTGCCATGTAAAATACTGAACCATATATGTGATCTGAAAAAGCAAATGTTGCATGATGATATTCGTAAGCTTGTAAGGCAGTAAAACAAACTCCTAATATAACTGTTAAAACTAATCCTTGAATAAACCCTTTTCTATCATCCTCTAAGAGAGCATGATGAGACCAAGTCACAGTAGTTCCAGATAATAAAAGAACCAATGTATTTATCAATGGTATATCCCATGGATCAAAAGTTTCTATATCCTTTGGCGGCCATACATTTCCAACGAAATCGTTTGGAAAAAGACTCACATCAAAGTAAGCCCAAAACCAAGCAACAAAAAACATTACCTCAGAGGCAATGAACAAAGTCATTCCGTAACGATGATGTATTTGAACCACTGGCGTATGATGTCCTTGATGCTCTGCCTCAATAACTACATCTCTAAACCACATGTATGCTCCATATATTAATAAAGCAAATCCAAGGTACATTCCCCATGAAACCTCATAATGCATGTAGTAAACAGCTCCAACAGCTAAAACTAAACATGAAAATGAAACATAGATAGGCCAAGGACTTGGGTCTACTAAATGGTAATCGTGTTTTTTTTCAGCTGACATTTTTTTTGGATTATGATTGTTTATAGTAATCTGTCGAGAAAAAAGTATACGACATAGTTACATCCTGTAAATTTTTTACTGTTGCATCATTGACCATTTCTGGATCTAAATAAAAAGTCATCACATAGGTAGCAGTTTCACCAGCTTTTAATTCTTGTTTTTCAAAGCAAAAACAACCAAGTTTACTATAATATTTTCCAAAGCTTGAGGGTGAAACATTAAAACTTGCTACACCTGCAGTTGGTTCATTACTATAATTAGTCACCTCAAACTCGATTTTGTTTACTTGACCCACTTTAACATCCATCACATTTGATTTTGCTTTAAAATCCCATGGTAAATTATTAACATTGGTATCAAATCTTACACTAACTACTTTATCTAAAACAATTTTTGGAGCTTTGTCTGCTACTTGAGTAGTTCCTCCAAAACCAGTAACTCTACAAAAAATCTCATAAAGAGGCACCGATGCGTATGACAAACCTAACATCAAAACAAAAATTCCAGCTAAAACTAATGGTGTTAATTTCTTTTTTTCTATCATATCGACCTATCAAATACCCCTGTGTTATATAAAGTAAAAAAGAAAAGAAAAATCATGAACGCAATAATAGCTAATGCTGTAATAATATTTTTTCTTTTTGTTTTTTTATCTGGTGTAATCATATTATTTTATCAATCAAAAATAGAACAAAAACTAAGAATAAATACAATATTGAATATCCAAAGATAGCTTTTGCTTTCTTAGAGTTAAATCTATTTTTTTTATAATCCAACAATTCATAACATAAAAAATTGTAATAGAAAGTTAATAGCAATGATGGAATTAAAAATGTTAAGCCAACAAAGTTAATTAAATATGGAAAAATAATTACCGGTATCATCAATAAAGAATAAATGAATATATTGATTTTGGTACTTTCTATTCCATTGGTTAGTGGCAGCATTGGTATTTTGGCTTTTCGGTAGTCGTCAGACTTGTATAAACTAAGTGCCCAAAAATGAGAGGGCGTCCAAAAAAATATTATTAAAAAAAATGTTAATGGTTCAAGCGATATAGAGCCTGTAGCAATAGTCCATCCTATAACTGGAGGAAAAGCACCAGCTGCTCCACCAATAACTATATTTTGTGGAGTTCTTCTTTTTAACCAGATTGTATAAACAAACACATAAAACAATATTGTTAGTAATAATATTGCAGCAGAAACTCTGTTGGTAAAATAATCTAAAGCTACAACTGAAACTATTGATAATGTAACACCAAATATCAAAGCCTGATTTCTATTGACTTTCCCTGTTGGAATTGGTCTTAAACAAGTTCTTGTCATTAAAGCATCAAGATCAGACTCATACCACATATTTAAAGCACCAGCTGCGCCAGCACCTAATGAAACGAGAAGAATTCCAATAATTGCATCTTTAGTTGAAACAATGTTAGGAGCTGTTAATAAACCCACGGCACAGGTAAAAATTACCAATGACATAACTCTTGGCTTCATCAATTTAAATAATTCTGAAAGATTAAATAAATCCTCTTGGCTTAAGCTTCTTTTTTTTAGCCTTGAATTATCCATCGGTTCTTAATGCTCTTATTTAATTAGCCGTGCGATTTTTGTGTACCCTGACCATCTTCAAATTTTGGCAATTCCTCAAAAGTATGGAAATTTGGTGGAGACGGCACAGTCCACTCTAACGTTGTTGCTCCCACACCCCATGGATTTTGTGCGGCTGCTTTCTTTTTTGCAAATGCATAAATCAAATTCATAAAAAATACAGCTAGCCCAGCTACAGCCACGTAAGACCCTATTGAAGATATATAATTCCATCCGGCAAATGCATCAGGATAATCAGCATATCTTCTCGGCATCCCAGCTAATCCTAGAAAGTGCTGAGGGAAGAAAATCAAGTTAACTCCAATAAATGTTAACCAGAAATGTAATTGACCCATCCACTCAGAATATTCATAACCACTCATTTTTGAGAACCAATAATAAAAGCCTGCAAAAATTGCAAAAACAGCTCCTAGAGAAAGCACATAGTGAAAATGAGCAACTACGTAATAAGTGTCATGCATTGCAGTATCAACACCTGCGTTAGCTAAAACGACTCCAGTTACTCCACCAACCGTGAACATAAAAATAAATCCTAATGCCCATACCATTGGTGTTTTAAAAGATATTGAACCACCCCACATTGTTGCGATCCATGAGAAAATTTTTATTCCTGTTGGAACAGCAATAATCATTGTTGCAGCTAAAAAATATGCTTTTGTATCTGTGCTTAATCCAACTGTGTACATATGGTGCGCCCATACAACAAATCCGACAATTCCAATTGCTACCATTGCATAAGCCATTCCAAGATATCCAAAAACAGGTTTTCTAGAAAATGTTGAAACAATATGACTAATCATTCCAAATCCTGGAAGGATTAAAATGTATACTTCTGGATGACCAAAAAACCAAAATAAATGTTGGAACAAGACTGGATCACCCCCTGTCTGGGCTTCAAAGAAGGCGGTACCGAAATTTCTATCTGTTAACAACATTGTTATTGCTCCAGCTAATACTGGTAAAGATAATAATAATAAAAATGCAGTTACTAATATAGACCATGCGAACAAAGGCATTTTATGTAATGTCATACCTGGTGTTCTCATATTTAGAATAGTAGTAATAAAATTAACTGCTCCTAAAATTGATGAGGCACCCGCTAAGTGCAAACTTAAAATAGCTAAATCCATCGCTGGTCCAGGTTGTCCGGCTTTTGAGGACAACGGAGGATAAATAGTCCATCCACCCCCTACACCAGTTTGTCCTGGAGGGCCATCTGCAAAAATTGATAAAATTAATAGAGTTAAAGAAACAGGTAATAACCAAAAAGAAATATTGTTCATTCTTGGAAATGCCATGTCAGGAGCTCCAATCATAATTGGCACAAACCAATTACCAAAGCCACCAATCATTGCTGGCATTACCATGAAAAAAATCATTATTAAACCATGTCCAGTAACCAACACATTATATAAGTGATAATTACCACCTAAAATGCCATCACCAGGATGCATTAATTCCATTCTCATTAAAACAGAAAAAGCAGTTCCAATAACTCCTGCAACAATTGCAAAAATTAAATACATTGTCCCAATATCTTTATGGTTAGTAGAATACGCCCAACGTTTCCAACCAGTTGGAGTATGATGATCGTGTGATGCTGTTTGTGTATACATAATTTATTTACTCGCTAATTTAAGTTTATCATTTTCAATTTCTTCTTTTGCAAATTTCACGCGCGCCTCAGATAGCCATTCTTGATATTCATCTTCACTAACTACTTTTACTGCAATAGGCATAAATGCATGTTTTATACCACAAAGTTCTGAACATTGACCATAATAAGTACCAACTTTTTCAGCCTTAAACCACGTTTCATTAATTCTTCCAGGTACCGCATCCCTTTTTACTCCAAATGAAGGTAAGGCCCAAGCATGCAAAACATCATTTGCTGTGATTAAAACTTTTACTACTTTACCAACTGGAACTACAACTTCATTATCAACAGCTAGCAATCTTGGTTGATTTGCTTTTAAATCTTTTTCCTCAACCATGTATGAGTCAAATTCCAAATTTTCGTCTGGATACTCATAACCCCAATACCATTGATAGCCTATTGCTTTGATTGTTAAATCTGCTTTTGGAATTGTATCTTGCTTATATAAAATTTTAAATGATGGAACTGCCATAACAATTAAAATTAAGCAAGGAATTAAAGTCCATAAAACTTCAACAGTTACATTGTGTGTTCTCTTTGAAGGATTAGGGTTTGCTGAGGCTCTAAATCTTACACACGCATAAAGCATTAAAAATAAAACAAATACACTTATTGCTATTATTATCGGTAATAACAAATTATCGTGAAAAGCCACAATGTCTCTCATCGACTCTGATGCTGCTTTTTGAAAACCTAATTGCCAATCAACAGGTTGGTTTGCAAAAGCATTTTGAGAGATAAAAATACTTGAAAATATAAATAAAATTTTTTTCATTTTAACTAGCTATATAAAGCGCTTTTGTAAAAATTACACTTTAGTTTTCGCGACAATTTATCAATTAATCACATAATTTATGATCGAAATTGCAGATATCACTGCGGTTTCTGATCTTAAAATATTGTCATTAATTTTTAGTGCCTGTACTCCTTTAAAAGATAGAATCTCTTGCCTTTCGTGTTCTGAGAAATCTCCCTCAGGACCTATAATGATGCAAATTGGTTTATTTGAAAACTTTGTTTTTTCAATTTTTTTATTATTAGAATTTAAATCAGTAAAAATTAAGTCTATTGAATTCGATTTTAAAAATTTTTTCAAATTTTGAGCTTTCTCAATTTCAGGTACATTTAGTCGATTAGATTGTTCACTTGCTTCAATAACTATTTTTTCTAAACGCTCATTATTAATTTTTCTCACAACTGTTCTGTCAAAAATTATTGGTAAGAATTTAGTTACTCCTAGTTCAGTTGCTTTTTGAATCATAAAATTTTGATAGTTTGATTTAATCGGTGAGAATGCTAGCCACAATTCTTTTGAACTTTCTTTTTTTCTTAATTGTTTAATTGTTTTAAATTCAACAATACCTTTTGATATTTTTAAAATTTTTGCTTCCCATTCTCCATTTTGATTGAATATTGAAAAAGCTTCACTTTCTTTAATTCGCATAACTTTAGTCAAATAATGTGATTGGGACTTATCTAATATATCGGTCATATCTGTAGATAATGTTCTCAAGAAAAATAATCTAATATTGCTCATTTGTGTTAAGTTAGTTTATGGAAAATGTTAAAGCAATAATTTTTGATGCATATGGAACATTGTTTGATGTCAATTCAGCTGCAGAAAAATGTAAAGATAAAATTGGAGATAAATGGGAGGGATTTGCAAATTTTTGGAGAACCACTCAATTAGAATATACTTGGCTTAGAAGTTTAATGGATCGACACAAAGATTTTTGGCAAATTACAGAAGATAGTTTAGATAAATCAATAAAAGTTTTTAATATTGATCCTTCAATGAGAAATGAATTACTTAATTTATATAAAATTTTATCACCCTATAAAGAAGTTCAAGAAACTTTGAAAACTCTAAAAGAGAAAAAATTTAAATTAGCTATTTTATCTAATGGCACTCCATCACTACTGGACGAATTAGTTAAAAGTAATCATTTGGACAATTTATTTGATGATATATTTTCTATAGAACAAGTTGGCGTATATAAACCAAGTTCTAGAGTTTATGATATGCCTATAAAAAAATATAATATTAATAAAAGTGAAGTTGCATTTTTAAGTGCTAATACTTGGGATGTTTCTGGTGGTGGAAATTATGGTTACCAATCTATCTGGGTAAATAGAAATAATAACATTTTTGATAATTTAGATTTTAGGCCAAAACATCAAATTACAGATCTTAACAAACTAATTCAATTAGTTTAATATTTTTTAAAATAAAGACCAAAGGTGACAAAATATTTTTTTTTTGTGCTTGCAAACAATGTTACAATCCGCCATTGTATTTACTAAGATTTATTTAACATGATTAAAGCACTAGATTTATTTGCAAGAGTTTTAATATCTGCATTATTTTTTTTAAATGGAATTTTTAAAATAAATAATTATGAGGGAACTATAGGTTGGATGGAAAGTTTTGGTTTGCCCGGTATATTGATTATACCTGCAATTGCTCTTGAAATAATTGGACCCATTCTAATTGTAATTGGCTATCAAACTAGAATTGCTGCTGCGGCTTTAAGTTTATTTTGTTTTGCAACAGCTATTATTTTTCACAATGATTTTGCTGACCAGGTACAGCTAACCGCTTTTCTTAAAAACATTGCTTTGGCTGGTGGTTTTTTATTCTTGGTAGTCAATGGTGCTAAAGGTTTTTGTTTAGATAAAAAGTGATCTTGAAATTAATAATTAATTCGTTACTTAAAGCTGATGAAAAATATTGAAGTAAAACAAATCATTGATCCAATCCCAGCTTCAGATGGAGCTGGAGTAAAATTAAAAAGAAGTATTGGAGTTGAACCCAATTACTTTGATCCTTTTTTGATGCTAGACGAATTTGGCTCTGAAAATAGTGATGATTATGTAGCTGGTTTCCCTCCACATCCTCACCGAGGAATTGAAACAGTAACTTACATGCTTGCTGGTGATTTTGAACATAAAGATAGCACAGGCGGTGAAGGTAAAATGACTGCTGGTGATGTCCAATGGATGAAAACTGGAAGTGGTATTATCCACTCAGAGATGCCTGCAATGAAAGAAGGGAAACTTCATGGATTTCAATTGTGGATCAATATGCCAGCAAAGTTAAAAATGAGCAAACCTGAGTATATTTATATTGATGCAGATAAAATGAGTGTACATAAAGATAGTGATAAAAAAGTAAAAGTTATAGCTGGTAAGTTTGAAAAAGCAGAGGGTCCAGTTAAAGGGCACAATGTTGAGCCAGTTTATTTTGATGTCGAACTAAATAAAGATAAGAATTTCACTTATCTTCTCCCATCTACACATAATAGTTTTATTTATTTAATAGATGGTGAAATAGAGATAGGCGAGCAAAAACATGACAATGTCAAAGATAGCACCTTGATATTACTTACAAGAGGTGAAAATTTGAAAGTGAAAGCTTTATCAAAAGCTAAATTTTTAGTTATTTCTGGAAAACCAATAAATGAGGAAATTGCAAGAGGTGGTCCGTTTGTAATGAACACTAAAGCAGAGATATTGCAAGCCGTTAAAGATTATCATAACGGCACATTTGTAAAATAAAAAATGAAATCAATACAAATAGAGAAATTTGGTGGACCAGAGGTTTTGGTTATTAAGGATATAGACATTGGAAAACCGGGTCCGAAAGAGGTCTTAATTAAAAACAAATCAATAGGCTTAAATTATATAGATATTTATCACAGGACAGGACTCTACCCTATTCCATTACCTAGCGGTATTGGTCTTGAAGCAAGTGGTGTAATTGAGGAAATAGGATCTGAAGTAAAATTATTTAAAGTTGGTGATAGAGTTACTCATGCATCAATGCCAATTGGCGCATATTCAGAAAAACAAATTATGCCCGAAGAAAAATTAATTTCTGTTCCAGATGGTATTTCTGATGAGGTGGCATCTTGTATAACTCTAAAAGGTATCACTGCAGAGTACCTATTACATAGAGCCTATCCATTAAAAAAAGGTGATAAAGTGCTTTATCATGCAGCAGCTGGAGCTCTTGGTCAAATCTTGTGCCCTTGGGCTAATTCTCTAGGTGCAAAAGTAATTGGAACAGTTGGTTCAAAAGCTAAAGAAGAAATTGCCAAAAAAAATGGCTGTCACCATGTAATTAATTATTCTGAAAAAAATTTCTCAGAAGAAGTTGAAAAAATTGTAGGAAAAAATGGTATTGATGTTGTTTATGATGGTGTTGGAATAAAAACATTTAAAGGTTCAATTGAAACATTAAAGATAAGAGGGATGATGGTAGCATTTGGAAATGCATCTGGGTATGTTGATACGATTGATGTAAAAAAAGATATTAACGCTAAAGGATTATTTTTTACTCGACCATCCATCGCACATTATACGATTAAAAGAGAGGAATTAGTTGAGTCAGCAAAAAAAGTTTTTGATGCAATTTTATCTAACAAATTTAAAGTAGAAATTTCAAAAAAATACTCTTTAACAGATGCTGCTCAAGCTCATAAAGATTTAGAGGCAAGATTATTAACTGGTCCAGCAGTAATTATTCCTTAAATTGAATATCCATGTCAGAAAGATGAAGTCTAAGAGCCTTAGTTGAGATCTGAATTTCAATAATAAAAAATATAATTGAAATCATCATTGATAAACAACATGAGCCAAAGATTATTCTTGCAATAAAAAGTTCCTGTAAATAAAGACCAAAAACAGTTAGCATATTGAACAAAAATCCAAAAGCAGCAAATAAAATACTTAATTTTAAAACACCAATTCTTTTCTCTAAATTTATCAATTGGTCTTTCCATTCAGGCGGGGTGTGTTTTTCAAATACGTACTCATCATGTATTTTTCTTATTAAAGAACTCAAAGTATGAAACCTATTAGAATACACTCCCATTATCAGTGGGATTGCAGGAAACATTAATGCGGTAACAGTGTAATCTATATTCATGCGAATCAATTTGATTATCAATCTTGCCTTTGTTATTTACAAGTAAAATTTTATGAACCAATTAAACTTATTTATTGAGCTAACAAGGTTGAGGAAACCAATTGGTTACATGTTGCTATTTTGGCCATGCGCTTGGGGATTAACTTTGATTTATGATTTTTCTAATAATCTTCAAATTTATTTCAATTATCTCTTACTTTTTTTTCTTGGTTCGGTTTTAATGAGATCTGCAGGATGTATAGTTAATGATATTTTAGACAGAAAATTTGATCAAAGAGTTGATAGAACTCAAGATAGGCCAATAGCTTCAGGAAAAATTACTATTAAAATTGGATTGCTATATGTATTAATCTTGTGCTCACTTGCATTTTTGGTTCTGATAAATTTTAATTATTTTACAATTATTATTGCCTTAGCATCTATGCCTTTAGCTTTTACATATCCTCTAATGAAAAGATTTACATATTGGCCTCAACTTTTTTTAGGAATTACATTCAATTATGGATTAATACTTGGTTGGACTTCCATATCAGAACAAATGAGCCTTACACCATTGATTTTTTACATTGGAGCCATATTTTGGACACTAGGGTATGACACAGTATATGGATTCCAAGATATTAAAGATGATGAAATTATAGGAGTGAAATCAACTTCAATAAAGTTTAAAGGAACAGCAAAAATTTTTTTAATAGTATGTTATTTATCATTAGTATCTTCACTTATTATTGGGGGATTAATAATGAATTTTAGTCTTGTATATTTTTTATTTATTTTAATTCCAATAATACACTTATTCTATCAAATAAATAATTTTGACTCAAAAAATCCCACTTCATGTTTAAAGGTTTTTAAGAGCAACAATAATTTTGGTATTATTATATTTTTTAACATTTTAATTGGAAAGTTGTTTTAATAATGAACAAGACAAAAATTCTTAAAAGACTTTATAAAGATTATACAAAAAAATATTTGAAACAAATTTTTTTGGCAATATTTTTTTCGTTGTTAGTGGCAGGAAGCACTTCAGCAATTGCTTGGCTCTTAGACCCAGCGATTGATAAAATCTTTATTCAAAAAGACCAATCATTATTAATTTTAATACCTATACTAATAATTTTAGCATTTACAACTAAAGGTGTATCACTTTATTTGGCTAAGGTGATGATGATCAACGTTGCAGAAGAAATAAAAAAAAAGCTACAGATAGATATGTTGGGTACTTTAATAAATGCAGATTCTCAATCCATAGATGAAAAGCACTCAGGTAAATTTATTTCCAATTTAACTTATGACGTTCTTCATATAACCAATTTGTTAAGTAATGGAATTCTTAATCTCTTTAAGGATAGTTTAACTTTGATAGGTCTATTAACTGTCATGTTTTTACAAAATTGGAAGCTTTCATTAATTGCAATAATATTAATTCCAATAGCTAGCACAGCTGCAAGATCACTTGGTAAAAGAATGGGTAAAGTTACAACTCAGGCTCAAGAAAAGTCAAGTTTCTTAACAAGATATCTAGTTGAGCTTTTTAAAAATCACAAATTAACTAAAATTTTTCAAAAAGAAAAATATGAAACTAATAGAGCTAATGATTATTTAGATCAACTGAAAGAAAAGAGTAAAAAAATTGGAATCGTAATCGTAAGAATATCTCCAATCATGGAGATTCTCACTGGGTTTATGATAGCAATTTTAATCTTCTACTCAGGAAAGTTAATTGCCAGTAATGAGCTAAGTGTAAACAATTTTTTTTCATTTCTTGCAGCGATGATGCTTGCATATCAACCAGTTAGATCTCTTTCGACCTTGAATATCATAGTCAATCAAGGTCTATCTGCGGCTGGAAGAATTTTACCAGTGGTTGATACAAAAATCATTATAAAAAATAAGGAGAATGCTAAAGAAATTAACATCGAAAATGCAAACATTAAATTTAAAGATGTATTATTTAGATATAAAAATTCTGACGGCGATGTTTTAAAAGAAATTAATTTAGATTTTGAAGGAGGAAAAATGACTTCACTAGTTGGTCATAGTGGTTCCGGTAAATCTACTATTTTAAGTTTAATTCCAAGATTTTATGATTGTAAATCCGGTGATATCTTAATAGATAATCAATCAATTTATGATGTAACATTACATTCTTTGAGAAAGAATATTTCTTTAGTTAGTCAAGAAACAACTCTTTTTGATGATACAATTAAAAACAATATTAAATATGCTAATCTAGACGCAAGTGATGATGAAATATTTGAAGCAGCTAAACTTTCGCATTGTGAAGAGTTTATAAAAAATTTACCTGAAAAATACGAGACATTAATTGGTGAAGATGGCGTTAGATTATCTGGAGGAGAAAAACAAAGAATTTCTATAGCAAGAGCAATGCTAAAAAAAAGTTCAATTATTTTATTGGATGAAGCAACTTCCTCTTTGGACTCAGAAACTGAAACAAAAATACAAGATGCCTTAAAAATCTTAACAAAAGATAAAACTACGATTGTAATTGCTCATAGGCTTTCAACTATTTTAAACTCAAACAAAATATTTGTCATAGACTCTGGAAAAATAATTGATTATGGAAAACATGAAGATTTATTAATTAATTCAAAAATTTATAAAAATTTTCATGATAAACAATTTCAGAGTTAATGATTTTTTTTATTTATCAAATTTTGCTCTCAATAATTTTATGCTTCTCTCCAATAATAGTTATTATAAGAATCATTAAAAACAAAGAGGATAAATTTAGATTTAGAGAAAAATTTTGTTTATTTTCAAAAAAAAGAGGAAGTGGCAAACTAATTTGGTTTCATGGGTCTAGTGTAGGTGAAATATTAAGTGTTGTTCCAGTAATTAAAAAATATGAAAATGATAAATCAATAAGTAAAATATTAATAACATCTAGCACACTGAGTTCATCAAAAGTTTTAGAAAAAATTAAATTCAAAAAAACTATTCATCAATTTTATCCAATAGATCATATATTTTTCTCAAAAAAATTTTTAAGTCACTGGAAACCAGATGTAGCAATTTTTTTAGAGTCTGAAATTTGGCCGAGTATGTTTAAATCTATAAAAAATGAGAATATTCTTTTAATTTTACTTAATGCTAGAATTACTAAAAAATCATTTGATCGTTGGAATAAAATAAAAAAATTTTCTAATTCTATTTTTAGTTTAGTAGACAAGGCATATTCACAAAATTTAGAGACAAATTATTATCTAAAAAAATTGAACGTTAAAGACATAAAATCCACTGGAAATTTAAAATTTATTGAACATGATGTGTTAGAGATAAATCACTCAGATAAAAAGTTATTCTCACAATTTAAAAAATTTAAAACTTTTGTTGCAGCAAGTACACATAACACCGAAGAATTATTTGCAGCAAAAACACATATTCTTTTGAAAAAAAAAATAAAAAATATTATTACGATTATAATACCCAGACATATTGATAGAGTTGACCAAATTATCTCACAAATTAGTGAGCTTGGGTTAAATGTAGTATCCCATAAATCAAACAAAAAAAAATTGAGTAATATCGACATTTATGTTGTTGACACTTTTGGGGAGTCTAAAAAGTTTTACAAACTCGCCACGACAGTTTTTTTAGGTGGTTCAATTATAAAAAGAGGTGGTCAAAATCCATTAGAGCCTGCTCGATTTGGAGCAAAAATATTAAATGGACCTAATATTGATAATTTTAAAGATGTTTACAAATATTTAAATCAGTTAAAAATATCATCCACAATTAACTCTCCTCGACAATGTGCCAATTCAATAATTTTTAAAAAAAATATGAAAAAAGTAAAAAAAATGAAATTTCTTGGTACAACTATACTTAAAAAAACCCTTAATGAGTTAGATAAATCTATTCATAATGAAATTTAAAAAACCCAAATTTTGGGATTACGAAAGACCCAGCATTCTTTCCTATTTATTTTTACCTATATCATTATTACTGAAAATTTTTAAATCTCTCAAAAACTTAACGACAAAAAAAAAGAAGTATTCAAAAATTAAAACTATTTGTGTAGGGAATATATATCTAGGGGGCACAGGCAAAACCTCCTTAAGCTTAAAGATAAATGAAATTTTAAAAGATAAGATTAAAACTTGTTTTATTAAAAAATATTATTCAGATCAAATTGATGAGCAAAAAATATTAGCAAATCATGGAACACTTTTTAAATCAAAAGATAGATCCTTATCTATTAAACAAGCAATTGATGAAAATTTTAAGCTTGCAATTTTTGATGATGGTTTGCAAGATCCATCAATAGATTATGATTATAATATTGTCTGCTTTAATATTGATAACTGGATTGGTAATAGTTTAACTATTCCATCTGGACCACTCAGAGAAAATATAAAAAATCTAAAAAAATATAAAAATGTTTTTATAAATGGAAATAATGAAAGTATTAATGATATTATAGAATATATTCATAACATCGATGCCAATATCAATATTTATCAAGGAGAATATATACCTTTAAATATAAATGAGTTTGAGAAAGATGATAAGTATTTAGTTTTTTCAGGTATAGGAAATCACAAGACTTTTATATCAATGTTAAAAAAATATAACATAAATATTGTCAAGGAAATAGAATTTCCTGATCATTATATATACCTGCAAAAAGAAATTGATGAAATAATTTCAATTTCAAAAAATTTGAATTGTAAAATTTTGACTACTGAAAAAGACTACATGAGATTGAACAATAATAATGAAATTTTTTATATAAAATCTGAATTAAAGATTATAAACCAAGAAAATTTTGTTAATAATATTTCAAAGATTTATGAGGATAATTAAATACTTAATACAATTTATAATAATTTGCATTTTTTATGTTATATTTAAAATTATTGGAGTAAAGCTCTCATCTTTTCTTAGTGGAAAATTATTTGAAATTATTGGTCCAGTTTTTAGATCAAAAAAAATAATTGATAATAATATAAGAAAAGCTTTCCCAGATTATAATTCTGAAGAATTAAACAAAATTAAATCCTCAATGTGGAATAATTACGGGAGGGTCTTTGCAGAATATCTTTATATAAAAAACTTTAGAGATGGTAATCTAAGTAAAAATATTTCTTTAGAAGGTGAGGATGTACTTTTAAATATTAGAGATCAAAATAAAAAAGTGATATTCATTTCAGGACATTTTAGCAACTTTGAGTTAATGGCGATGCAAATTGATAAAATAGGTATTAAAATTGGAGCAATCTATAGACCGCTAAATAACATTTTTTTAAATAAATTTATGGAGCGAATAAGAAAAAAATATATATGCAACAATCAAATTAAAAAAGGAATTGGTGGATTAAAAGAATTAATAAAACTTAATAACCAAGGTTTCTCAACCGCACTGATGATAGATCAGAGAGTTTCTCAGGGTATTAAGTCGAATTTTTTTAATGAGAAAGCGTTTACTACTACTATTCCAGCTCAATTGATAAAAAAATTTGATATGCCTGTTGTTCCTATTTTTATAGAAAGATATGAAGGTATTAAATTTAAAATGAAAGTGCTTGAACCAATTCACTTCTCAAAACAAGACTCTATTGAAAATATAACAAACAAATTAAATAATACTCTTGAAAAAATGATACTTGC